>JBLMZM010000359.1:0-22767 GCA_050258815.1 Ignavibacteriales bacterium
TTTTCCATCGCTGCTTGTATGCTGACCGTCATGACACCTGAAACATCCGATAAAATTCTTATGTCCGATATTGCTGGGATAAGCACTCCACCTGACTTTCATCTCCGGGAAAATGTTCTGTTTAAACTCGCTTTGCAATCCATTTACTGCCTGTTTGATCAATGGTTGATTACTTGCATAGAACTGAGAATAATTTGTTTTATAGTTATTCATTACTTCTGTATTTATGTAATTCAGCATTGAATCTGTTGTCGAGAAATTTTTATTAAAAATATTCATAGCCAGCAACTTAATGCCAGGGATTGATTTTGAAACTATACCCGAGCTTAATGCGTCATCAACAAATGTAGATGGCGGTAAATAATTATGCGATGGTCTGTTGTGACAATCAATGCAATCCATTGTTCTTACAGCATTACTATTCAATTTTGAATTATCATCCTGTACCTTGAAGACAATTGATTTTCCGTTCGATAAATTTGTATACCTGACCCAGGGTATTTTCTGACGCTGTTCATCAGTTGCAATGTACTCAATTCTGGTATTGGGATTTATATGCCAGTGAATTCCTTCCTGCAGCCCAAGCGCACTTAAACTGGGTCCTGTCTTCACAACAAGATTGATGTCCCATTCAGAATTGGTTTCATCAGAAAGATAATGCTTTTCGAACCTTAATTGCCTTGCATAGAATTTTTGCGGCCAGTGACACTGCTCGCATGTTTCCCTTGCAGGTCTCAGATTGCTTACAGGTGTAGGTATCGGCCGGGGATAGTTGCCGATTGTAACTGCATAGACCTGATATAACCCGGATAATTTGGAGCGCATATACCAATTCGCACCTGTACCCACGTGACACTCTACACAGGCAACCTTGGCGTGTGGTGAATGCTGATAAGCTGTATATTCAGGTTTCATTACCGTATGGCAAATCTTTCCGCAGAATTCAACAGATTCTGTAAAATTAAATGCCTCATAACTGCCAATTGCAGATAATAACAGGAATATTGCAGTACCAATGGAAAAGAAAACGAACCCGTTTCTGTGTCTGATGTTATTTAGGTCGATTTGGGGCCACCTGTTTTCTTTTAACTCCTTGCTCTTTAAATCTTTTTTGGCCTTAAAGTACATCCCTACTGGTATAAGAATTAAACCCATTATTAAAAACGCAGGGAGTAAAATATATATTATTAACCCCAGATAAGAACTTCCCTGTTCGATAAAGGCAGAAACTATGAACAGAAAGATTATCATAAATAGGGAAATAATTGCGATCGTCAGACCGACTAGAGAAGTCCAGTTATAAGAAGAAAGAGGGAATTTCATTTTCATATTTACCTCAATACTGATCAAAAGAATTTAATGATACTGAATTAATTAGTTCTACCGCTCTGTATATCCTGAATAAGAGTTTTCAATTAAATCAGCAAACAATAGTTGGGATCATTTTATAGCAGATAATAATATCTCAATATTTTAGGTGATCGTGTCATAACAGAAATATAAGTAAGAGTTAATTACAAGTAACTAATAATATATAGATTATAAATAACTTACTTTATTCCATACTTATTGTGGAATAAGCAAGCTTACGAAAACAAGAACTACTTATTACAGATCGGCGGAACAAACTAAGGTTAATTTGATAAAATATCAACTATTCCACGCCTCCTTTTGCAAAAAAAACACCTTTAATCCGATATATTTTCTTTAACACGCAAATTTCCATAAGTTATTATAAATCAGACATTTATATATTATTATTTTTACCAGGCTTGATCACCCCGGTTTACTGCTACTTCTATACAATAATCAATTTTGTGGTAATAATAAATAGCCTCGGATTTTTCGACCGTTGCTTAAATCCTGAGCCTGAAATAGTACCTCTATTATATTATTCCAGGGCTTTCACCTTGAATAAATCTTTAATTCTGATATTATAACTATGTAACAAAATCAGGAGGAGTAGATGAAAGCGGTTGTATTCAACGGTATTGGTGACATTAGGCTTGAAGATGTTAAGGAACCTAAAATCAGGGATCCACATGATGCGATTGTGAGAATAACTTCTTGTGCAATTTGCGGAACAGATCTGCATCTTATCAGAGGAACACTTCCGGGAATGAAACCTGGGACAATACTGGGACACGAAGGGATAGGAATTGTTGAGGACATTGGAAAGGAAGTGAGAAATCTTAAAAAAGGTGACAGGGTTATTATCCCTTCCACAATCGGATGCGGTTACTGCTCTTACTGCAGAGCAGGATATTTTTCACAATGCTATAATGCAAATCCCATGGGGAACAACGCCGGGACCAGCTTTTTTGGGGGTCCCGCAATGAGCGGCAGTTTTAACGGCTTACAGGCCGAAATGGCCCGCATTCCTTTTGCTAATGTTGGTCTTGTAAAAATACCTGATGACGTAAGTGACGATGACGCTATTTTGCTATCAGATATTTTCCCGACGGGCTATTTCGGCGCTGAGATGGCAGAAATAAAGAGCGGAGATACAGTTGCAGTTTTCGGATGCGGACCCGTAGGTCAGTTTGCCATAATGAGCGCATTTATAATGGGAGCCGGCCGGGTTCTTGCGATCGATCGAATTCCTTCCAGACTTGAAATGGCAAAGAATGCAGGAGCTGAAATAATAAATTTTGACGAAGAGGATCCAACAGAAGTAATCAGGGAGCTGACTGGTGGAATTGGGGTTGACCGTGTAATTGATGCCGTCGGCGTTGACGCCATGCAGCCTGAAAAAGGTCCGGCTCTCAAAAGATCCAGAAAACTTGATAAGGAATTCAGGAGAGAGTTGGAATCAGTTGCCCCGCGAACCAATCCGCATGGAAAAAACTGGATACCGGGAAATGGTCCTTCACAGGCGTTGCTCTGGGCCGTTGAATCAATAGCCAAGGCTGGCACTTTGTCGGTTATTGGCGTATATCCGCAGACATTTCAATCGTTCCCCTTTGGAATGGCAATGAATAAAAACTTAACTATGAAAGCCGGTAATTGCAACCACAGGAAATATATCCCTTCACTCCTCGAAATGGTGCAGGGCGGCATGGTTAGTCCTCAGAAAATGATAACCCAGATCGGTCCTATGGATTCTATCATTAAAGCATATAAGGCATTTGATGAAAGACAACCGGGCTGGATTAAAGTAGAAATACTTGTTACAGAAGAACAAAGCATTAGGAGACAAAGACACCTTGAGGAAGTAACAACTTCCGGAGACGGTAAAACTTTTGTACATAATTTTTAACAAATACCCTGTCTTGTCATAAGGAAGAGTGCAAAACCAGGAGACTGCTACAATAGCAATTATATTGTTTGTCTCCTGGTTTGATTAATTATTAATATTTTTTTAATGAGGCTTGACAAATTATTCATTCTTATTTATTTTTGAACAGTCGTTCATTTATACTAATGCAATATGAGAGTTAAAGAAGGAAATAAAGAAACAGATATTATTATAGCTGCGATTAAGGTTTTTGCTGAAAGCGGTTATCATAACGCAAAGATACACAAGATAGCAGAAGTTGCTGGTGTTGCAACCGGAAGCATTTATGTTTATTATAAGAATAAAGAAACTATTCTTCTTAAGATCTTTGAACAATTATGGACACGGCTTTACAACGAATTACACAGAGTTGCTGAAAGAACAGACATAAATTCAGTTGAGAAATTCGATAACATGATTGACCTGCTTTTTGATGTTTTCATTCAGAATCCCCCGCTTGCATTGGTTTTTGTAAATGAACAAAACCACCTGCTGCAGCAGAATCCCAACGGATTCACCCCATATTATGAAAAATTCCTGGATCTTGGCGAACACATTGTTATAGAAGGAATTGAAAGTAAGACTTTTAATCCAAACTTTGACGTTAAGATTATCAGGTCTTTTATATTCGGAGGTTTAAGACATCTGCTGCACCAATGGGCAAACAATTCTCAAAACTTTCCCCTTAACGAAATCAGACAAAATGTAAAATATTTTTGTAAACGGGGATTGTTGAAATAATTTTTTACCTTTTATTGAATAATGATTCATTATACATTATGGATATTTCTATGCTGTTGAAGTTATATAAAAAAATACTGATTGGGACTATATTAATTGTGATTTCAGTTCCCTTTAACCTGTTTGGACAGTCTTTGGATCTAAATGATGCTATTCAAATTGCACTTAAGAATAATGAAAAAATAAAGCAGTACCAGGAAAGAGTATCTCAGAAGAAATATCAGGACCTGGAGGCTTGGGGTAACTTCCTCCCTACTGTCAGTTTTGAAGGAAGCTATAACCACCTTAACGATCCTATGAATATCGACCTGAGTCCGATCAGAGACGTAATAATAACCCTGCAGGCTAAAAACCAGACTGAACTGGCGAATATCTACAAAACACTTCAGGGACAACCTTTGAACGATCAGCAAAAAGCTGCTCTATACTCACAATATTCATCGCAGTTAAATTCGGCAATACCTCCTTTCGTTGAAACATTTAAGAAACAGGACTTTAAGACCGCAACACTGGTGGGGGTGCAGCCTCTGTTTGTTGGTGGTAAACTGCTGGCCGCGAAAAATTTTGCTTCGGAGGAAAAACGGTCTTCTGAATTCGAGCTTCAAAAAATTAAAGATGAGGTGATCCAGGAAACTGTGAATAATTATCTCGGTGTCGTTCTGATGCAAAATATAGTAAAAACCCGTACCAATGTACTTGAGGGGATAAACAAACACAGAAATGATGCGCAAAAACTATTTAATGAAGGCCTGATCGCCAATTACCACCTCCTCAGGGCTGAGGTGGCAGTAGCTGATGCTGAAAGAAACCTGTCCGATGACAAAAATAAACTGGAACTTGCATGGATTGCCCTGCAGAATACAATAGGCGTTTCTCAGGATTCGCCAATTACGCTTACTGACTCTCTCTCTTTTGCAGAAGTAAACGACAGTCTGGATTTCTATACCTCGCGTGCTCTGGAGAATCAACCCATCTTAAAATTAATTGCGCTTAAAAAAGAAGCGGCATCCAGCAAATATGCGGCCGAAAGAGCCAACTTCTTACCGACACTGGCGGCTTTTGGAAAATATGAAATGTACCCGCAATATCTTTCCAGTCTGGAACCACGTTGGGTCCTTGGCCTGCAATTGAAAATGAACTTGTTTAACGGACTTAAAGATTATTCAAAACTTCAGAATGCGGTGCATATTGAAAGAGAAGTTAGTTATATAGAGGCAGATGCAAGACGTAAGATCAGCCTTTGGGTGAATAAAACTTACCGCGATTTTATTAACGCAAAGACGAGATATCAAAAGCTTGGGAAAACAATTGACCTGGCAAGGGAAAATCTCAGACTGAATGAAAAACGGTTTCAATCGGGCATGGGCACATCACTTGAGGTCATTGATGCTCAGTTATCGCTCGAAAAGAACCAAATTGAAAGTCTACTATCATTGTTCGACTTTTATAAATCATTAACAGACTTATATGTTGCAATAGGAAACCCGCAGGAAATATTATCAGTATGGCACAAGGAGAACCAAAAATGAAATTGTCTAAATCAAATATAGTCTTATTGATCCCTTTAGTTATTGCAGTTATTGCTATTTCAGTGCTGGTTGTTAAGGCAGTAAGCCCTGAAGAAAATATTATATCCGGAATAGTTGAAGTATCGCAAGTTGATGTTGCATCCAAGATTCCCGGCCGGATTGATTCTGTTTATGTGAATGAGGGCGATCTGGTTCATAAAGGACAAATAATTGCTCGTCTGGAAAGCAAAGAAATGGATGCAAAGCTCGAGCAGGCACGCGGTGTTATGGAGGCAGCCAGATCTAAAATGTCCATGGCCCATAACGGAGCCCGCCCTGAGGAGAAAACAGCTACAGAAAGGCTTTATTCACAGTCACAGGCTCAATATGAACTTGCAGAGAAGACCTGGAAACGTATTCAATCTTTATTTAAGGACGGAGTAATTTCAACTCAGGAAAAAGATCAGGTTGAATTTCAGTATAGAGCAGCAAAAGAACAAATGGAAGCTGCAAAAGCAAAACTCGATCTGGTGTTAAAGGGAGCCCGCGTTGAAGAGATATCAGGTGCCGAGGCCCTTTATTATCAGGCACAGAATACATTTAACGAGGCAATGGCTTACCATCAGGAACTGAACCTTGTCAGCCCCATTAATGGTGAAATCAGCAAAAAAATTTCTGACCCTGGCGAAATTGTAGCCGCCGGTTATCCTCTTTTTACAATAATGAATCCCAGGGACACTTGGGTAGTTGTGCAGTTGCGTGAAGATCAGATGAATTCCGTTAAAAAAGGTTCTCTATTCTATGGGAAGGTACCTGCACTGGGAAATCAGAAATTTCAGTTCGAGGTTAGTTATATCTCTCCAATGGCTGAATTCGCCACGTGGAAACCCACGAATCAGAAGGGGGATTTTGATTTGAAGACTTTTGAAATTCATCTTAGAAGCAAAGCCCCAATCGACGGCCTGAGAGCCGGCATGACTGTAAATATTTTGATATGAGTGAACAATCAACGAACAGTGAATATTTAACGGACAACTAAGTAAGAATGATTACTAAAAATAATATTGATTCGCCTCTTATTAAGATCATCATGAGAGAGGTTATTAGAATAAAGGAAAGGAAAACACTCTATCTGCTTTCAATTATTCTGCCGGTAATTCTGTTTTTAACCCTTGCACTAATTTATAAAAATGGGGTGGTAAGAGACTTGCCTGTAGCTATATTCGACGCAGATAACAGCGAAACTTCAAGGTTGCTGACACGCGCTGTTGATGCTTCAGCTTCAATGGAAGTAGTTGAGCACATTAACTCCATGGACAAGCTTAAATCTGAATTTCTTAAAGGCAAAATTCAGGGAGCATTTTACTTCCCTTCCGGAATGGAGACTGACCTTAAAAGCGGAAAGAGTACAAAACTGGTAATTTTCAAAAATACATCGAACCTTATTATAGGGAATATGTTATATAAAGACGGGATGACCATAACCAGAACGTTCTCAGGAGGGATATTACTCAAGAAATTAAGAGCAAAAGGTATTCCTGAACAAAAGGCAATGGCGATTGTAAATCCGGTCAGAGTTGAAACCCAGTCCTTGTATAATCCCAATTATAATTATACAAGCTATCTGATTCCCGGACTCCTTACAGCCACACTTCAGATGATAATTATGATTGCAACTGTACTTATTATCAGCTCAGAGTTTTCTCATAAGACTTTCCCTGAATTGATTACTCTTTCGGGAAACAATGCATTTATTATTTTCATGGGGAAGTCACTTCCCCACCTTGCAATACATTTTGCTACGGCACTCGGAATAATTGGCATCATCTTTCCATTATTTTCTATTGAGATAAATGGCTCTGTATTGTTCACTTGTCTTTTTCTCATGTATTTTATTATAGCCGTTTTTTTCCTGGGCATGCTGATCTCAAGTATATTTCATGAACAGTTATTTGCTACGGAATTAGCACTCTTTATTAATACCCCCGCATTTATTTTCAGCGGTTTTACATTCCCATTGTGGGGAATGCCGGCACTTCATAATTACTTTGCCCAGATCATTCCTTTTACACACTTCCTGACAGGTTTTTTAAAAATATATCAGATGGGAACACCATTAAAGTATGTTTTACCTGAGTTTTTAAAACTGTCGGTATTTCTTGTTTTTTCATTTATAGCAACAATATTCGTCCTGCGCTATCAGATTAATCATTATTACAAATTAAACATGAATACAGCGGGGGATATCTAAAATGATAAGAAAAATAAGAGGTGTGATTTCTGTTCTCAAAAGAGAGACCTTGTATATTGTAAAAGATATGGATCTGGTAACGATTATATTACTGTCCCCTCTTTTCTATGCTTTCTTTTATACATCTGTATATTGGCATAAGTCTGAAAATAATGTCCCGGTTGTAGTAGTGGATATGGATAAATCGCCTCTGGCTGCTACTTTGACGAGGAGTCTGGATGCTCACCAATTAGTTAATATTTCTGAAATAGTACCGGACTTTGAGACAGCTAAGGACAGGATTTATAAACTTGAGGCACAGGGCGTATTGTACATTCCAAAGGGTTTCGAAAGTTCTTTGAAAGCCGGTAAAGTATCTGATCTGAAAATCTATCTGAATACTTCCCGCTTTCTGGTCTCTAATGATATTAACAAGGCGGTAAATGAAGTTGCCGGGACAATGGGGGCTGGTATTAAACTCAGGTATTTTCAGGCTCAGGGATATAATTTTGAACAGGCTAAGGAAATGATTGAACCTTTGCAGGGAGAGGTAAAACCCCTATTTAATCCGACAGAAAGTTACGGAGACTTCCTGATTCCGGGACTACTTGTACTCATTCTCCAGCAAACCCTTTTAATGGGACTAGCTGAGAGCATTGCAAAGGAACGGGAAGAGAACACACTTTTGCCGCTATACAATACCAGCGGACATAGTATCTGGGCAACAATAACCGGGAAAGGGTTGTTCTATTTTATTTTGTTTGCTTCCTACGCTTTCCTGTTTTTTGTTCTTCATTTCTCAATATTCAGGATTAAACTTGCAGGAAGTGTAAGTGCAGTTGTAGTATTAACAGCTCTTCTTCTAATTTCAGTTATTTATATGGCTACTTTTATTTCTTCCTTTTTTCAGAGGAAGATTATTTCGCTGCAGGTTTTTGCGTTTTCATCTTATCCCCTATTCCTGATGTCGGGTTATCCATGGCCAACTCAGGCCATGCCTTCTTATATCAGGGTTCTTGCGGACCTGCTTCCAAGTACACCTTACCTGACTGCCTTTAACCGGATTATTCAAATGGGAGCAGGATGGAGCGATATAGTACCCGAATTTCTTCATTTAATTATTCTTGCGGTCCTCGGCCTGATACTTACGAGGCTGAGGCTAAAATTTCTGATAACAAAAGAAAAGCACGCTCTCAGTAATTCAAGTGCTGCCGAACCAGGCTTTTCGGAAATATAATTCGTTAGCATAGAAGTATGCGGCATCATACTTCTATCTCTTACAAGACCGCGGGAAGCAGTATGATGGTATACTGTTTCCCGTTTTATTTTCCGGAGACAGTACACCTTTTTTTTCTCATGGGGATTGTAAAATATTAGGGCTGGACAAACTGGATAAGTCCGGCAGGAAGCCGGATCACATGATCATGCCTGCCGATGTCGATGTTTATGGATTAGAATAAACAGGATAAATTGCTGCAGGTAATCTCAAATAGTTTTGGAGCGGTAAAATACCGCTCCAAAATTATTTTTTCAGTCTAGTATTTGTACCTTAACCATCTGGCGACTTCAGACCATTTGGGCTTTTTACCGGTCATCAGAATTCCTACTCTGTAAATTTTTCCTGCCAGCATGAATACAAATGACATTGTAATCAGGTTGATCAATAATGAAAGTCCGATCTGCCAGACAGGTAGCTCAACAAGTGTCATTCTGGCTGGCATCACCAGTATTGAAGCAAATGGAAACATCGAGGCTATTCTGCCAATAGGGCTTCCGGGATTACTCTGCAGGGAAATTCCAATGAAAAACGGGATCATAATCAGCATCATTACAGGCCACATACCTGACTGGGCATCCTGTTCATTATCGAATATCGCCCCCATTGAAGCAAATAACCCCATAAAGGTAATTAATCCTACCAAATAATTAAGCAGAAAGTATAATATTTCACTCATATTTAGCTTAAATACAAGCTCCTTTGGCAGTAAAAACCAACTTGTAGAAATTAGAATCATAAAAGGCGACATCCAAATAGCCATTTGCAGCAATCCGGTAATAGAAGTGCCTATAATCTTCCCCGTCATCAGTTCCCTGCTGTCAACTGAAGACAGCAGCACTTCAACAATCCGGTTATTCTTTTCCTGTACCACAGAACGCATCATCATTGAACCAGTAAATAACAGGCTAAAGTAGAGTATAAAGGTAAACAGGAAAGAAATAATTAAATTGCCATAGCCTTCATGTTCAATCTTATTATCCTTTGATACCCTGTAATTATTGAATCCCACGTTTTTACTGACGTATTGAAAATCGGATTCTGAAAACCCTTTGTTGCTGAAATATATACTTGCAAATGCTTTATTTATCGGATTCTTCAACTTTTCAAATATTTTGGGGTTGTTTGGGTTCTTTGAGTAAAAGTCTATATTCTTTTCTTTTAACGATGAATTCGCTACAAAAACAATTGCTGTCAGTTTTTCATCAGTAAGATTCTGCCGCATCTTATTCAGGTAATCAGAAAACATCTCTTTGCTCATGGTCAAATACACTATATCATATGTTTTGTTCTGAACAAAATTTTCCTGCTGCAGTTCTTTTTTTATGACCGCGGTCATTTGTTCTGATTCCGTAACAACCTGCAGTTTTGTAGTACCCTCTCCGGAATAAGAAAGGAAAAATGTCTGAAGACCCAGTATACCAAAAAGGAACACCGGGATAAGCAAAGTCATCAGAATAAAGGTTCTTGAAAAAAGTTTTTCCCTTAATTCCCTCTTTATAACAGCCAATGTTCTGGAATTAAACATGCAGCACCTCTTTTTCTAAATGATTCTGATCATCCCTCCCGGCCAGTTCAATAAATATTTCATGAAGGGAAATTTCATTTGCATCAAACTTTTTAATTGTTACATCCCGTTCAACCAGTAATTTTAATAGATCCTTTATCTGGGATGCCTCTCGTACCCTGATTCCTGTGTTATTCCCAAAGTTTTCCATTTTTTCAATTATGGGGTGGCCATTCAGAAAAGATATATCCCCCTCATAATTAATGTTAACATTTTTTTGAGCATACTTAGCTTTAATTTCCTTTAGTGATCCGTTCAATATTATCTTTCCCTTTTCTATCATCGCAATATGGTCACACATTTTTTCAGCAAATTCCATCAAATGCGTGGAAAAGATTATTACTTTACCGGCTTTTTTCATATCAAGAATGATTTCTTTCAACAAATTCGTATTTATTGGATCCAGCCCTGAGAATGGCTCATCCAGAATGATGAACTCAGGATCGTGAAGAATAGTTGTTATAAACTGGACCTTCTGTTGGTTGCCCTTGGAAAGATCCTCAATTTTCGAATTTTTCCTGTCAGATAGCTGGAATTTTTCCAGATATTCCAGGGCTTTCATTTCAACTTGCCTGCCGGTTTTCCCTTTCAGTTCTGCAAAATATAAAAGAGTTTCAAGGACTTTCATCTTCTTATACAATCCTCTCTCTTCAGGCAGGTAACCAACTTTGCTTTTGAATTCCTGTCCCACTTTTAACCCCTGCAGAAACACTTCTCCTTTATCAGGAAGATAGATATTCATCATCATTCTTATTGTGGTTGTTTTACCTGCTCCGTTTCTGCCAATTAATCCGAAGACGGAACCTTCCGGGACAAGAAAAGAAATATCATCAACGGCTTTAACTTCGCCAAATGATTTGCTTAGATGCTGAACTTCCAAAGCATACATATAATTCCTTTATTTAATTGATTCCTGTATATGAAAGTGTAAAGATAAGGAATTTTGATTATATTCAAAATATGGCTTAATGAAATCAGGGGTGTATCTTCCGGGCAGTACGTGGCAATAAAACCTGGGCCAGGAATTTATTGCCAGATCAGTTCAGCTGGTCAAAAAAATTCAATTGCGTAGTGTTAAAAATGGAATCATATGATAAGCCTAGCAGGCAAAGGACAGAATCTGCAATGGGTTTTATCTGTTTCTCTATATAATGCTGATAATCAATGTCATTGTGCTCCAATTCCACCGGGATAGGACCTCTTTTCGTAATGACATACTGTATTGTACCACTGTTTTGATTTATCAATCTGGCGGCTTTAACGTGCGGGGGAATACTCTTCACATACATGTCAACATCTTTACGTAGTCTTTTTTTGTAGACTAGTTTTTCGTTGTAAACCCCTTTGTTTATGTCTGCAACAAATGTCCTGATCCAATCTTCCAAATCCTGATCAGTAAAAATCCTGAGGTATAATTCCTCCTGAAAGTCTTTTGCAAGTCTCGTCCAGTCAGATCGAACGAATTCCAGTCCTACAAACTCGAGTTTGGATTTCCCATTATTTTCAAGCATCCCGGCATAACGTTTTTTTGCTCCATATTCGCCTCCCCTGGCAGGAGTAATTATAAATTTTCTGTAGTATTTCTCATATTCAATCTCCAGATAAGACTTAAGTCCAAATGAGTCGTGGATTCTGTTTTTCCAATAGTCATTTAGTTCAACGGCTATCTTGGCTCCCAAATCCTTTATTTTGTCTCCCCGGTCGGTTTTTGGCCTGACAAATAATGAATCCGTATCTCCGTAAATAACTTCATAATCTCTTTGTTCCAGATATTCCTTGCTTCCCATCAGAAGCCATTTACCTGTACCGGTAATTGCATTAGGAAGATCGGGATGGAAAAAGCGGCAGCCATAAGATCCCATTACTCCATAAAAACTGTTCATCAGAATCTTTATTGCCTGGGATAAGTATCTGTCCTTTCTGGATTTGGCTTCGGCTCTTTGCTTCATTAACTGCTCTATAAATTCAGGCAGGTAGTGGATTTCAGATGAGAATTTATATCCTCCAGGTGTAGAAACCGGTTTAATATGAGAGGAAATTCTGGAAACGGGGTCAATCTTAAATGTTTGGATTATGGATGGATACAGACTCTTGAAATCCAATACTAAAACATGCTCATATATTCCCGGTTTTGGGTCAAGAACATATCCGCCTGCCTGATTATTCATTATTTTAATATCTTCAGTATTCGGGGCTACAAGGCCATACCTGTGAATTTTCGGAAGTAAGAAATGGTCAAAGGCATTTGTCATCATTGCAAGCTGATCAAGCATTAAACCGGAAATCTGTGCTCTTTTAACGTATAGATCCAATAGGCCAGTTTTCCGGAATATTTCAGTTACCAGCACTGCATCCTGAATATTATATTCGGCAAGTCTGTATTTATCCTCCTTGAAGCGCCTTTCGATTTCATCAAGTTTATTCTCTTCGGGTGATATCTCCTTCCCTTTTCCAAGGAGTTCCTGTGAAACGGTTTCCAGCTTAAAATCTTCAAATGAATAAAATGAGCTGCGCAGTGCTGGAGGCCCGTCAATAACTACCCTGCCAGGAATAAAAGCATAATATCCGCCCATTTTTCTGTTTCTAAAAGTACTCTTTCCGCCCCCTCTGGAAATATCAAAACGGATATTTAATTCATCGCACTTTTTTTCCAGAAAAATCAGGTCAAAACCTATTACATGCCAGCCAATTATTATATCAGGATCCGTTTCTTTGAACCATTTAAGGAAAGCTAATAACAATTCTTTTTCACCCGGATAAGGATTAGCATATTCAGGTAATGAACTTTTTTCACCACCTAATATAA
The DNA here is from genome assembly GCA_050258815.1 of Ignavibacteriales bacterium. Lineage (GTDB taxonomy): Bacteria > Bacteroidota > Ignavibacteria > Ignavibacteriales > SURF-24 > JAAXKN01. Next base: position 13,406 of record JBLMZM010000359.1, read on the forward strand.
ATACCACCTTACTTTCCATACCCTTCCAGGTATAATGAACGGCAATTGAGTACAGCATGTTATTCTCAATCCCTGTTTCGATATCAATAGATATACATCTTAACGATGGAGTGATATCGCATGCCTTTACTTTAGGGTTTATTGTTTTAAGAAGGTTCCCTCTTTTTTCAAAAGTTCCGGTTAGTTCTACCTGAACATTTATAAATCTCTCCATCAGAAACCTTCTTAATGGGTCGACGTCAGATTCATATGTGGTAATATGGTTTAAACGGAGTTTTTCGGCGGCATACTTTAATTCTTTCTGTGTATTAAAATACAAAGCATCGACTTCTTTGCCTGCGAAGGATTTCAGATTGACTTCCCTGCGCTCATAATTCTGCTCCAGGTTAAAATCTGCTTTATCTCTATCAACAAAGAAAACAGGTTTAACGTTATTAATTATAAATTCAACAGGTGTGTTTTTATCCGAGCAACCGGTAAATCTCAGTATATTACGCCCATTCGTATCCTGCCATTCACCCGTCAGTAAGAATACTTTTACCGAATCCAATATTTACCTTCCATATTATCTGCAGATTAAACAACTTAAACCATGTTAAAAGTTCAGCATCAGCAAACTGACACGAATTATTTCTTATTGCCCACCGAGGTTTACCTTTACTAATACTTCGGGGTTCTGATCAGGAAGAAGCCGGATATGCCTGGGAGGGATCAGCCTGCTATAAATACTGGTTGAACTGTTAACACCTGATAAATCGATAGGTTCTGTGGAAATCCACTTTGGAGTATTCCCCATGCTTTCAGGTACCCTTAGTATTACAGTTGAAGGTTCCGGAGTAAGGTTCAGTAATTTCATATGGTTTTCAAGCCGCCCAAGAGTCTGAACTCTTACAGGAACCCGAATCAGTTTCATCTCATCCGCTTTGATTTTTAATATTCTTGGTTCAACTCTGTACAAATTAATACCAGAAGGAAGTTCGAGATTATCTTTTGCGACAAATATTTCGTTCTCTCCTTTTTCAAGCCTTCCCATATCAATCGATATAACCAGATTGGACGGATTGAAGATGCGAAATGCCTGTTCAGAACCTGAAAGTGTAACCCGCCCCTCCATTGGAACAGGATCTTCCATTGCTAAATCTGAGCGCAGGTTACGAAATTCTATTGGGACGGTGAACGTTCGGTAGACTTTGTCTGATTGATAGGCAAACAAAGCCCAAAATGTCACGGCCAGAAGCAAGGATACAACAGCAGTCTGGAAGTTGCTTTTTTTCCACCATGTAAATGAAGTATCAGATTGCTGAACATAATACCTGTTCCAAAATTCATCCAATCTTTCTTTAAGCTGACTGCTGGAAGAAAGGACAGTCAACTTCCCTGCCTCTGCTACACTAATAGTTCCCCTTTCTTCAGAAACTGCAATTACCAGTGCATCACATTGTTCAGAAAGTCCCAGGGCTGCAGCATGCCGTGTTCCGCCGACGCCTACTTCCTTAAGATTTATGGAAAGAGATAAATGCGTTCCAAATCTAGCAATCTGATCTTTTTCAATCATTACAGCCCCATCATGACCCGGAGATTTTGTATTAAAGATGCTGTATAATATTGGCTGACTCACTGAACCACCTAATTCAATACCGCCGTTAATAAAACTATCCCAGGGATCCCTGCCTTTGAGGGCAATCAGGGCTCCGGTACGCCTTTCAGCCATTTTTGCGGCTGCTTCAGTCAGGATATCTGTTGTCTTTATATTAATGTTCGGGTATTTCTTCCTGTGAAAAGATCCCCAGGCACCTATCAGATCAACCATTTTTCTGATATCAGACTGAAAAACAATCACAGCAGCCAGAAATATAACTATGATCAATATTCTGATAAGCATTTCGGTCAGATATAATCCGAAAATACGGGCTACCAGATATATTATTACAAATGTAACTACAGATAATAGAAGTCTTCTTGATGCACTTTTTCTGAACCAATTAAGAAAGACATATAAAAAAAATGACACAATAATCACGTCTATCAGGTCAACAAACCGGACATTTTTAACCAGATCAGTAAAAAAATCAGCAAATGACTCAATCATTTTTTATCCCATAATTTTATCTTAACACCTTTTTAGCATTATTACCGGGATTATTAATTCTTTGATTTTTCAAGCACAAAATGTGATTGCGATACCGGCTAATCCTCAAAGTAATGTAAATTTAAGGTATTTTTACCATAATTATTTTAATTATCTTTCCAAAAATATGATATTTAGACGACAATAAAAAAGGCGGACAAATGTCCGCCTTCAGAGTAAATTAGTTTGCTGTGGAAGTAATTATTGGAACACAACCGTAAAAGTAGACCCCATGCCTTTTTCGCTCTTAACAGTAAGATGAGCATTATTCAGCTCCACATATTTTTTCACCAGTGCCAGTCCAAGTCCGTTACCTTCAAATCTTCTTGTATATCCAATTTCCTCCTGAGAAAATGGAGTGAACAACTTTGGCAGGTATTCTTTAGAAATTCCAACACCAGTATCACTAACTGAAATGCAAATGCATCCATTACTATTCAGATACTGTGATATTTCTATTTTTCCTTTATTTGTAAATTTTATGGCATTATCAATCAACTGTTCAAACACCTGAGTAAGCATGCTCAGGTCACCGAAAACCGTTTCGCCAACTACCTGGTTATTGAAAGAAAAACTAAGGTTCTTTTCCCTTGCAGTCCTATAGTATTCTTCCATTACAGGATTAATTATCTCTTTTGCCATATCAATCTGAGCTGGATTAATTTCAAAGCAATCTGATTGTAATTGAGACATGTTCAGAATTAAATCAATAGTCCTTACCAGTCGGCGTCCGCCCTTTTCAATGATGTTGAAACTTTCTTTCAGCTCTTCTTCCAGCAATCCTTCACACTTTTCTTTCAGTAAAGATGTAAAAGACAGGATAGTATTTATTGGGGTTCTAATCTCGTGTGACATTTGAGCCAGAAATGCCGTTTTTACTCTATTTGATTCCTCAGCTTTCTCTTTGGTAATTATTAATTGCTCTTCATAATTCCTTCTTTCCAGCATGATTGATATTTTATCGGCAAGATGTTTAATAATATTTATGTGCTTTTCACTGAATGCGTTATTTTCATGGAAATCCTGGAGAAAAATAGCCCCAACAACGCTATTTTTTATTTTCAACACTGAACCGACAACGCTCCTGGGTGCTAAACCATTATATACGTTATTCTTTACTGGGAAGAATTTACTCAATTGTTCCTCATTTAAAAGGACGGATCTTTTATTCTGAATAATATAACGGGTCAGCTCATCACATGCAGCAGCACCCTCCCTGTACTCATCCTCACCACAGAATTCATTGACAAAATAGGGATACTCTATTGTCTCATTTAACGGGTTGGAAAATGCTGCATAAAAGTTATATGCGGGCATCAACTGCTCGGCAGCGGCGTGTATCATTCTGAACATTGATTCCAACGACTCTCCAGATTCCGCTTCCTGGGGCAACTTGTCCAATATAGATTTAATTAATTCGCTTTGTTTTTTTTCTGTAATATTCAGAAAGGATGTAGTTCTGTAAAGATTGCCTTCCCCATCATTAAATTTTATATCAGTTACCTTAGCGAAAAAGAATCTTCCGTTTTTCTGTTTTAAGAGCACCTCTCTTTTATCATAGTATCCATTATCCATGAACTCATGATGTTGTTTCAGAGAGTATTCCATGTTCTCCTCAATAATAATTGAGGAAAAATGCTTGTAAAGAATTTCCTCCCGTTCGAAACCGAATAACTTACAGAAAGCATCATTTACCTCAAGTATGCTACCCTCTTTATTTATAATACTAATACCGATTTCGCTGGAATCCAGAATAGGAAATACTACAGTTTCGAGAATTTTGTTATCATGAAAAGAATCTCTGAACATTTTTCCACCTTTTATTACAATTGAAAGAGTATCATATAAGGCAAATAAAATGCCAGAAATTTTTATTGGTTAACTGGCGGATAAATCGTATTCCTCAACTATTTCCTAAGAATAAAATGTATCAAAATGATAATATGCTATAATTTAAATCAAAATCAGCAGACTGGTTTCGCCCAATGAGGTTGTAAATAAACCGCTTACTCCTCTTTAACCTGGACATTAGATCCAACCGGCTTATTCTGCAGGTACATTTTTCTTAACACAAGGCCATTTAAATATGCAGCTATTGATAAATCCGGTTTCAGCACCAAAGCTTTATTATAATCGGATACAGCGCCAGGGTAATCTCCCTGTTCTTCCTTAACAATTCCTCTTGTAAGATAAAGCACTTCATATGTTGAATCTTTATCAATCGCCTTATTTAAATCAGTAATTGAGCCAACGTAATCTTTTATTAAATATTTCATACAACCCCTGCCGCATAGTATTGAACTATTATCCGGATCCCGTTCCAGGGCAATATTATAGTCATTGAGCGCATCACTATAGTTTTTTAATAAGCTATGGACTATTGCTCTCTTGAAATAGCCGATATAATTCCCAGGGTCCAACTTTATCACCCTAGTATAGTCCTTTATTGCAACCTGGTAATTCCCTGACATTTTTGCAGCATCACCTCTATGAAGATATGCGTCTGCAAAATCATTCTTTAGCTTAATTGCCATCGAAAATGAAGTAATTGCCTCATTAAAATTTCCACTTTGTGCCTGAACTTTTCCATTTTTGAAATACTCTTGGGCAGATTGGGAGTAAATTATTGGAATATGTGCAGAATACACAAGAATGATAAAACACATAAATACTATCATATTCTCATCGTATCAATTGTTAATTCATTGTATAATTACTGTGCCTTAAGTAATAATTATCAAAAAGCCGCTAACAATCAATTACACGCAAACAGTATCGGAACAATAGAAAAAAGAAGTGATATGTATCAATTTTAACAGTGCAAAATTTCATCTCCACGAGATAGGAGTCTCAGCACTGGTTTCTTTCCCGCTTAAATTATCCTTAACAGTTATATTAATTAAATAATCTCCAGGTTCGTATTTGCTCAAATCCAGCTGCAGGTACATTTGCGAATCCTTATCATGTGTCTGATATCTGCTGGACAATGATACCTCGTCTGTGGAGCGGCCAAGACCGATGAAGCCCAGGAACGAATTAACTATTTTCCCTATGCCTGATTTTTGATCTGCTCTTTTCAGCGTTATCCTTTGCTCCATATCAGTGGACATCTGACCATCAAGCTGTAAGTTATAGACTTCATAATAAATATATAGGTCCTGCTTTTTCGAAAAAACTTTTGTCGGATTAGGAGTAATGGAAATGTTTTTCCGCTGGATTGGACCAATGCTGAAATTATCAAACTTCACGTTTGCAGCCAGCATTATATCACTCATAACCAGACTTTGACCGTTGAATCCCCTAGTTTTGAAACTGATATGATTGGAAGATACGCCATTATCTATTTTTCTTACAATTTCAAATGAAAGGATCCCTGAATCAGGCGGTACAGTCATATCAATAGAGTTTACATATAATTCATCCCCGGTTGAAGTTGTTATCCTATTGCTGCCTCCCAGCGTTTTAACTGAATCCTTTTTAGCAAAGATATTGTCAAAGTTCCGGTCTTTATAGAACAGCCCCAAATCATGAGCATATGATAACTTGCGCCCCCGTATAATACTATCCGGTATGCTCAAAGCATAATTTACATATACACTGGTTTTATTACCTTTGCTGTCATCCAGATCTTTAAACTGTACGATTTCATAGGGAGTCTCGAAACTTGGGCCTTCATACCTGGGCTCATAATTTTCAAACCTGGCTTTTCTCAGATAATCCATAAGCATCTGTGTATCTCCTGGAAACTGTGTTATATATCTGCTCCCAGGAGAAGGCACACTGAAACGATAGTTACCGGACATGTATTCATCAGTAAATCCCAAAGTCATGTCCCTGTACTGCCATACGTCGGTTTTAACCATAACTTCTGTTCGGCCCCCGGCATTTATATGAGGTCTGTATCTCAGGCGGTGCAAGGGTTCGCCATAACGTAATACAACTTCACCTTTATCAGTTTGCCATCCTGGAATTTTATTCTTGGAATTTCCAAAACGCAGATTAGCATATGCTACACGTGAATAATGTTCCAGCAAACGCTCATTATACTGAGTTAATTCCAATGGATCATTTACCTTCCAGTATAGTTCGATCAGATCTTTTAGCTCATCATCCGAATATTTCTTAAATTGTTCGTCAAGAACCGGTTCCAGCAGGGACTTCACAGATTTAAATGTAAAATCCATTTCTTGGTCATATGTCATTAATTTCAGGGCAGCCTGATATTCCCTGAATGCCAGGGCTATATTTGAGGTTTTATAATAAAGTAACCCCAAATAAAGATGAGCATCTTCGTTATCGGGATATAACCTTACCATTTTTTTGAGCAAAGGAATTCCTTTAGCTGAAGAATCCACATCCTCGTACAGGAAACTGAGGTGCAGGTAAGTCTGTAAATTAAGTGAGTCAAACCGCAAGGCTTTAATAAAGTAAGTTTCAGCTTCTTTGAAATCTGCCATAGCAAATTGCTCATAACTCAAAGGCGGGCTGTCCGCGTTATCCAGAAATATTGAGTTATGATACTCATTAAAATCTTTTTCCTTCAATCTCCCAAGATTGTACCATGCAACGGCAGAAGTGCTGTCAATCCGTGTTATTTTTTCGTATTCATCCAGGGCCATCCTTAAACTGAATTTTTCGATAAGAGAGGCCAATAAGAAACGGTATTCAGTATTTTTAGGTTCTTTCCAGATTGCTTTTTTTAAGAGTTCTCTCGCCCGTTCTCTGCTTTGGATTGTATTTTGTTCTGCTAATATTTTGGCCAGTTGATACATGGAAGGAGCGTCAGCATGCAGGTCAATAGATTTTTTAAATTGCTTTTCAGCCGATTCATAATCTCTCTGCTTAAGCAATTCAATTCCAGATTCATAATATGAATTCACAGCAGGTCCCTGGACCTGTGCAAAAGACTGGGAAATGAACAGCACCAGGATAAGTAACGTAAATCGGGTTATATATATCATTCAGAAAATCCATTCTGATAATTGATACTAAACGAAAACCAAATAAAATGTAATGTTATTAAGATATTCCCCGTACTTTTATAAGCAATACAATATTGGGTAACCATAAATTACTGCTTTTCAATATATTTACAAAACAAATGTAATTATAGTAAGTTGAATGGCCTCACTGTTATTAAGCCATTCAACATCTTTCCATATAATTATCTATACCTGACTATTAATTTATAAATAGTGAGCAGTCATAAATTCTCTTAAGAAGGCCTTATTTATTTTTGTCGGTTGAATCAGCACCCTTGGTCCCCTGTGCTGGAGCAGAAACAGGTGTCCCTTGGGTTGATGGTGAAGTGCTGTTATTTTTTTCTTCCATGAAAAATATTCCCAGAATAAGCAAAATTCCAACAATAATGCTTAATACCCATGTCCAGAAAAATATATTCCTGCGTTCCTGTTTCATTATTTTCCTCAGCGATTATTAGGTGGTACAAATTAATATTAAATTCAGTTTTATTATTAGCATCTAGATTGAACTATCGTCTGAACTATTTGCCCCTGGGAGATTAAAACAAACAGCCGTCCCCTTTCCACTGCTGCTCTCTACTCTTATTGTCCCTCCATGTGCACTGACCATTTCCTTGCATATTATTAAACCGAATCCGGTCCCTCTCTCCCCGATTGTTCCTTCAGTCGATTTTTGCTTATCGATTCGGAACAATTGGTCTTTTAAGCTTTCGGGAATGCCTATTCCCGTATCATTTATACATACTTCAACTTCCCTTTCTTTTTGGACAGCTGAAATGGAAACTTTTCCACCAGGACGAGTAAACTTAATTGCATTCGACAGAAGGTTCTGAATAATAGAATTTAACATGTCTTTATCTGCAAAGGCCCATATACTATCTTCGATCTGATTTTCCACAACAATATTTTTAACAGATGCATTGGGCAGTAATATATTTTGGACATCGTTGGCTATTTTATTCAGACTGACTTGTGAAGGATTAAACTTATACAGTCCGGAATTCAGTCTTGCCCATTGAATAAGGTTTTCAACCAGTTTATACATATAGTTTAGCGAGTTGTTAATTTCACGGGTAAAATTAACTATTTCTTCTTTTGAAAGGCTCTCAATCTCACTGATCATTGTTTCTGTTACAGTTCGAAGGCCAAAAAACGGACTTTTTAGATCATGTGATATTATGGAGAAAAACTTATCTTTACTGGAATTCATTTCCTGTAGCTCTTCAGCGTACCTTTTAAATGCTTCTTCGGTTTTTTTATAAATTGTAATATCAAAACAGGCCCCAAAATATCCACAGAAATTACCTTCCTGATCATCATATGGTTTTCCAATGTCAATAATCCACCTGTACTCACCGCTTTTGTGGAGCATTCTATACTCCATTTCAAGTGGCAGCTTAAGTGGAAATGATTCTTTAAATATTCTGGCACAATCATTAATATCCTCAGGATGAATTAAATCCATCCATCCCTCTCCCAAATCCTGTTCTATTCTTCTTCCGGTAAACTCCCTCCATTTTTTATTTAAGAAATCGCACATCCCGGCTGAATCACATTTCCAAACGATTACAGGCAGATCATCAAGTAGTTTTAGGTAAAAACCATGAGTCTGGATCAGATTCTTCATTACTGATTTTTTTTCCGTTATGTCTTTAAAGATGACAACTAAATAATCTTTCCTGGGGCAATAAGCCGAAATTGTATACCATCGTCCGGTTGCAGCAAAATATTGTTCCAGAATAAGGGGTGTGCCTGATATTGGAACATTTCCCAATACCTTAATCCAGTCAAACTGGTCATCTTTTACTGACAGGTCCAATTCTTTAATTGACTTGCCAGCGATATCTTCATTAATGACATTATTAGCAGTCAGGAAGGCACTATTTGCCTCAAGAATTACAATATCTTCCGGTTTGCCTGCACTATTTACATCAACTCTGCAATAAATTGCCCCATCAATCATATGGTAGAACAGTAAATGATAATTATCCCTGCCTTTTTCCAACAAATCTTTTTGTTTTTTCTCATAATTCATTTCGCTAAAAACAATAAGAAATGCTGGTTTGTCAAGCCAGACAGTAACCGAACTGGTAACTTCAACGGGCATAATGGATCCGTCTTTCCTGACCACAACTGTTTCGAAATGACTTGGGTTTTTCCTGCCCCTGAAATTGCCAAAATACCGGTCATTAATTTTTAATAGTTCATCAGGATGCACCAGGTTACTGTAATTAAAGGTAAGCAGTTCTTCC
>JBLMZM010000360.1:0-11245 GCA_050258815.1 Ignavibacteriales bacterium
CTCCGAAAGAGGAGCCGGCTGCAGCAGAGCCCGTAAAACCATTGCCTGAGGCAGCTCCAAAGAAAGCAGTAGCGGCTGCACAGAAAGCTGAAGTAAAAGCAGAAACGAATGCCCAGGAAAAGCACGGCCAGCCTGATGCAAAGAATAAAAAGGGGCTTGAATCCATAATCCAGCTTGTAGGTTTTAACCTGGGCAGGGAGTATTACGGAGTAGATATTAACAGGATCAGGGAAATCATCAGAACGACAGAAATAACCAAGGTGCCGAGAGCCCCTGAATTTATTGAGGGAGTAATAAACCTGCGTGGTTCAGTCATTCCGGTAATTAATCTCAGGACCAGGGTAAAGATGCCCCGCAGGGAGTACGATAAGAATACAAGGATCATGATTGTAGAGCTCAAGGACAAGACTATCGGTTTTATTGTGGATGCAGTAAGGGAGGTGTTAAGAATCCCCGAAAGCATACTGGCGCCGCCGCCCGTGCTAGCCGTTGGCAGGGGAGCAGATTATATTACTGCGGTGGCAAAGTTGGAAGATGAGCTGGTAATACTGATGGATACAGACAAGGTTTTGTCAAAAGAAGATACTATAAAACTGGAAGATAATACCAGGAAAAAATAAACAGGATTACAGTAAGTTAAACATAGGGGTCCGCCTGTTGAGCGGACCCCTGGTGTATTCAGGATATTCCTCAGAAACCGAAGCTTACAGAAAAGACGTGGTTAGCATCGAAATTATTTTTAACCTGTCTGTAAGCATAATCCACTTTAATATCCGTGCCGCCGCCGAAATCAAAGTTCAAACCTACACCGGCAGTCAACCCGAAAAGATTTCCAGCTTCCTGAGATTCAGGGGTATAGGCATACCCGCCACGCAGGGCAAGGATATTATTGAACATGTACTCAGCCCCAACCTTATAAATATCACCCGAGAAGTTGTTATTCTGGAAGGTGGTGGCAATAAGGACAGAATTCTGTTCGTTTATCATTGGTCTGTATGCCAGGCCGAACTCAAGGGTTGAAGGAAGTTCGAACGCAGCCGACTCAATTTTATAGAGTTCACCTGCGCGCTGGTAGCCCGATGCTATTGCCTGGGCATATAAACCCGGACCGTCAAATTTCATCTGGGGGCCAAGGTTTTTCAGTACTACACCCAGGCTGAGGCCGTTTATGTCGCCAAGGTTCTCGTACATCACACCCACGTTAAAGGCAATTCCTGTAGCCGAAACCTGAGCTATGTTCTCCAGGATTATGTTGCCCGTCATGCCAACCGAGACACGGTCGCTCAGACTGCGTGCATAGGATAACCCGACAGTAAGGAACTGGGGATTGAATGTTTGTCCCGTACCGTCCGGGTTCTGAGTAGTTGTTACATCGATGTCTCCAAATGAAAGTGATTTTATGCTCAGAGCCAGGGCTCCGAAGCCGGCTATATTGGTTGATACTGCTCCATATGTTACGCCCATATCGGCAATATATTTCATATAGGAAAAGGTTGCTTCGGCTGTCTTTTCCGTTCTTGAGATACCAGCAGGATTCCAGTACAGTGCCTCAATACCCATTGTAGTTGAGGTATTTGCACCTCCAAGACCGATACCTCTGACTCCGACCGGTATCAATAATTCAGAAGCTCCTCCGGTTCCGTTACGATTACCTCCGCCTGCATGCAGTAAGCTAGCCGTGGTAAGGAGAAGGAGCAACATCAGGCTTATATATTTTAAATGTTTTTTCATTTTATCTCCTCAAAATTTATTAGAATCTATCCAACACTTGCTGCTCTTGAATTATTGCTACTTTAAGTATCTTAGAGCCGAGGCCGGGCATTTCGATATAAGCAATATAAATGCCGCTGGCTACAGGAAGCCCGGATTCATTAGCAAGGTCCCAGCGCTCGAACTGGCTGGCAGCTCCTGCCCTGGTTATAGTTCTGACCAGTGTTCCGGCAATGTTGTAGATACGAATTGTAGCATCTTTTGGCAGATGGTTAAACGTAACGAAACGTTGATATTTATTTACTTCCTGAGGATTTACGCCATAGTACGGATTCGGAAAAACATTGATTCTGTTGACATCCTGTTTAGCAAGGTCCGCATTATAGACGACGGGAGCAGGTGCAGTAAAGGTATAAGTGTCTGTCCCGGGTATCAGGTTATTTGCGAACTTGATAACAAATTTATCACCAGTATCCCAATGGTTTCTGTCTGCGTCAAAATACAGGAACCATGTTGCTTTCGGGCTCCTTGGGTTTACAGAGGCAGCCGTAATAGTATCACTGTATGGTGTTGCTACCGGCACGATATAAGCCCTGCTTCCGCGGATCCTCATATAGGTTGGTGCTCCACCGGCACCCCATGGGTCCTTTGTGTCAAAGTTTCTGGAGCGGAAGGCCACGTTGATCTGGCGGTTTCTTTCAACCTCCCAAAGTTCAAACGGTATCCTGATCTTTGCATTTGCCTGCTGGTTGCTGGAGAATGCAATTGCAAGCTGGCCTCCGGATACAATTGTAGTATCCTCGGCAGCCGCGCTTGCTTTAACTCCGGTAAACCTCAGTTCAAGATCCTGAATAAGGTCTGCATTAGTAGCTTCCGTACCGGCAGTCGCGCCCGGGAAGAGTTCAAATGAACGGCCCGTAGCGCCGCCAAAGTAGGTAGCATCACCGGTAAAAACTATTGGACGCGTCTGACTGTTTGCCTTTACAGTCTGTTCAGCGCTCAGATAGGCGGTCGGAGGCAGGAAGGTAAGGTTGCCGACCTTAATCTGAATACCGTCGATGATAGGGTAGTCCTCGTCCATACTATAGTTATGCAGATCGGAAAGTACACGCTGGTCGCCGCGTGAGATATACCAGGGATAGCTGGTAATACTAAAGTCAGCGCTTATTTCTCCGGTCGGGTTCTGAGCCGTTACCACAGTTACAGATACCTTCCCAGCCTCAAGAGCCTGCAGAATTGCTGGCGTAAGCGGCTGCTGTGCATCAGTAGAAGTCCAGGTTCCGATTGCAGTTCCCAGTTTGGAAGTTCCTTTCTGAGATGCAGTAAAGGTAATATTTTTCAGGATCGTTGCTCCGTTGTTAAAATAGGCCGCAGTAACGGGTCCTGTCAATGAATCGAAATTTGTTATTGTAATGTTATATTTCAGCTGTGTAGCTGCCTCGTTAAGCAGCAGATCGCCCGTCATTTCAACTGCTCCCTTGGTCAGCGCGGAATCAGGCGGGGTATAGGTAGCTGCGAATTTATCGGGTTGAGTTGAGAAGCCGATTGAGTAAGTCTGCCCGGTAGTTTTTGTAGGATCTATGATCTTTACCTCAACCGTAGCGTCACCCGTACCTGTATGCTGGATGCTGGAATGTCTGAGTGTATCTCCCGGATTAAATCCGGTTGCATAACCAGGATCCAGGCTTGCCGGTACTACTGTAATGATGGACAAAGGATTCTCCAGGACGTTTGGAACTTCAGTTGGGTCCGGGTTGAATGAATAGCTGGTAACGGCATAATAGTAGCGTGAACCGTTGTTAAGTGCGATACCGCCATTCAGGAAGTCCTTATTGATAGTAATTGACCTTTGCAGTCCGCTGTTTGTACCGAACTGAATTGGTGCCAGTTCAGGTTTTCCCGTCCTGGGGTCGAATACGTATCCGTATATGGTGCCGACGGTATCCTTTATGTCATATGTCGCAATCAGTTTAGCATTCTCAAATGTTGCTGAAGGAGAAGGCAGCTGATAAACGTTATAACCCTGGAACTTGAATCCCTTTGTGTTGTAACTTTCCGTTAAAGCTGATGTGGTCGGGTCGCCCCAGGCTAATACAACCGATCTGTCAAGCGGTGTAGCTGTGACCTGGGGAGGTGCAGCACCTGTCGGGATCTTGAAGAATGAGTTATATGCGTCCTGAGCCTTTATATCATAGCTTTTAAGCAATTTTACAGACTGCAGGCGGTCTGAGCCAATGGCTGCAATTTCTGCGACCACAACTTCCTGTGTATCGCCGACTGCCATGGTAAAAGGTCCGGAGGCAAGGCCGATTCTGCGGTCATCGGGAGCAATGATCTGGCCGTCAATCCAGCCTGTTCCGGTTACAGGGTCACCCGGAAGAGCGAACGTTGTAGTCTTGCCCTGAGGAGTCTTGAACAGTTCCCCGGTTTTTCCCACGCGTCCCTGCATGAAGTTATAGAACTGCAGAGTACCCTCGTAGGAACCCTGTGTAGGATCCACTACGGTCAAGTCGCCGCGGGCAAAGTAATAGAATGCAGTCATGGGGAGGTTTCTCTTTCCTTTAATTACTCGTCCGCCCGTAATTGCCGAATCGGTAGCTACACCAGCTACAACCGGACCCTGGAAAAAGTCGAATCCCACGGCAGGTGGTGCAAGTTCCTTGTAGGTAGCGTCAGTTGGCGAAGCATTATATGCAAAGCCAAGGCTCAGCGTAGTATCGCAGCCTGCAAAGTCATCTGTCGAGTTTCCCACGTCAGGATCGCTCCACATGGTAACGTACATGTCAGTAAAATCAGTTGTACTCTTGTTAATGATCTTATAGCGTCTGAAGAACATATTGCTAAGAGGACCAGCCTGTGAGTAGGCCCACATTGTAGCCTGCATTTCAATACCCATGGGCTGGGAGCCATACATATTTGTAGTAAGGCTGGCATTCAGGTCGTTGGCAACATACCATATAGTCTGGCTGGCTCCGGGTACACCCGGAATATCGCCGGCGTCAAAAGTGCCATTTGCATTAACATCTTCATATGGTGCGCCATCGGCTGCCGGCCATTCATTCCAGTCCTTGTCGTACTGTGCACGCACCTCATCTTCGGACATTGATTCCTCTCTGGATTCGGTAGTAAGGTTTGCCGTTTTATAGTCGGGTCTGACCCTGTAGATCCTGTTTTTGTCGAGGTTAGGATCCTCAGGTGTGCCGGGAGAAATAATTTTCCCGGGTTGCAATCCCTGCCTATAAGCCGATCCGCCAACGCGGATTTCACCTTTTACTTTAGCGCCCCAAAGAAAACCGGATTCGAATATAGCGGTTTTACCGCTTCCTTTCGGATAAGTAAAACCTGCCTGCTGACTAGGGTCAAGGTCAGAATCTCCGTTATTGTAGATCCAGGTGGAGATGTTATTTATATTCATTTTGGCCTTATTTGGGAGTCCCATTGTCTTATTCAGCTTCTTGCCTTCCTTGCTTTCGGAGTACAGGTTTGCAGAAGGCAGGAGCAAAACAAAACATAAAAGTAGAATAAGTAAGAATGCATTATATATTTTGTTCATTTTTAACTCCAAAATTTATTTCAGTCAATCGATTTAATATTCCAGTCTGATACCTAATCTGACCTGTCTGGGAGGACCAAAGAAATAAGGCGTCGTCAGCAAGCCTGCAGCGTTCTGATACTGTTCATAGTAATCGATGTTTATTGCATTATAAACATTTACGTAATTCTGATTCGTAGCCAGATTACCTGCAAGTTTAGGATCGCTCAGGAAGCCGTTGTCTGTTGTAGTGCCGGTTCTCAGGAATACATTTTCCACATTCTTTCTGTCGAATATGTTAATTACGAACAGGTATATATTTGCATTCAGCATGTCAAACAGTCTGACAGTTTTATCTATCTTAAGGTCCATCTGGAAGATAGCAGGAGTAGATGAAGTGTTAAGAGGTTCTACAGGCTGTCTGTCGCGGGCATCACCTTCGAGGTCACGTCCGCCAATACCGCGTGTATAAGGATGTCCGCTGTTAAATCTCATCAACAGTGCGACACCGAAACTATGCAGTACTGAGGGTCCTTCCTCGGCACCAAAACGGTAGTCGATATTAAAGTTACCGCTCACCGGGTTATTATATTCGAGAGGTGAAATATACTGTGGTGCAAAGGGTGTTGAACCTTCAAGAGGCGAACCCACAATTCCACGGTTGGAGTTAGGGAATGAACCGGTACCGCGTGCATCCTGGAATGACAGGGAGGCATTGACGGCTATCCTTTCAGTTCTCCTCATATTAAAGGTAAGTTCCACTCCCTTGGTAGTTGCAAAGTCGCCGTTTCTCAGGATATAGTAGTTCTTGAAAGGCGAGCCGGTAGCAACTATCTGCTGGTCATATACTACCTGGTCGCTTATATCCTTATAGTAGCCGGTAATATCGAACGAGGCGAAATCACCGATCTGTTGTGTGAAGCCGAGTTCATACTGAGTTGTTCTGGTCGGCCTGACGTTAAATCCAACAGGAGTCAGGATAAAAAATCCGCCGCGCAGGTTATTATACGTCAGGGGCAGTCCCTGATATATATCTGCCAGACGTGTCTGCTGTACGAACTTTCCGTACTGTGCATGGAATACGGTCTGATCCGTTACAGGGAATGACAAGCCTATACGCGGGCTGAGAGACGAGAAAGATGGGACATCCACCAAACCACTTGGATAGATATCGCCTGTATTATAGTTGAAAGTTAACTCGGGACGGCTCATATCTATCAGGGCTTTGTTGTTTGTCTTGATGTAATCAAAACGAACTCCAAGGTTGAGGATCAGGTCTCTGAATTCAATTCTGTCCTGAATATAAGCACCCGCAAAAATAGGATGTTTGGGGGCATAAATTCCGTCGGAACTGGTGACCTCGTTACCTAGTGCATCATACCCATAGGCATTCACGCCCTGATTGATATAGACCTGTTCGAGCGTACGCTTCTGCGGGTCAGTATCGGGCAGCGCTGCGTTGGCAGCCACCTGTCCTGCAAGGGCAAAAGCGCCTTCATTGCCGAAACTGTAGTTCCTGATAGTAAATCTCTGGTATTCGCCACCTATTTTTATTGAGTGTACTTTTCCGATAGTATAAGAGAATGCACCCGTAAGTGATGTATTTTCTCTCTTTGCCTTCTGATATCCGGCCAGCACGTCGCCATATGCGTTAAATGAAAAGTCGTAGAGGCTAAGCCTTGCTGGTCTGATGAATCTGCCGGTCGGGTCACCCGGTTTTCTGTTCCAGACAAATCCTGCATTTGCGTTGGCAATGCTGTCTCCGTATCCGAGTAGGTCGTCCTTAAGGATCGGATCATATCTGTGCTGGTACTGGTTAAAATAACCGGCTGTAAGTTCATAGTAGGCATTCGCGCCGAGTACGTGTGTTATTTTGATGCTTCCCGATCCATCTTTGGTATCCAGTTTTTCAATTCTTGCAGCATCATAAAGATTTGCAATATTACCGGCATTTCTGTTAGTATTGAAAGCAATATCTCTGCCGTTTGAACTGTATGTACCGGCAAAGCGGATCTGGAACGGCTTTAGATCCATTGTCAGTGTAGCAGAATAGCTGAATGTCTGTGTGGAATTACCGCGCACGGCTCCAGCCGGGTATACGAGGTTAACTGTGTCTCCGGATAGTCCGTCTGTTACGCGTCCAAGGTTTATGCCCGGATAAGGCTGCGGATTTGCATCCCTCTGATACTGGTAGTTAAACAGTCCGAAGAACCTGAATTTTTCATCAAGCACCGGACCGCCGAGAGTACCTGTAAATTCATTATATCCGAACCAGTAGGAGCCAAGTCTCTGTTTTCCATCAAAGGCACTGCTCTTACCCTTGAAACCTACGTTATCAGTGATATATTCGGCTGTAATCTTTAAATTCTGAGGCCCGGTTTTCAGCTGCTGGCGCACAATGCCTGCGTTGGCACCGCCGAATTCAGCCGTATAGCCGCCTGACTGAACCTGAATTTCCTCAACAGCATCCTGATTAATAGTAATGGCGCGGCCGCCGGTAACAGGGTTTGTTATGGAAACGCCTTCCAGATAATAACCAACTTCATCCAGCCTGCCACCGCGGATAAAGACGGCATTGTTCTGTATGGTAACACCGGCTGTAAGGCTGAGGATATTGTTTATGCCTCTGACTGGCAGGGCCTGAATATCTTCACTGGTTGTGACACGTACAGCATTAGTGTTACTTTTGTTGATAAGGGGTCTGACAGCGGTAACTTCAACTGTCCCTACTGTTACACCTTCGGCCGGCAGTGGAATGTTAGCCTCTGTTGTAAGTCCTGCATTGACCCTGACGTCATTTAAGGTAATTGTGGTATAGCCTATGAAGGATGCCTTCAGGTTGTATGCCCCGGGTTGCAGGTTCTGGATAGTGAAATCACCGTTGACGTCTGAAGAAGCTCCGAACGAAGTGCCGACCACCTGGATGTTAGCACCTATCAGAGCCTCGCCGGTCTGCCGGTCCGTAATTTTGCCTTTGATTCTACCTGTTGTAGTTTGAGCCAGGAGGAAAGCAGGTAAAAGCACGACAAACAAGGTAAGAAAAAGTATTTTCCTACTCATAGTTCTCTCCTTTCCTTTTAGTTAAATTAAAATGACTCTGATGCTCCCGGTTTTATTGCCCTTTATTACCGGGAATGCCCTCATACAAGAATCATTTCTATTGATGTGATGTCAATCGAACTTGATCAATAATCATCTTAAAATCAAGAGATATGTCGATAACTATTTTTGATAGTTACATAAAGTGGATAGTAGAATTTTACATAATCCCCTCCCAAAATAGTTCTTTGCAGAATGTGTGAGCTTACTCTTTCAGACTAATGATAATAATTATAGAGCAAAAAAAAAGTATAAAAAACAATCATATAATTTATTTTAAAAGATTATTTTTTTAGAAGTACATTATTTATATTTCAGAAACATTAAAAATAAGTGAGAATTCATATGGTAGGTAACCCATGGCACACCGTCGGACTGGGAGATGATGTTCCCAAGATTGTAAAGAGCATTATAGAAATTCCTAAAGGCTCAAAGGGTAAGTATGAATTGGATAAAGACAGCGGGCTCTTAAGGCTCGACAGGGTGCTTTTTTCATCAGTTATTTATCCTGCCAACTATGGTTTTATACCAAAGACCTATTGTGACGACAAGGATCCCCTGGATATTCTGGTAATCTGCTCGATTGAAGTTGATCCCATGTGTATTATTGAAGCCAAGGTAATAGGAGTGATGCACATGGTGGATGAGAATGAAAGGGATGACAAGATAATTGCTGTTGCAAAAAATGACATGTCAGTTAATTATATTAATGATATTTCGGAACTCCCTCCGCATACCGTGGTTGAACTGCGCAGGTTTTTTGAAGACTACAAGAAGAATGAGCACAAGAATGTAGTTGTAGAGCACTTTTTTGGGAAGGAAGAAGCCTACAAGGTAATTCTGGAAAGTATAGCCCTTTACAACAAATCCTACGGTAAATTGTACGGGGAATATTAACATCCGGGGTCTGAGCGTTCAAATCAGAGCGGCTTCTTGAGGAATAAAGAATCTATCCGGGGATCCATCCCGGGAAAATTTATTTTTATGGAAAAAACGGGAATTTAATTTTTTAAAGTACTGTTAACATGTATATAAATGATATTTTCCCGCATCGGGAAATATTATGATAATTGTAAATATGAAGGAATTAATTTAGTTGGTGGTATGATAAGTGAAGTCATTTATTTAGAATATCTTTCCTGTCTGCTTAAGGGAGACAAGCCAAAGTGCTCAGCCATAGTAACACATCTTTTAGAGCATAATGTAAGTCCTAAAGAACTATATGTGAGATTATTCGAGCGTTCACTTGAACGGGTTGGAAAACTCTGGGAGGCAAATAAGATTTGCGGTGCTACGGAGCATATGGCAACAACAATAACCGAGTGCCTGATGAGTTTTACATATCCGGTCGTATCCAAATCCGAAAAGAACGGCAAGAAAGTAATAGTAGCGTGCGTGCCCAAGGAATTCCATCAGATCGGTGTAAAGATGGTGGCCGACATTTTTGAGCAGCACGGATGGGAAAGTTATTGCCTGGGTGCAAACGTAAAGACGTCGGAGCTGTTTAAGCTGATTAAAGAAAAACAGCCTGAAGTATTGGCATTATCTGCTACTGTTTATCTGAATGTAAAAAGACTGGTGGATCTTATAAGAAGTGTCAGGCTGGAGTTCCCTGATATTGAAATCATTACCGGGGGGCAGGCATTTCTGGGAAAAAATCCGGAATTCCTGAACGAGTTTACCGGCGTAAGATATATCCCATCCTTACAGGATCTTGAGAGGTTTATAAAGTCCAAGGTTGAAAAAAGCAGCACTGTATAAAATAGTGCTGCTTTTTTGCAATTTATTTTTTCATGGGCTCAGTGCATTTATCCACCAGATAAACAATTGATTCATACTGAATCCCGCTGTGAAGCGATAAACCTATTTCGCAGGTTCTGCTGGTGGAGTACCCATGGTGGCAATCAGCGGGTATTGCAGGCTTAAGGTTCTCCAATGCCGATGCATTCAGTTCAGGATAGGTAAAACCCCTGTCGCCGGCCCAGCCGCAGCAGCCAACATTGTGAGGCACAATGACCTCTTCAACGCATGCCTCTGCAACTTTTCTCAGTTTTTCACCCAGTCCCATCTTTGTAGCACTGCACGTAGTGTGAATGGCTGCCTTTTCAGGGAGCTTGTTGAATACAAGCTTGTCCATCAGGAATTCGGCAATAAACTCCACCGGCTCAAAGATCTTAAGTCCTGAAGCATCTCCGTGCCCGTTTTTATGATCTTTCTGGTGCAGATACTCTTTCATCCTGTAGAGGCAGGGGCTCATATCGAACAAGACCGGATATTTACCATTGCAGGAAGCAGATTTAATGGATTCAAGCAGTTCAGCTGACTTGGCATCGCCCTGTTTTTTGAATCCCTTGCTTGCAAAGGCCATGCCGCAGCAGAGGTTGGAGATATTTGCCGGGTAAATGATTTCATATCCTGCTTTTCTTAGCAGGGCTTCTGTTTTTGAGGTAAGAGATGCCCTGTTTTCACTGCCTTTTGAAACCCCCATGCTCCTGTTGATGCAGCTCGGGAAGTAAACCACCTTTAGCGGGTTTGCTTCATTTACGGCAGGAGGTATGATCTTATCTGCACCCCTGGGCATATACCTGTTCCACATCGGGATGGTATTACCGGAAATTTTCCTGACAAAGCCCGAAATATTTTCCATCAGGGTAGTGCCCAGAATAGTATGTACTCCATTAACCAGGTTTAGTGCAATTCTCATGCCTCCTGTAACACCCTTCATGTTTTGTGACAGCATGTCTGCAATGCCGTTTGCCGTGGGGGATGTGCTTTCAAGTCTAAGCTCCTTGATCAGGTTGCCGGTGTTGATCTCAACAGGACAGCTTGTAGCGCAGAGTCCGTCGGTTGCGCAGGTCTGGTTGCCATAATAGTCGAATTCTTCCTTCAGGTTTGCCAGGCGGT
>JBLMZM010000361.1:0-89656 GCA_050258815.1 Ignavibacteriales bacterium
TTTTGTGCAATCCCAGCAATGCTTATTATGAGCGGGAGAGACAAAACAGGTTTTGTTTATAATGTAGTCAGATAATCGTAATACACCCTGACGTCCTAGAATTTAGTAAGAGTATACAATATCCAGCGAAAATTTATTACAAAAGAATGTGAATAGCAATATCGCTAGTATTCAAGTTAACCCATTTTTATCATCCCTGCCTTCAGGCCAAATTGCGGAAAGAATAAGGCGGCTTTGGCGAATTTTATCCTTAAGATGTGATCGAAATGAGGCAGCTTGGAACCGTGATGATGATCACAATATTGAGAAAAAAGGGCGACTTTTTTGGGAAAAACCGTGTACAGTAAATTACACCCTTTTGTGTACAGCAGAAAAATGAAGATTGAGGCTTTATAAAGCCCTGGAACTCATGTGCTCGGCTTAAGCGTGTACAGCAAAAGGGAGGCAACAGTGAACATGTACAAGAATGTTTAAAAGAACAAGAAGAGAGTCCTGAGCTAAAAGCTGCAGGACCCGCCGGAAATTTTCTGAAAATCCGGATTGCCGTAGGCGGGAAAATCAGTGAGAAAAATTCATTACGGAATTTTTAAATTTAAAGCATTGTAAAATATCATGTGTCAGGAATCCTGAATCCGCCTGGTATATGAGTGAACTCCGTTACTGCCTGCTTGTGTTTATTACGAATGCTGTTGAAACTTCCAGTGACTTGAAATATCTTGAATGTAAATGGTGCCGTGAAAGGACTTTTATGTTTTGCTAAACTGTATTTACAAACTATGAGGATACGGGCTATGCATGTTAAGATGAGAACACTGCTGGTTGTAGTTTCGCCGCTCGTGCTGCTGTTCGCTGCGGCTTATATTCAGTGGGGCCTGAATGGACTCCCTGTAATAATCCCGTACGCTGAACCCGCTCCCGGTGCGGCCGTGCAGCCTTTCGGGTTTCCGGCGTGGCTGAGAGTCACACACTACATAAATTTTTTTCTCATTATACTGCTCATCCGCAGCGGACTGCAGATACTGGCCGACCACCCGCGCCTCTACTGGAACCTCCACTGCACTCCGGGCTCGGAATGGGTGCGCTTTACTCCGGTCGTGGTGCCAAAGGACCGGGTGTGGACGGCTAAGCAGGACTCCCGCTACCTGTCGCCCTGGATCGGCCTTCCGGGCAAGCGCCATACGATCGGGATGGCCCGCCACTGGCATTTCCTGAGCATCCTGTTCTGGGTCCTCAACGGCATAACCTTTATCGTCATGCTTTTCTATACCCCGCAGTGGCAGCGCCTAGTGCCCGCATCATGGAGCATCGTGCCTGAGGCCTGGTCGACTTTCGTCTATTACGCCACTTTCCATCTGCCGCCCGAACCCAACGGATTTTACCATTATAACGCGGTGCAGCAGCTTTCGTACTTCGGCGTAGTATTCATCCTGGCTCCGCTTGCCGTGCTTACGGGTCCCTCTATGTCCCCCGCCCTCACCTCGCGCTTCAAATGGTACCCTGAGCTCCCGGGCAACCGCCAGATAGGCCGCTCGCTCCACTTCCTCGTTATGTGCGGCTTCGTGGCCTTTATTATCATACACATAACAATGGTAGTCATCACAGGCTTCCAGCGCAACATGAACCATATCGTAATGGGAACCGATAACAGCAGTCCTACCGGACTCTACCTGGGTCTGGTGGGCATCGCAGCAGTCATAGGCGCAAACGCAATGGCCTATTATGCGGCCTGGAAACACCCGCGCGAGGTTCAGCACGCCGCCAAGAAGCTGGTTACCCCTGTCATGGAATTCTTCCTGAAAGAGGGGCTGCCGCGCGCGCAGTATAAACCGGAGGATATCTCCCCCTTCTTCTGGGCTAACGGCAAGGTGCCGACATCAGATGAATGGAAAAACCTCGCCGCAGGGGACTTCAATGACTACCGGCTGAAAGTCTACGGACAGGTTGAGCACTGCGTGGAGCTTTCGCTGAGTGACCTGAGGGCAATGGGGAAAAAGGAACAGATTACGCTCCACCACTGCATCCAGGGCTGGAGCGGCATCGCGGAGTGGGGAGGACTCCCCTTAAGCGAACTCATCAGCTTAGTCAGGCCTAAGCCGGAGGCCAGTGCTGTTGTGTTCTATTCATTCGGCGAAGGCGCCGAGGGCGGAGAGTTCTATGACAGCCTCTCCCTGCATAATGCCCTCATTCCACAGACACTGCTCGCCTACGAGATGAATTATAAGCCGCTCAACGAGCTGCACGGAGCCCCTTTGCGCCTCAGGGTGGAGAACCAGCTAGGCTTCAAAATGGTCAAATGGATCCGCGCAATTGAGTTCGTGGAGGATATTGCCTCGGTTAAAATGGGCGAGGGGGGCTACAATGAGGATCATGAGTATTTCGGCGAACAGGCGAAGATTTAAGGGATAATTATGGAAGAGCTGACAAAAGAATATATCGAAAGGCTTTTGGACGATTTTATTAAGATCGAATACAGGGGCAACGATCACGTCCTTGCGAGAACACACTACAGGGATGTTTTTTACCGGCTGATCCCCAAGTATTTTACTGCGAAGGAGAAAGCCGCCATGCAACAAAAACAAATTAATGGAGAGAATAAGATGAGTGAAAAGGAAAGACCTGCCGTAGAGGATAGAGCTATAGATGCTCCGCTGCATTCTTTTTCAATTGCTGATGAAATTGAGAGACTGAAAAATGAATCCAGCTGGAGCAGCCAGGACCGGAATGCAATTACGCTTCAGAAGGACGACAACCTGAGGGTTGTTATGATGTCGCTGCATAAAGGAACGGTTATTGATGAGCATAAGGCTGAGGGTGCAATAACTCTGTTTGTGGTTTCCGGGAAAATTAATTTTACTGCTGATCAGAAAACGGTTACCGTGCAAAGCCATGGACTGCTAGTCCTGGATAAGCCCATCGTCCACCGCGTTGAGGCTCTGGAGGAAACACATTTTGTGCTGACGATTATTAGGAAACCGTAAAAGTAACAGGGATTTCTTAACTGCACTAAGGTTCCGGCAGGAAGCAGCGATGCACTATTTTAATTTTATGACCCGGGTGGGACGCGACAGCTTGTAATCGGTGCGCTCTACGCCCTTTGGGGAATTCAGCACTTCCTCGCGGCGGCCTTTGTAGCCTTTGGTGTAGCTCTGAACCCTGGCGTCGAACTGTATCCTGTCGCCAGGACGGGGATTAAGCTTCTCAAAGCCCTTCGTAAGGTTGAACCAGAGGTGGTCCGTAATGAATCTGCCTTCCATATCATGAATGGATTTCAGCAGTACGGTCTCCTCCATCCCCTTGTAGCCGCTCTTTGTGCCGAAGCGGACAAACTCGCCATAGAAGGTCTGGCGCTCACCGTCAATATCTTTTAATTTTGCTCTCAATGTTCTGCTCCGCTCACCTTAATGCTGAATTGTGACCTTCCCGGGGGATGTTGTGCATCTCACGCGCAATTATAATGCAAATTTACGCATTTATACTGAACATTCCGCCGGGCTGCGGTTAATTCTTCTTCCCCGGATACATGCCCCCGGAATCCTTTGCTGATTCTAAGAAAAGTGCATTATGCTGCACTATTATCTTGATTTTTACATTTTAGGGTTGTAAGTTTGTATAAAAGTGCATTATAATACACCATGAACAAAGAAAAATTAGGCAATTATATTAAAACGAGACGGAGCTTTTTGGGCATTTCGCAGAGCGACCTGGCCGAAATAGCCGGCATTTCGCTGCGCAGCCTCAAGGATATTGAGACCGGGAAGGGAAATCCCACACTGGAACAGCTGACCAAAATTACGGGTCCATTGGGTCTTGTGATTAAAGTAGAGGTGAATAATGGATAGAACAGCCGCAGTTTTTTATAATGACACCCTGGCGGGCAGACTGACCCAGGGGGATAACGGTTATTCATTTGAGTATGATTACATCTATTTGCAGGACATCAGCCTTCCGGCAATAAGCCTGAGCCTGCCTAAACAGAAGGAGGCCTTCAGGTCCGGTATGCTGTTCCCATTCTTTTACGGTCTGCTGGCTGAAGGCGAAAATAAAATCATCCAATGCCGGATGCTGAAGATTGACGAAAATGACCATTTTACCCGTTTGATCAAAACCGCCCATACCAATACCATAGGGGCCGTTACTGTAAGGGAGCTTTAAATGAATAACTGTCCCGGATGCTTAAAGGAAGGTCATGAAACCTATTGCAGCTCATGCAGAAGACAGCTGTTCAGCGGGAAAAGGGTAGATCATGTGCTGCCATTCAGCCGTCCCGATTTCGACCTTGTAAAACTTAATCAGAGTGAAAGGCTGTCTATTTCAGGCATACAGGTAAAGCATTCTCTTAGTCTGGATGGGAATGTACTCAGGTTAGATGAACGCAGGGGTGAGTACATATTGAAGCCCGTTCCGAACGGGATTTATAGGAATCTTTCCGCTGTTCCTGCAAATGAGCACCTCTCGATGCAGATTGCTTCCCAGGTGTTCCGGATCAAAACGGCCCTGAACGGAATTATATATTTTTCGGACGGCCAGATGGCTTATATTACAAAAAGGTTTGACGTTCTTGAAAATGGCCGGCGCCTGCTTCAGGAGGATTTTGCCCAGATAATGCAGCGCACAGAACTCTCGCATGGAAAGAATTACAAATATGACGCCTCATATCAGGATATAGCGGAATATATGAAAAAGTATGTCCCTGCGTATGCAGTTGAAGCGGAGAAGTTTTATAAAATCGTGTTGTTTAATTATCTCATCTCAAACGGAGATGCACACCTTAAAAATTTCTCTCTATCGCGCAACGCGGAATTTGGCGATTATCTGCTCACGCCTGCCTATGATATAATGAATACTTCACTTCACGTGCCCGGGGAATCTGATTCGGCTCTGGAACTGTTTTCCGGCGATTATATGACGGCTGCCTTCAGGGCCGGGAGTAAATACACGCGGCAGGATTTTTATGAGTTCGGCCTCAGGATAATGGGTGAGGCCGCCGGAAAACGCATAGACAGAATGCTGAATGAAATCGTTTCCTTCAGGGAGAAAACAGAGGAGCTTGTTAAGAGATCATTTCTTCAGGATGAACTCAAAAAGACGTACCTGGAATCCATAGATGCGCGAAGGATGAGGCTCGCTTCATAAATATAGAGCTGAAGGCACCAGCCGCACATTGTATCGTTCCGGGGCCGTAAATAAGGGGGGGGTACTGCTGCATCTTTATTTTTGTTTTTCAGGTGCACTAAATATTTGTTATATTGTTTTTTTTCAGACTTGTTAAACCGGGCTCAAATTTGCTATGATATTTTCCAGATTATACAGACTGTACAGCCTTGTGCTGCTTTATGTTAAAAAACACCTGAACCACAGACAGTTTATCATTTTTTCAAGCATATGGGTGGGACTTTCAGCCGGAATGGCTGCCGTGACCTTAAAGATGGCTGTTCATTATATTCAGTCCAGCCTGACCAATGATTTTCATTTCATGTACCAGAGCTACTTCTATCTTATCTTCCCGCTCATAGGTATCGTGCTTACCGTTACGTTTGTTAAGTACGTGCTGAAGGGAAAGTTCGGCAAGGGCGCCGGGCACATCCTGCTATACATATCCAAGAAATTCAGCCTCATTGAAAAAACCACGATGTACTCGCACATGGTAACGAGCGCACTCACCGTGGGCTTCGGAGGGTCCGCGGGTCTCGAGGCCCCCATCGTCGTTACGGGTGCTGCCATAGGCTCCAATTACGGGCGTGTCAACACGGAGGACTACCGCGACAGAACCCTGCTGCTGGCCTGCGGTTCTGCGGCCGGAATTGCGGCTGTTTTCGATGCTCCGATTGCAGGACTCATGTTCGCGCTCGAAGTGCTGATCTCGGAGGTTACGATTTCTGCATTTATACCGCTGATTATAGCCGCGGCAACAGGAGCGCTATGCTCTAAAATCGTGCTGCAGGAAAAAATACTCCTTTTCTTCAGCCTCAGATCCCCCTTTAATTATATGAATGTGCCCTATTATATAGTGCTCGGCCTGCTGGCAGGACTCGTTTCGCTATATTATGCCAGGACCTTCAGAAGGGTCGAAAGCCTGTTCCGCCCCCTGGAAAACAGGACGTACGTAAAGGCTCTGATAGGCGGCCTGGTGCTGGCCGTGCTTGTATTCCTCTTCCCTCCTCTGTTCGGCGAGGGGTATTCGAGCATTAAGCTTCTGGCCAATGGCGACGTGGACGGGTTGTTAAAAAACAGCTTTCTGATGGAGTTCAGCAGCAGCCAGTGGTATATTCTTTCAATTATAGGCGTTATTACGCTGGTTAAGGTGTTTGCCACTTCCTTTACGCTTGGAAGCGGGGGCAATGGCGGCAATTTTGCGCCTTCACTCTTCGTCGGCGCATTCCTGGGCTTCTTCTTTTCAAGATCGGTTAATCTCCTTTCGCCGATTAAACTCCCAGAGGCAAACTTTACGCTTGTCGGCATGGCCGGCATTCTTAGCGGCGTGATGTATGCCCCGCTGACGGGTATATTCCTCATTGCCGAAATCACGGGCGGTTATGAACTGATGATACCGCTTATGATCGTATCGGCCTCGGCTTATGCCATTGTAAGGCATTTTGAGCCCTTCTCGATGGATACTAAAGAGCTGGGCAGTAAGGGCGAGCTGATAACGGGCAACCGCGACAGAACTATACTCACTCTGCTTCACGTTGACGAGATCATTGAAAGGAATTTCAGCACCATTAAATCCAATGCGTCTATTATGGAGGTCACTGAAGTAATTGCACATTCCAAAAGGAATATTATTCCAGTTATAGATAACAGCGATAATCTGCTGGGCATTATAAAGCTTGAGAACATCAGGGAAATACTGTTTGAGCTGGATGAATATAAAGAACTGCCGGCTGTTGAGCTGATGGATAAAGTGCCGGCAACTGTGGAGTACAACGAAGAAATGTGCAACGTGATGAAGTTGTTCGATGAAACCGGCGCATGGAATCTTCCCGTGGTAAATAACGGCAGGTACGTAGGCTTTATATCAAAGTCGAGCATCTTTACAAAATACCGCAGCGAGCTCCAGCACCATTACACCGATTAAATTATTGGCCGGATTATGAGTCCGGCTATACATAAACCGGCATCCCCTCCCCATTCCTCCCCTGTTTTGACTGAGATCAGCAGTGGCGGTTTCAGTTAAAGAAAACGGGAATATTGGCGATAATATACTTATGTCTAGTGTTGAATTTTCGGGCGGCATTCAATAACCCTTTTTCTGAAAACAACTTATGAAACTGAAATTACTTGCATTCATAGCTGCGGCACTGCTGTGCTTTAATGGTGCGGTATCCGGCAGGCAGGCAGACAGCCTCCAGGCACTCGCCAATTCAAAAACAGGCATTGAAAAAATTGATGCACTCATCAGACTATCGGACTACTACCAGAATGTCGACCCTCAGAAGGGTCTTGAAACCGCTACGCTCGCCTTAAAATTATCGGAAAACCTGAACTACACAAAGGGGAAGGCCGACAGCTATGCAAATATCGGCGTGATGTACCTGAACCTTGCAAACTACAGGGATGCCCTGGAAAACCAGCGCCGGGCTCTCGAGGTAAGGATAGCCTCGGGCAATAAGCATGACATAATTAAATCCTATAATTCCATCGGCGGAACGCTGGAAAATATGGGTGATTTTGACAAGGCCATGAAGCACTATTATAAGGCAATAGAAACCGGGGAGCAGATCCATGACCCGAAGGAGCTTTCCGTTTCATACAGCCTTGTTGCCACACTGCACTATATACTTAGGGATTATCCCAAGGCGCTCGAGTATTGCGCCAAGGCCCTTGCTATCAGGGAAGAACTTAACGACAGGCATGGAATGGCAAATTCCTATGAGCTGATGGGACTCATAAATTACGACTTCAGGAAGCTGGATGAATCACTGAAATACCAGCTGCAGGCTCTTAAGATGAGATTATTGCTGAATGAGAGGATGGGGGTGGCCGGATGCTATCAGAACCTGGGGATGGTGTACCGCCTGATGCTTAAGTATGATCTCGCAATCTATTATTTTAACCAGGCGCTTAACTTAAGGGAGAAACTGGGCGATAAAAGGGGCATTGCAGCCTCACATACTAGTATGGGAGAAGCTTATAATGTGCTGAACAAGGACCAGCTTGCACTCGGGCATTTTCAGAAGGCTATGGAGATCCGGCAGGAGATAAAAGACCTGCGCGGACTTGCGCGGTCATATTTCCACATCAGCACGCAGTATAAGAAAATGGGTGATTATAAAAATGCGCTGGAGTATCTGACGCTATTTCACCAGTATACTGACAGCCTTAACAACGCCCGCAGCCTGGAAAAGCTGACGGCGCTGAACCTGAAGTACAAAACGGAAAAGAAGGATAAGGAAATTGAACTGCTGCAGAAGGAGAATATTATTCAGAAAACGGTGCGCAATTCTCTCATCGCCGGTTTTCTGCTAGTGACTGCCATTGCCGTTATTATTTTTGTGGCTTACAGGGCAAAGAAAAAAACAAATTTACTGCTGGAGGAAAAAAACCGCGAGATCAGCAGCCAGCATGAGGAACTGACCAGGCTCAATGAGGAGCTGAAAATATCCAATGCTACAAAAGATAAGTTTTTTTCAATTGTTGCACACGATCTCAGGAGTCCGTTCTTCGGTTTCCTCGGTTTATCCGATGACCTGGCGAAACATTCAGAAGAGCTTTCCAGAGAGGATATCTCCGAATATGCGGGAATCATAAACCAGTCGGCAAGAAAGATATTCGGCCTGCTGAATAACCTGCTCGCATGGTCAGTGCTGCAGAGCGGAAGGATGAATCCTGAATTTATACGGGTGGATATGCACGAGGAAGCAGAGAATATTATTAATCTGTTTATGACCTCGGCCAGAAGCAAGGGGGTAAGCATAAAAAATGAGGTGGACCTTAGCTCGATGGCTTTGGCGGATAAGAACATGGTGGAAACAGTGCTGCGTAACCTGGTTTCCAACGCAATCAAGTTTACCGGAAGCGGGGGCAGCATAACAATAAGCTCAAAGGACAAGGGGAGGTTTGTGGAAATGTGCGTCAAAGATACGGGCATCGGAATGGATGAGGAAACGATGGAAAAGATATTCAGGATTGATTCAGCCTACAGTGCTAAGGGAACCAGGGGCGAGACGGGTTCGGGTCTGGGTCTGATCCTCTGCCGTGAACTGATAAGCAAGAACGGAGGATCCGTAACTGTTTTAAGCCACCCCGGTAAAGGCACAAACTTTACCTTTACGCTCCCGGTTTATAAAATGGAAGAGGTTGTAAGTTAAAGCCTCCTGCAGCATCATTGAGGGTGCGCTCTCATTGGCTGAGTACCCTTTTACCTGTCCCGGTATCCGAAAATGCGCGCGGGCAGAAACAGCAGGGTTTTAATCAGTGCGAATGCGGCATCGATAAAGACTCCCGCCAGGCGGAAAGGCAGCGCTATCAGCCATATTATGGGCGTAAGCAGCGCAATTACCAGTGCAAGCGGCCAGCAGAAGAAAAGCAGCACACACCAGCCGATCAGCATCAGTAAGAATCTCATTCCGGCCTCCTTAATATATTTTTCACGAATATTATCAAAAGTAAAAATATATGTTTCCCTGGAACAATTCAATGATACATGCCGTGGATGGGGTAAATTATGGGGGTTTATTTATTCGGCAAAATTGGCAATATTTGCAGGGTTTTTGAAAAAAATAGTTTGGGATATGATTCGATTAAAACGAGATTTAAAATATATTTCCTCCTTCCTGCTGCTGCTGATCCTGTTTTCTCATACAAATTCTTTTGCACAGGAGGCAGAAGACTGCGATTACTGCGGGAAAAAGATCACGGGCAGGTATATCGAGGCCGGTGGAAAGCATTTTCACCCCAGGCACTTCATCTGCTTTAAGTGCAGGAGGGTCATAACCGGAGCTTTTGTGGAAAAGGATGAGAGGTTTTACCACCCTGACTGTTATGCTGTACGCGAGGGTCTTGTCTGCGGATACTGCAAAAAACTCATTAAGGATGAATACATGACGATCGCGGGGAAAAAATATCACCCGGATTGCTATGAGAATCATATACTGCCAAAGTGCGCCGTGTGCGGAAAGCCGCTGGAAGCAGAATATATTGTTGACGCCTTTGATAACAGGTATCATTCCTACCACAGCCGCGAGATGGCCAAATGCGATAACTGCAACAGGGTTATCTGCGAGCGCATCACGCATGGAGGGAAGATATATTCCGACGGCAGAAATATCTGCAGCCTGTGTAATGAAAACGCAGTTTTCGATAACGTCCGCATTAACAACCTGTACAGGAAGGTGATTCAGAAGCTGAGGGGCTTCGGCTTAAGCTTCAATGAAAACTCCATTGTTGTAAGGGGAGTGGACAGAAGGGAACTGAAGAAGGTGGCCGGCGGCAGGTACGACGAGCATATGCGCGGCATCTGCAACACAAGCTCGCAGACCTCCTATGTTAACGACAGGCCCACCAAAACAGTGAAAAAGCACGTCATCAGCGTCCTTAACGGAGTGCCGGCAACGAATATTGAATCTGTAATAGCTCACGAGCTGATGCACGTGTGGATGAACGATAATACAGGAGATGACCACCCGGATGAAATAAGGGAGGGGAGCTGCAATTACATATCCTATCTATACCTGAAATCTGTTAATTCCTCTGAGGCGCAGCAGATAATAAGGCAGCTCGAAAGCGACAGCAGTGACGAGTATGGACAAGGGTTCCTGAGCGTAAGGTCCCGGTTCGGGAATAAAAGCCTTTCGCAGCTGCTCGCTTATCTGAAAAGACCTTAATAACACTGCGGACCGTCATGATTCCTGGCCGGGGGCACGGCAGTCCGCAGTACAAAGCTATTCATTCCAGACGATGACGGATTTAATCTCATCGGAGGGATGTTTTAGCAGGGCATTCTCAAAGTTTGTGTAGCGGAATTTGTGCGTGATCAGACTGCTTATAGTGCTTCCCCACTGCTCGTTTGCCTTTGCCAGATCCCCGATTGCCAGCTGGTAGTGGTGCAGGCTCGCATTTACGCTGCCCAAAAGCAGGTGGTTCATGAGCACCATCTTGCGCATGATGTCGTTGCCCAGTATTGTAACCGGGCGCTCGCCTGAGGGTATGCCGGTAAGGACGTAAATGCCGTTTATGCCCAGGGCATCCAGCAGCTCGAATTCGAGTTTTGCTATGCCGGTAGCTTCAACAATGATATCCATCTTTCCGTATTCATCGTCAATTTTAGTAGTCTGCACTTTTGTGCCATTGATGTATCTGCCGCCAATCTCCTTCAGCAGTTTAGGTCTTTGTGAATTTTCATCCACAATATCAAGTCCCAGCACGTTTGCCCCCCTGAGCTTCAGTATTACTGCTGCCAGGAGTCCGATTGGCCCAAGGCCCGCAACCAGAGCCTGCTTTCCCTTAAGCCACGTGGATACCTCCATTCCGGGCAGGCGGGATATCTGCAGGAGCAGGGACTCGTCGATTGCCTTTTCAACCACTGACATGGGTTCTGTAAGCACGCCTATGTGCGCAATTTCATCGGGTATCCTTAGGATATACTCCTCGTTGTCAACAACATACTCGGCCTGATAGCCGTCCAGTTTCCTGATTCCGCGTTCGGTATACTTGCCCGTATAGCACATATCGCTTCTCCCGTTCAGGCAAGGGTAGCACTGTCCGCAGCCCCTGCGCACGATAAAAATGGCATAGTCTCCCTCCTTTACCTCGGTAACCGAGGTGCCGGTTTCCACCACGCGGCCGAACATTTCGTGGCCTATGACTAACCTGTTCTTCCCTTCGGGTGCATCCGCCCTTCCGCCGGCGGCCTCCTCGCGGTCGGTGCCGCAGATGCCCACCTGGAGTACCTGCAGTTTGATCTGGTACGGGCTCATGATCTGCGGCTCGGGTATATCTATCAGGTGCGGGTTCCCTTTGCCTGGTGTAATTGCTATTGCTTTCATGATAATCCGGGTTTTAGTTATTAGATATTTTTATTCTGCTTGTTGCGCTCGTCATTCAGCTGGTGGTCCAGGTTGATAGCCGCGCTTATGAGTCCCAGGTGTGTAAATGCCTGCGGAAAATTGCCCAGGTGTTCGCCCTGAAATCCCAGCTGTTCGGAATAAAGTCCCAGGTGGTTGGCATATCCTATCATTTTTTCGAAGTATAGCCTGGCCTTCTGCAGGTCGCCCGAGCGCGAGAGGCATTCAATGTACCAGAATGTGCACATTGAGAATGTGCCTTCGCCGCTCTTCAGGCCGTCAATGGCGGCTTCCTTATGGCGGTAGCGGTAGACTAGTGAATCGGAGACCAGTTCTTTCTCGATCTCACGAAGTGTGGAAACCCACATCGGGTCCTTGGGACTTATAAATCTCATGAGCGGCATGAGCAGGGCTGCCGCGTCAACCGTATCGGCTCCCTTGTACTGAACGAATGCTTTGAGCTTATCATCCCAGAAGTCCGTAAATATTGACTTAAATATGGTGTCCCTTTCCTTAACCCATCTTTCCTGCAGTGGGAAGGAGCGGGCCATGGCGAGCTTAATTGCGCGGTCAATTGCGACCCAGCACATGAGTCTGGAATACAGGAAATGCCTTTTGCCTCCCCTTACCTCCCATATGCCTTCATCCTTCTGGTGCCAGTTATCGCAGAGCCAGTTGATCTGGTTGACCAGGTTGTTCCAGAACTCGTAGGAAATGGGCTCCCCGTATTTATTGTACAGATAGACAGCGTCCATCAGTTCGCCGTATATATCCAGCTGCACCTGTTTATAGGCCTCGTTGCCTATTCTGACGGGTGAGGATTTTTTGTATCCTTCCATATTGTTTAGTATTTTCTCGTCCGGCGTATTCTCGCCGCTGATCGTATGCATGAGTCCCAGGTATCCAGCCTTGCCGATATCCTGGCATTCCTTCTCCACCCATTTCATGAATGCCCCGGCTTCCTTTGTATAGCCGAGGTTAATCAGCGTGTAAACGGTAAATGATGCGTCGCGTATCCAGGTATAGCGGTAGTCCCAGTTCCTGTCGCCCCCTATAAATTCGGGCAGGCTGAATGTAGGGGAAGCCACGAGAGAGCCGTACCTGCAGGAGGTCATGAGCTTCAGTACCAGGGCCGAGCGGTTGACTATTTCCTGCCAGCGCCCGGTATATTTTGAGTCCTCTACCCATCTTTTCCAGTAGTTCATCGTCTCGTAGAGGTTGTGTGTAACGAATGAGCTGATATCTCCGATCTCCGGGCTGTTTTCTGTAATATATTCCAGTATGAAGTCGGCGGTCTCCCCGCTTTTGAGCCTGAATTCCGCGTATGCATCGCCGTTTTTCAATTCAATCGGTATGCTGCTAAGGAGCTTCATAGTTGTGGCGTCATGCCCCTTGCTTTTGAAGGTTATTACGTTTTTGTGGATATCGCTGCTGTGGTCAGACCGGGCATAATTGAAGCGGGGGCTGCAGTTCATCCTGTATGTGAGTTCTCCCCTGACGGTAGTTATCCTGCGGATGAGGAGGTGGCCCTTAAAGAGCTCCTCGACCAGCATAAAGTCCGTTATTTCGCCTACCCCCTCGCGTGAGAGGAAGCGTGTGAGCAGGACGTTGGTATCAGGAATGTAGAGTTGTTTATTCTTTATGTCGTTGCGTATAGGGCATATCCTGAAGCATCCGCCGTTATTTGCGTCAAGCAGGGATGCAAAAACGCTGGGGGAATCGAAATTGGGAAAGCAGAGGAAATCGATTGAGCCGTTGAGGCCCGCCAGTGCAATGGTATTCAGGTCCCCTATTACCCCATAGTTCTCGATTGGCTGGTAATCCATAATACTTCCGTAAGGTTAATAGTTGGTCCTATTTCATTTGTTACGTGAACATTGTGCATATCAGTTTTTTCTGTTGCCTTCATAGAGTTTGATCGTGCTGGATATTCTTATGTGCGGGCGCTTGCTGCGTTTTTTAAGTACGCGCCTGAGCGAGGAATATTTTCCCGGGCTTAAGATCCAGTACAACGCCCTGTAGTTATTAATGACAACGTCCAGCAGCCAGAGCGGCGCATAGACCAGCAGGCCGATCGGATAAAACTGGCGGCCTCCCCTGTGGCGTCCCATAAAGGCGACGGTTATGGAGCTTAGTATTACGGCGGTTGAGTATATGAGTGCCGTTTTAGGACCCGCAAACAGCGCCAGTAATATGCCAACTGGGATTAGCAGCAGCAATAAGACCGTTCTTAGGCTAAAGTCAAAGTTATCGAATATGTTCTGGAACATCTGGTCGCGCCAGCAGGAAAGGGAAGGTGACTTTTTCAGAATGAGAAAATCCAGCGCGTAGCAGATCTTTGCCCTTCTCAGGGCGAACTGCATAATAATGTCGTCGGAATCATAATAGCTGCTTTTGCCGAAGTGGCAGTGTTTCTTAAATGCAGTATTCAGGAATGCCAGTGTATTGGAATAATCGCCGCCCGGAAATACTGCGCGGTTCATGAGCGTGTGTACTGATTCCATGCGGCTCCACCACTGCAGGGGTGAAATATAGTTCTGCGGGCGTACCAGGTCGAAGTCCTCCAGCATCTCGCACATTCTCAGTATGTCGGCAGGCGAATAGCGCACGTCATCTTCTGCAACTATGATCTTTTCGCACGTTGCCAGGTCTGCGCCTGTGCATATGCTGTTCAGTTTATCGCTCAGGTAATGAAAGCGCGAATCCACTTTTACATGCCTGCAAAGGTAATACCAGGCCCCCTCAAAGCCGGCAAATACATCCAGCGGCGAGGAGTCCACAACCAGCACCTCGCAGCCCAGTGAGTTGAGCATCCTGAAGTAACCCGCAAGCTCCTGTATCTCATCTCCTGGTGCGGAATTCCTGCGGATCAAAAATATGTATGTACAGTGTTTTCTGATTTTCATATCTGACCTGTTATAGCAAGACAACAATTAATCGGTATTCATATCTGGCCTCCCGCCCGGCATTTCCATAATCAATTGGCCTGGAATTATATATAGTCCGGCGGATGCGGACTGCATCCGTTGCATTAATATATTATATCACAAAAACCTGTTCTGTAGCAAGGCAATGATTAGTGCATTAAAAATTCCCCAAAACCAGGCTTGCACGGTATAAAGCCCTGTGGGTGCCGATTGTCAGGAATTCCATATATATGAATTGCTAATTGGAGAAAATATTGGAATATTAAGAGTGTCAACACAAACATCCCAGGGAGTGAAAATGAAGACATACGAGGAAGATAACGCATACAGGAGCATGCCATCCGGGGATAAACTGGCGCAGATACCGGAGCCGCAGCCTACACCGGAGCCCCCGCTTCCGGGAACAGTTCCGGACCCGCAGCCAACACCCGAGCCTCCAGCCCCTGAGACGGTGCCCGATCCGCGGCCCTATCCCGAGCCGGGACCAGGTGCTCCCCCGCCAGACCCGGTACCGGGGCCCAGGGCCGGAAACATTTAATAATGGTTCCTGAAAAAAATACCCGATAAATTCAGGACAAAAATTAGTTTTTCTCAGGATTTGCACAAACGATCGTGCAAATCTATTGATTTACTTCTAAAAGTAATCTAATCTGATCTATCGTTTATGTAGCCTGAAATGAAACGGCTGAAGTTATTAATGACGGTCCTCTAATGCATAAAAAAGGACATAAATTAGCAAATTAAGCCATTTCCGTCTTATTTTATGGGACATTTCCCCCAAAAGAAGTAAAAATTAACAGAAAGTTCGTATGGTAACATTCAGCGGTTCTTTCCGGAACATCTGAAGCGGAGAAGGCTCTTAACTAAGAGCCTTTTCTCAGCGTAAACTTAAATGTGCTCCCATTTCCCGGCTCACTTTCCACCCAGATCCTCCCACTGTTTCTTTCCACGAAGTCCTTGCACAATATCAGGCCGAGTCCTGTGCCCTTCTCTTTGTCTGTTCCTTCCTTTATAACATTTTCATCAATTTTGAACAGCCTTTTTATCTCTCCTTGTTCAATTCCCATACCCGTATCCGAGACCTCAACTATAACCTCCTCCGGGGTGCTGCTGTATTGCCTGACCACTACTCTTCCATGCTGGGGGGTAAATTTTATGGCGTTGGAAAGCAGGTTTCTAATGACCGTATTGATCATATTTCGGTCCGCAAACACGTTAAACTCCTCGGAAAATTCGTAATTCAGGTTAATTCTTTTTCTGGCGGCATTAACCTGATAGATGTCAAGGATATCCCTTATCATGACGTTAAGGCAGAAACTGGCCGGAGAGAACTCCATTCTGCCCGACTGAAGTGAGGACCACTGCAGCAGATTCTCTATAAGCTTGAAGACCCTTTTCAGGGAATTATAAATGCGGTGGGAGAAGTCCCTCACCTCTTCCTTGCTCAGCTCATCAATATTATGGCTCAGATATTCGGTAAAGCCAAGCAGTGCCGAAAAAGGGCTTCGCAGGTCATGTGCAACAATAGAGAAGAATTTATCCTTGCTGGCATTCAGTTCATGCAGGTTCTTGTTTAATGAGGCCAGTTCCTTTGCATTATTCTCGAGAGCTTCCTTATTAAGGCGCAGTTCCTCGGCATACCTGCGGATCTGTTCTTCGGCTTTTTTGCGTTCGTCGATGTCCTCAATTATGGATATAAAATATTTAGGCGTTCCGCTCGCATCGCGGACAAGTGAAACCGTGAGGTCCGTCCATATTACCGCGCCATCCCTGCGGATGTAGCGTTTTTCCATGGAGTAGGTTCTTATCTCACCTTCGATAATTTTCTTTATATTCTCCAGATCGGGGGGCAGGTCCTCCGGAAAAGTCATGCTCTGAAAATCCAGGCTGAGCATTTCTTCGGGTGAGTATCCGGTAATATCGCATATTCTCTGGTTTACCTTGACCCATCTGCCGTCCAGTGCAACGTGTGCAATGCCAACGGCTGCCTGTTCAAACGTAGCTTTTAACTGCGATTCCCTCTCAAGCAGGGCCTCTTCGATGCGTTTTCTTTCAATTGCATAGCGCAGCGAGTGTTCCAGCAGGCCGGCATCTATTTTCCCCTTTACCAGATAATCCTGTGCTCCTGCCTGAATGGCTTTAACGGCTACCTGTTTATCGTTTAGACCCGTCATGACAACTATAGGCACTCCGGCAGTCTGTTCGTGTACCTTGTAAAAGGTATCAATGCCGAAGCTGTCGGGGAGCCCGAGATCCAGCAGTACAGCGCTGATGCTGTTCTGCTTCAGGCGTTCCAGTCCTTTGGAAAGCCTGGTGACGTGTTCAATTTCAATATTAACTTCTTCAATTTCGCCAATCATATCCTCAATCAGGGCGGCATCACCAGGATTATCCTCAATAATGAGTAATTTAATATATTCTTTGTCCATTACTTTCCCATACTAGGGAGCTTTACAATTGAAAACCAAAAATTTTCAATTGAATTGATTACATCGATAAAATGTTCGAAATCCACGGGTTTTGTTATATAACAATTGGCGTTTAGTTTATAGCTTGTAATTACGTCCTGTTCAGCCTGTGAGGAAGTAAGTATTACGACGGGTATTACCTTCAGCTTTTCGTCTGCTTTTATCTCGGCCAGCACCTCCTTGCCATTCTTTTTGGGCAGATTCATGTCAAGCAGTATTAAATCCGGGACCGGTGCGTCCTTATATTTTCCGCTACGGCGCAAAAATTCGAGGGCTTCAATGCCGTTCTTTGTAACGCTCAGGTTGTTATGGATCTTCCCTTCAAAGAGAGCCTCCTTAATGAGAACAATATCCCCATTGTTATCTTCTACTAGCAATATTTCCACCGGGGGAACGGCTATTTGATTATTCATATAAAATTTTCCTTAATCCATAGAGCCACTTTAATGTTTTAATAATTCAGCACGATGCTGTAACCATTCAGATAATTCCACTGCGTTATTCTTAATTATACAACGATCCGGAACTACCCGGTAAATCTGTATGTTATCCAGATGAATTTGATGGCATGAGTAAAATAATATATGCCGTCCGATTCATATTATAACTATAATATACAATAATTGGGCTGCCCTAATAAAGAGTAAAAACTTATCCTAAAAGGAGGGAAGAGGGTATGGGTCACGCTGTTATCAGATCAAACTTGAGGGCAAAAATTTTGCCACAGCAAATAAAAAGAGATACAATTCTCCGTAATTGCCAATCTGTACCTGTTAATCAGCAGAATACCATAATAGCTAAACAGTAAAATATCCGCCATTTCATCGTTTTTCCTGAAAATCCATTCTGACCGGCTCCATTTGCACCGCTAATAGGGCAAGCATAAATGCGTGCGGGGCGTATTCCGGGGGAAGTGGATAAAAATATGGACTAAAAGGCCTATAAACTAATTCCCAATTAATCCGAATATTCCAAAAACGCAGAGATAGCAATAAGCAGAAGATAAGTAGACAGTTTGAAGTAAAAATGAATTGGAGTTGAGTAAATGCGAGCACGTATTCAAAATCTTGATTTGTATCTGGATGAATTAAAAGGGGGACAGCATAGATTTGAAAATGTTTTTGAATCGATTGCCAGGATGCTGTTTGATGATCCTAAACAGATACAGCCGATTGTGGTAAACGGAAAGAATACCTACGATTTTTTAAAGTTCAGGACCGGAAAGAAGCACATTATTGGGATGTTCGATGTATTGAACAAATTTATAGCCTTTATTAAAGATGCAGCTGAGGAAGGTGAAAGCAAGGAAATGGCATTCGTTCTGGTTGGTGAGCCTGGCAACGGAAAAACCTATTTTGTGGATTATTTATCGGCCATGTACCGCGATTTTGTTAATGTCCCTGAAAATCGCAAATATACCTTCAGGTTCAGGATACCGAAAGAGATGGAAGGCTACGGAAACATCAGGGAAATTGAATCACAGACATATGAGGACCCCGTCATACTGGCAATGAACCTGTACTGCAACAAGGAAGAAAGCATGGAAATGCTTTTAAGCAAGGGTTTCAGTACCAGCGAGGTTGAGAATTATTATAAGAATTTCAGACCACTTGGTGCCGACAGTGAGTTCATACTGAACGACCTGAAGTCTTACTTTGACGAAGACATTGAACGCGTAAAAGAGTGCATAGAAATTGTTCAGGTGCCAATCAGCGAGACCATGGGCACCATTACGGGTAAATATCCGGCCAAGGACAAAATCACCAGTTCGGGTGTTGATCTGGTGGGTGAGGAGAGCATACAAAGGCTGCTGCATATAACCAATACAAACAATCCTTACCGTTTTGACCTCAGAAGGGGTGCACTTGCGCGTGTTGGCGGCGGCGGAATTCACTTTGCAGACGAAATCTTCAAAAACAAGACCGATCTGATGAAAATCTACCTGGGTGTGGTACAGAACCGGGTGATTGAAATTGACGCCTTTAAGTGGCCCATCGATACATTTATCATTGCCACAAGCAATAACTCGGATGTTCAGAACTACAGGACAAACGGCGAGGAAAAACCTATAATTGACCGTTGCAAGTTCTGCTATGTAGCCCATAACACGGATTATAAACTGCAGCAAAACCTGACCCGCTATGCACTGGGCAGCAGCGATAAGACCACCTTCTCGGGTGAAAAACTGCACATAGATCCGAACCTGATATATGTCATGTCGACAACTGTTACGCTCAGCAGACTGCCAAGAGCGGATGACAAGCTTACTCCTGTCGAAATGATGAAGCTTGCAGCAGGTGAAGTCGCGGGCGAAAAGAGCGTGAAAGCCCTGGCTGAAATTGTTGAGGACCTGGAGCATGAACCCGATATTACCAAACGTTTTGGGCAGAAGGGCCTGGGACAGCGCGATCTGGCCAGAATGATAAATACGCAGAGAGGATATTCCGAGACCAACGAAGGCAAATGCATGTTCGGTGAGGACGCCTTTAAGGCGACCGAAGAGGTGATACTTGATTATATACAGGACACCAACGAACGTTCAAAATACTTTGAGGACCTGAAAATTGCAAAGAGCCTCTACCGCAAGCGCATCAGAACGGAAATGTTCAACGCCTTTATGGATGAGCCTACGGCAATCAAAAAAGACGTGCTGATGTACGTCAATATGATAGTTGGAATGGGACGCTCGGATCTGGGAACGGATAAAATAATCACTTACAGGGATCCTCAGACCAGCAAGATGCAGCCAATAAAAATTGACGAGCGCTTTGTAAATGCAGTTGAAAATGAGCTGGAAATGAAGACCAGGGAGCAGAAAGAATCCTTCCGCGGACAGATCAGAAAGATCTATGCCCAGAGACTGCAGACGGATAAGAATTATGATTTCATGGACAATGTCGATCTTGTCAAGGCTGTAACCGATACCAGGCTTAATTCCGATATTGCCTCGGCAGGAGGTTTGGTCGGAGCTCTTGCCAACAGGACCAATGAGGACAATGAGCGCCTGTATAACAGGATTGTTTCAACCATGATCAATAAGCTGGGATACTGCTATACTTGTGCCCAGAAAACCATAGAATTCTTCTGTACACAGGATCACCAGACCTGATGAGGCAGCCTGTATAATATTGTTTGACCGGATATCTGTGTGTATGTGAAACGATGAAAACGAAATAGAAAAGTCTTACAGAAGAGCAGGGAATTAAAGCTATGAAAAGTAATAAACATCAGGCGTTGATTGAAAAGCTGAAAAAGCAGGGCCTTTCCGGGGGGCAGCTAAAGCTTATCAATGTGGAAATGGCGCATAAGGGAGATCATGGCATCCAGCCGGAAGCCCCGTATGAAGGAATTAGTAATGCACAGAAGCAGGGGCTGTACGGACATAATGATGTTTCTTTTCTCTTGCAGATGAGCGTGAATGCCGGGCAGACCGCCCGGCTTTATGCACTTGATAAGCTCCTTGAGCGTGACAAGCAGCGGGAGAAGGACGGTTTTCCAAGAAAGGTAAAGTTAGGAAAACTCGTTAAACCAATTAAAGGCGGAAACGACAGGACTATCATCATTCCAACCATTTCCGAAGAAAAGCTCTATCACTGGAAAGGTGAGGCTTCAGGCGGTGAAGGACAGGGTACGGGCGGTACAGGAGAAGGAGAGGAAGGTGATGTTATTGGTGAGGAACCCTTAAGACCCGAGGATGGAAGCGGCCAGGGAGCCGGACAAGGACAAGGCGGGCAGCATGGAATGGGTGCTGATGCATATGATATCGGGCGAATTCTGACTGAACAATTCGAACTCCCGAATATCAGGGAAAAAGGAAAGAAAACCTCTCTTACAAAATTTACCTACGACCTGACGGACAAGAACCGCGGGCAGGGACAGATACTGGATAAGAAGGCAACGCTGAAAAGGGTAATTAAAACGAATCTCGCCCTGGGAAATATTTCGGAATCAGAACCGGTGGATACATCCAGCCTTTTGATTACACCTAACGACAGGGTATACCGGATACTTTCAAAGGAAAGGGACTATGAATCACAGGCCATTGTGTTTTTTGTGCGTGACTATTCCGGATCGATGACCGGAAAGCCCACCGAAGTCGTCGTTACACAGCACATTTATATTAATAGCTGGCTGGTGTACCAGTATAAAAGACAGGTTAAGAGCAGATTCATTGTTCACGATACGGAAGCTGAAGAGGTCCCCGATTTTTATACATACTACAACAAGCAGGTAGCAGGCGGCACCGACGTGGCCTCAGCATTCAGCCTCGTCAACAAAATTGTCGAAGAGGAAAACCTCGCCAAAGATTATAACATCTACATATTCCATGGTACAGATGGCGACGACTGGGATTC
Organism: Ignavibacteriales bacterium; assembly: GCA_050258815.1. Classification (GTDB taxonomy): domain Bacteria; phylum Bacteroidota; class Ignavibacteria; order Ignavibacteriales; family SURF-24; genus JAAXKN01. The sequence continues at coordinate 21,753 of JBLMZM010000361.1, forward strand.
AAGGGGCGAAAAAGCCCTGGAAGAATTGAAGAAAATGCTGACCTATTCGAGCAGGATCGGTATTACAATTGCCGGTGGCGGCTCGGACTATAACAATACATTTGTGGAACAATACCTGAGAAATTCCAAACTGCTGGAGGCATACCCTGACAAACTGCGCCTGGACAGCATGAAGGCTTCTGAGGCAAATGAAGAACGCATTATAAACAGCATAAAGAAATTGATACAGTGATATGAAGTTAATCGATCAGCATACAAAGAAAATAATGGAAGGCTGCAAGGAACGGGCTGCGGCTTCGGGACTTAAGTTTGACAAAGAGACCCTGGAATACATGGTTACAAATACCGACATGATTGAACTGTCTCCCAAGAATATGATTCCTACCTTATATGATTATTGGGTGCAGGATATTCAGGTCCTGCGGGGTAAGGGCGAATATGAATATTATCCTAATAATCCCTATGAAACAGTAATAAATACGCGCCCGGTTATATCGTTTTATAACAATAATAATCCCGACTGGCTGAACGTCATGATCTTTTATCATGTGCTGGCTCACATCGATTTCTTTCAGAACAATAAGTTCTTTGAGCAGACGTGGAACTATGATTTTAAGGAAAAAGCCCTGACCGATAAAAGAATTATTGCCAGGCTGAGGGCTGCAAAGAAACGCCAGGTCGATTATATAATAGAGTTCGCCAGGGGAATTGATAACCTGGTGGGCTTTCATGAATCCTATACAAACAGGGAGGACGAGAGTCAGTTCCAGTTTCCCGAAAAGGTGGAATTCTATTTCAGCCGGTTCCTGCAGGGAATTAAAAAGGCCGGATTGCACGAGTTCCTTGAAGAGGTGGAGCGGTATAACAAGGATTCACAACTGGAGGAAAAAGAGCACGAAGACGTTTTCCTTGCGCGCGTAAGGCAGAAATATCCTGAGTTTGACAATATATTTAACAAGGAAAAAGAACAAAATCCTTCCAGGGACAGCCAGGATCTGATGCAGTTTCTGCTGCATGAGAGCAGCATACTCAACCATACGGACAATAAGTGGATGAAATCCATTATTGAGATAGTAAGGGAAACTTCGCTTTATTTTGCCCCCATGATCAGAACCAAAACCATGAATGAGGGCTGGGCGAGCTACTGGCATGAAAAATTGTTCCTGGATGATGACAGGATAAAAGGTCACGAAATTGCATTCGCCAAGATAAATGCGGGAGTAACTGCTCTGAGTAAGGTGGGATTGAATCCTTATGCCATAGGCTGGAGACTCTTTATGTATATTGAAGAGATGGCAGACAAGGGAAGGATATCCTATGACTTCCGCAAGATCAGTAACCGCGAGGAAAGGAACCGCTTTGACAACAGGTCAATGAGCGGGCGCGATTTTATATTCCATGTGCGCGAGAACTACTGCGACTTTACTTTCTTCAATACATTCGTCGATCAGGATTTTGTTGATAAGCACAAGCTTATGGTCGTGGATGAAAGGATAAACCCTCAACGCAATACCAGGGAGTATTATATAAAGAGCCGCAAGGCGAAAAACTATAAGCAGATGCTGTTTGAAAGTCTGTACCACCCGCCCTATGTAACCTTCCGCAGGGAATCAGACAATACTCTGTACCTGAACCACGAGTTTGAGGGACAGGAGCTCTACAGGGAGTATATACCCAATACTTTAATGGGAATAGAATACCTATGGGGAGGACCCGTAAAGCTTGAAACAACGGAGCTGGACATGGAGGCAATGAGAAAATCTTCAGGCAGGGATAGTAGTGAAATGAAGCCTGTTTTTCAGAGGGTCGTTTATACGATGAAGGACCGGAAGATCAGCAAAGAAAGGGTCCAGGCTGATGCCTCAGCATATATTTAAGGATTTATAAATACTGACTATATTTTTTGAAAAGTTTAGATTGAAAAGGTTTGGGATAAGATGGCACCTAAGGCAAGTAAAGAGGTTGCAAATGTAATGGCACTTCTGGATAAAAAACTTAAACATGAGGACAAGGGGACGGTTTTAACGTTTTCTCAGTTCCTTGAAAAAGTGGCTTCACAGCCGGAAAAGATTTTCAGAAATATCTTCCAGATGTTCCATGATATGATATTCCACTATATTCAGGAAGAGGAAGATTTTACCAATGATCCTGAAAGCATAAACTATAAGACTATTCAGTGTGACAAACTGTTCGTCGAGCAGACAGATACTCCGTTTTTTTCGGATCTGCCCCTGGCCAACAGACTCGTGCGCCTGGCTGATTCCTTCAATGAAGGCACACAGCAGAACAAAATCTATATTTTTATAGGTCCTCCGGGCAGCGGAAAGAGTACCTTCCTCAATAATCTGCTGCAGAGATTCGAGGAATACAGCCATACAACAGAAGGACAAAACTATGAAGTGGTCTGGAGGCTGGATAGTTCCAGGCTTAGCAATGGTATAACGACGGGGATTCTGGAAATCCCTTGTCCCAGTCACGACCATCCCATACTCATGATCCCGAAGGCTTACCGCCAGGAGGTGTTGGAGGAGCTGATCCCTGAGGAGGAAAGGTCCGCCATTTTCAACAAAAAAGAATATGAATGGGTCCTCAAGGAAAAACCCTGTACAATCTGCAGCTCAATATATGATACACTTGCAAAGAAGCTGGGCTCCCCCCAGGACATATTTAATATGTTATACGTGCGGCGCTATTATTTTAACCGCAGACTGGGCGAGGGAATCAGCGTATTTAACCCGGGTGACCCACCTTCAAAACAGTTCGTGCTTACCAATGAGGTAATACAGAAAGAACTGAGCGGCATCTTTAAGGACAGCAATATCATTCAGTACATATTTTCGCGCTATGCAAAGACCAATAACGGCGTGTTTGCTCTCATGGATGTCAAAGGGCACAATGAAACAAGGCTGGTTGACCTGCATGGCATCATCAGTGAGGGTGTTCATAAAATTGAGGACCATGAGGAGTACGTAAAATCGCTGTTTATTGCCGTAATGAATCCTGAGGACAAGGAAAAGATCAGGGACATTAATTCATTTACAGACCGTATTACGGAAATCAATGTCAACTATATACTGAACTATACCGAAGAGGTAAAAACATATTACCAGTCGATGGGTAAAAAAGTGAGCAGGCATTTTCTGCCCGGCGTGCTGGAAAACTTTGCTAAAATCATCATCAGTTCCAGGCTAAACCCCGAGTCAGAAGCAGTCAAGGAGTGGATACAGCATCCCAGGAAATATGAGAAATACTGCGATGACGACCTGCTGCTGCTGAAGATGAGCCTGTATTCCAATTTAATACCCGGCTGGCTTTCAGATGATGACCGCAAGACCTTCGATAAGCAGATGAGAAGAAAGATCTTCAGCGAATCGGAAAAAGAAGGCCGCGAAGGCTTCTCGGGCCGGGAATCCATCAATATTTTTAACGACTTTTACAACGTATACAGGAAAAAGGTAAAAAACGGCAAAGGTGAAAAACTGATCACCATGGATGACGTAAAGAATTTCTTCCTGAAACAAGTAGACAGAAGGGAAATCATCCCAAGGGGTTTTATCGATTCAATTATAAGGCTCTATGATTACAGTGTCATGGAAGAAATCAAGGAATCGCTCTTTAATCATAATGAGAAAAGAGTCAGTCAGGATATACAGAATTATCTGTTTGCGTCGAATTACGATATAGGTGAGAAACAATTCTGCCCTTATACCAACGAAACAGTTGAAATTGGAGAGGCTTTCTTTGAATTAATAGAGCAGAACCTGTTCAAGAGAAAAATAAGCATGGAATCGCGCAGGAACTTCCGTTCCGAGATTGCCTCCAGGTTTACGATTACGCTGCAGGAGATGGTAGGAGAAGAAAGAGATATAACAGATACTCACATCTATAAGGAGCTCTATTCCATTTATATGAACAATCTGCGTGAGAATATTTTTGAGCCGTTTTTGAAATATACGGCCTACGAAAATGCCATTAAGGATTATGGGACTGATAAATTTGAGAAGTTTGATTCCAGAGTAAAGGAAGACGTGGTGTTTCTGGTAAAGAATCTTACCAGCAAATTTAACTATACCAGTGAAGGTGCCAGACAGGTATGCTTGTATATAATAAATAAAAATGCATCGCTGAACTAAAGCTGCAAAGATATTTTTATTTTTACTAACAACTCAACTCCAAATCCCGGCAGTTCCGGCTCACCCATTGTGGGGGCCGGACTGAACCGGATGCTTTTTCAGCAAAAATTTAGCACCTTGCTTTCGAGGGAATTCCTGAATTTTTCCAGTTTTAACTGCAGGTCACTGAGCACAGAGGCATTGACCCCGGATTTTTTCAGTTGGCGGCTGTTCTCTTTTGCAGTCCTTATTATCTCGGTGGCATTGGTTAGAAGCTCATTATGTTTTAGTCTTACAAAGTAACTTACGCTATTTCTGCACCTGCCTTTGGGATCTGCGTCCTCAATTCCGTAAAGGTATAAAACTGAAGCTACACGCACAAGGGCAAAGATCAAATCGTCTTTTGCATTCGAAGTCTGAATCGATTTCTCCAGAACGCCGGTTAATGCTTTATGTTCTTTGTTCTTAACTTCTTCCATCAACCTCTGATATCTGGAAGCACCCAAAGCATTTTTATCAAACAGCGGTAACGGCTCATACATATTTGCTTTTGTAGTGTGTTGGTTTATCATAATGGAACCTCTTTGCCTTTCTTCTGATTTTTCCTCAAAAGATCCTTGGTATATTTTTTATTATCATGCTTAATTCGTTTGTTAAAAATAACATCAGAAAGCACGGAGGCAAATAGGTATATATCTGAAAGATTTGTAGGAGTTTCTCCTACTGTTCACTTGTTTCGTCACTCTTGCCTTTATATTCCATATACCAGGAAACAAACCAGACAAAGGAGGCCCATGCCAGTCCCAGGGCCCATCCGGCCAGGACGTCCGTAGGGTAATGGACCCCCAGATATACACGGCTGATACCAATTATAAAGGTCATGAATATGCCCGTAATAACCACGTAAATTCTTACATTGCGGTTTTTCTGAATGCGGGCAATCAGCACGGCAATGGACAGATATATGACAGCAGACATCATCGAATGTCCGCTGGGAAAGCTGTGTGAGTATTCTGGCATGAGCTGGAATGCCAATGCAGGCCTCTGGCGTGCTATTAAGAGCTTTAAGAGGTTTTCCAGCAGTCCTCCCCCTAAAGTTGCCAGCAGCACCAGCATTGCAGAGCGCCTTTTCTTTTGAAGCAGCAGGTATATTATTGTTATTACTGAAAACAGAACTATTACGGTCGCACCCCCGAGGGATGTGATATCCCTCATGATGCCAATGAGTGCATAGGGACCCCGGGGTCTGGTATAACTTCCCGGCTGTCTCAGGCTTAATAGCAGGAATTCATCCAGGCGATTTGTACCTCCGGCCAATACGGCACCTGCCAGGAGCAGAAACATTAACAATCCGGCTATCATGAACAATATGCTGAGCAGGATCTTTATTTCTCCAAAAGCATAGTGCGTGAATATTTTCTTTAAAAGCGAGTTGAGAGTTTCCTTCTTCTGCATCCTGAAAAATACTTCCCGTAATTTAAAGTGATATCTTATAACATACAGAAAAATCCGCAAAATCTCTTGTTATAGGAACCGAATATTTTTATGTTTAGTGTACTCAAATAAAAGGGAAACAATGAAATATTTTGTCTGTGAAATTGTTTATAAGGCTCCAATAGAGAAAATAGAAGAAACCACTCTTGAACACAGGAGCTTTCTGAAAGGGGGATATGACGAGGGATTTATTCTGCTGTCGGGACCCCAGGTGCCCAGGACGGGCGGTATTGTGATAGCAAAGAGCGAATCAATGGAAAAGATCGCCGAATTTTTTAAGAATGATCCGTATCAGAAGAAAGGACTGGCTGAGTACGTATTTGTTGAGTTTATGCCAAAAAACTATCAGGAATTCCTGAAGGACTGGATTGAGCAATAGGTATCAAGGTACGGGTATCTGGAAAGAAGGGGTATTCAATCTCCTGCCTGCTCCATATCTATATTGTAATATGAGGCATGCAGGGGATCAAATAATATCAGTATAGTACGTAGTCAATGTTAAGATCATTTATCAGACGGATGCCAGTATAGGCGGGTGCCAGAAATAACGGAAACGGACGGCGGGAGCCTGGTCTCAGACGTAATATTCACCGTATGCTTTAAGCAGGTCCACCACCTGATCGGTCAGTTCACATACTGAATCATCACCGCCATCGCCTGAAATCGTGAAAACCGGTTCTGCAATTATCCCTGCCTCATGCAATGCTTCTGCAATTCCCTTGTATTCTTTTCTGATGACCACAAGCCTGTTTTCACCAAATGGATATTCCCTGTAAAAATCAGGAATGTTGTCAGTACACGTGATGATAGGGGTTTCATCTGAAGCTTTATATACCAAAGCCGGATTTAAGTCGTTGTATCTGGTAAAATACAGCTTACCTTTAAATCCCTGCCATGTAAAATTATCTAAGATCAAAACTTCGTATACCAATTTATTTTCTCGCTTTCGCTCTTTTTTTAGAATTTTTATTAACTTCCAGGGAAACTGAACTTAAAAAACCCGGAATATCTGTTTTTTGTTAATTGTTAATTTCAATTAACCCTTTCATTAATAATAACAAAGATATGAGGTCTGGAATTCCAAACCTGAAAATATTTTTGTGCTTGGGGTATTGAATGGGGAAAAACAGTGGTTTTTGGCAGCATTAAATGTAAGGGAAATGCATACGGGAATGATGAATAGTGTATTTAGAGCATAAAATAAACCCGGATTCAGGTTTTTAAGCTGTTTATAAAAACACCTCCCTGGGATGCAGTCAGCTCCCGGGGAGGTGTTTAGCAGCTATTATTTGATCAGCATCATTTTTCTTACCTTCCTGAATTCCTGCGTGCCCTGCTGGGTAGGCTGGGCTATAATGGAATAAAAATAGAGTCCCGAGGGCAGGTCTGAAGCCTGAAAACTCAGGTGATAGGTGCCCGGGGCCTGGATTTCATTTATGATCTCAGCAACCACCTGGCCAATTGAATTATAGACCGTTAGCTTTACGTTGCTCTCAAGGGGCAGGGCGTAGCTGAGGGTTGTCGAAGGATTAAAAGGATTCGGGTGATTCTGGAAAAGTGAATACTCCGTGGGTACGGCATTATCCCTTTTTACAGAGGTAATGGTAGTTACTTCCGCCTGATTGCTGTATTGTGAGGGGGTATTCATATTAAAGCCCCTGATCCTGTAGGTATATAACACTCCTCCCAGGACGGTAGAATCAATAAACCCTGTAGAATTTGCTTCGGCAGTATCAATTGCGCTGAAATCCCCCTCCAGTTTCCGTTCAATAATAAATCCGGTTTCGCCTTCTGATTTATCTGTCCATGTAAGTTTTACTTTTTTAATTCCATATGGGATGGCAGCCAGGTTTTCCGGGGGTGGAAGCAGCGTAACGAAGCTGCAGGAGTTGGAAAACGCGCTTGTTCCGGCTGCATTGCGGGCGTTTATGCGCCAGTAATATCTGGTGCCGTAATAGAGGTTAGTCACTAGTTTCGAAGTAGCCGTGATCGTTGAGTCATCCAGAAGTATATTTCCGAAAATAGCGTCTGAGGCCAGCTGCAGGCGATAAGTCATGGCACCCTGTACGCTGTTCCAGACCAGTGTTACATTTACAGGCTGGAAGGCTGAACCATCTGCAGGAGAGGCCAGTACCGGAATGGCAGGGATAGCCTTGATAGTCGTAAAATTCCAGGTGTCGGAATTAGGGCCGTAGCTGCCCGCATTTCTGCCTCTTAAGCGCCAATAGTATACAGTATTATTATTAAGGTGAGGAATTTGTCTGGATGTATCTGAAATCGCATATTCCTCGTATATAAGGCTGGAAAAGCTGGGAAAAGTTGATACCTGCAGGTGATAGCTGTCGGCAAAAGTCATGCGCTTCCATTTAAGCGTAACGTTAAGTGGCTGGTTAACAGATGAATTCAGGGGAGAAGAGAGAGAAGGCTGTGAAAGAATAACCGTGAAGACACGGATTTCTGACCAGGGACTAACTCCTCCGGCGTTCCAGGCGTAGACCCTCCAGAAATACTTCCTGCCGTTCTGAAGTGTCTTGAACTGCATGGAATTGGTTTTTATTGTATCGCTGTTATAGATAAGATAGCTGAAAGTTGTATCGGCAGAGACCTGCAGTCTGTATGCATAGGCTCCATAGAGGGCATTCCAGCTTAGAGTAACATCTATGGGCTGATTTACGGCTCCCATAGCAGGAGCAATGAGTGCAGGGGCACCGGGGGTGGCCACTATTGTGGTAAACCTCCAGATCTCCGACCACGCACTGTTCCCTCCCGGGTTTGAGGCCCTTACCCTCCAGAAATATTTTCTGCTATTTTCGAGATTCTTAACCTGCAGATATGTATCCTTAATATCGCTGGCATCATAAGTAATGTAATTAAACAGGGTGTCTGTAGATAACTGCAGCCTGTAAGAGACAGCACCCGGCGTGGATTGCCAGTTCAGGTTTAAAGTGACCGGCTGGTTCGTTGCCCCGCTGGAAGGGCTGCTGAGCCTGGGAATGCCGGGGGCTGTTTGTATGGTGCTGAAATTCCATGTGTCGGACCAGGGACTAGCTCCCGAAGAATCCCATGCACTCACCCTCCAGTAGTAGGTGGTGTTATTTTTCAGATTATTAATGGTGGCCGAAGTACTAAGAATATTAGTATCGATTACCACATTATTGAACTGGCTGTCGTAAGCCAAAACAACCTCATAGATCGCTGCGCCAAAGGAATCACTCCAGCTAAGATTGACTGATACGGGCAGGTTGACCGAATTGTTTGCGGGTGAAAGCGGCTGTGGGGAAACAGGCACAGTAAAGGCAGGAGCACCTTTTGCAGAGGCACATAGAGCCGAATCCATAAAAATAAGCCAGAGCAGCACACTAATGCCCGATAAAGTAATAATCCGTTTCATGATGACCCCTCTATTTATATATATAATTATCTGGATGAAAAGGCTTATTAATAAATGCAGCGGTTTTTGCCGGATGCCAGGAATACCGGATTATTTAAGATTTCTCTCCTCCTGAAAGATCTCAGGCAGTGATATCTATAAATATATATTTAAATAAATGTTAATATTCAAGTCCGGGAGGCCATGCAGGCGAAGGGCTGTGACGTAGAATAGCAAAAACCGGTCTGAAAATATGCTTCTTCAGGATATTTCCGGGCCGGTTTCGTGTTTTATATGTTTCTTATTTTACTTCTCAAGTTTTACTTCTCAAGTTTGCTCTGTACCGTCTGTGCCATCTGGAGATGATCTTTCAGAACAGGGAGTGTCTGCTGGGCGAAAGCCTTAAGGCCGGGACTTTGCGCATTCTGTGCCATATCCTCAAATTCCTTGATGTCGTCCTTATGATCCTTTACCATCAGATCAACGTATTCCTTGTCGAAATCGCTTCCTGAAAGCTTGGATAACTTATCTATATTATCGCGCTGGTCATCTTTCAGAACGCCGGGAACAGGAATATTCTCCTTGGCAGCAATGGATTTAAGCTGCTCATTTGCCTTTGTGTGGTCATCCATAATGTGGCGTGCCAGGTCCTTAACTTCCTGAGAGCTTGCCCTTTCGAGTGCAATTGTACCCAGCTCTACTTCCATCATTCCGCCGCTTGCGGCATTATCGACGAATTCCCTGTTCACGCTTGCACCAGTCGTGGTACTGCCCACGTTCTCCCCGGCAGTATTTGTGCCGGTTGAAGTGGTTCCGGTGCCTGAATTACCCGTACTACCTGTCGACCTTGTGCTGGAACATGCATCTATAAAAAATACCATAGCAACCATCGCCAAAATCACAGCTATCTTCTTCATAATTGTCTCTCCTTCGATTGTTAAAAATAAACTGTCAGCAAAAATATTTCCGGGAAATTATCCGGAAATTCCGACATGCTGACCGATTTAAATATAAACTAAGGAGTTTTGACTGAATATCAAGAGTATATTTTTAACATGGCACCGGGTGTGTGATGACATGAAAACCATGAGGTAACCGGGGATAAAGCCTGCTTTTATGTGCGGCAGTTACGAATTAATTTTACATATGAGATGGAAATAACATAAATTAGCGGGGGATATTTTCGATAATATACTGATGCATTAAAAATTCTCATGGGGACCGAAAATGAAAATTAAAAGGATAAAGGACTGGAGTATATTTTCCAAGATCCTTAGTTTCAGCGTCTTGTTTTCTGTGTGTCTGGCAGTTGCCTTTGAACTGTACTTTCTTCCGAAGATAGAAGAAAACATCTATTATAATAAAAAAGACGGTTTAAAAAATGTGCTGGATGCCACCTGCTCAATACTGGAAAATCTGCAGAATAAGGTGGATAAGGGTGAACTGACACTGGATTCGGCTAAAGCCATAGCATTTAATACCATTCAGAATACGAAATTCCATGAGAAGGATTACCTTTTTGTAAATGATCTCGATGGATATTGCAGGGTATCGCGCAATTCAGCCAATGTGGGCAAATTTGTGGGCAATGATCATGACGACAAGGGTAATTACACGCACAAGATCTGGAGCCAGATATGTGAGGAAAAGGGAAGCGGCTCTGCCATATTCTACTATAAAAAAGAAGAAGGAATGGTCTCGAAACTCTATTGTTTTGAACTTTTCCGTCCCTGGCGCTGGGTTATTATCAATGGGATGCTTATAAAGGATATTCAGGTTGAAGTATCTGCAATCAGAACTGATTTTAATATTGCACTCGGACTCATGACGCTTCTGTTTTTAATAGCAGGTTATTTCTCTGCCAGGAATATTTCCAAACCGATCAAGCTCCTGGCGCAGGGGGCTGAAAAGGTATCCCACGGTGATTACAGTGTTTCTATTGACATCAGCACGCGCAATGAAACTGGCAACCTGGCTGAAACGTTTAATCTGATGGTAGGAAATATAAGCAGGCTCATTGAGCAGTTTAAGCAGAAAAACGAAGAAGCTGAGTCGGCAGCTTTGCAGGCCAGGAAGGCAAAAGCAGTTGCCGAAGAACAGAGCAAGTACCTGGAAGAAAGCACAAATAAAATGCTGCAGGCCATTGAAAGACTCTCCGGGGGGGATCTCACGGTTTCTCTTAAGGCTGAGAGGAATGACGACGTGGGCAGACTTTTTAACGGCTTCAACAAGGCCATCAGCCAAATACGCCAGATGTTCGAGAATATTATGGAAGCCGTCTCAGCAACTGCAAGTGCCAGCAATGAGATTTCCTCAAGTACCGAGGAAATGGCGGCAGGAGCCAGCCAGCAGAGCATGCAGGCAGGTGAAGTTGCCGGAGCAGTGGAAGAGATGACAAGGACAATATTTGCAAATACAGAAAATGCCCGGATTGCGGCCGAATCTGCAAAGGAAAATGGGAAAAACGCCAAACAGGGCGGAAATATAGTAATTGAGACCATAAACGGCATGAACAGGATTGCTGAGGTCGTTCTCAGTGCTGCCACTACGGTTGAACAACTGGGTGCCAGCAGCAACCAGATCGGAGAGATCATACAGGTAATTGATGACATTGCCGACCAGACCAACTTGCTTGCACTAAATGCTGCAATTGAAGCAGCCAGAGCAGGCGAACAGGGCCGCGGCTTTGCCGTTGTGGCAGATGAGGTGCGCAAGCTTGCCGAACGTACTACCAAGGCAACGAAAGAAATTGCAGACATGATCAAAAAGATACAGAATGACACGATCCTCGCAGTAAATTCCATTAAGCAGGGTACCAATGAGGTGGAGAAGGGAAAACATCTGGCAGAAAAAGCTGGTGAATCACTGAGTGAGATAATCCAGGGTACTGAAAAAGGAGCCGAATTGATCAAACAACTGGCTGAAGCCAGCGAACAGCAGGCAAGCACCAGTGAGGAGATGAGTAAAAATATTGAAGGCATCAGCACAACAATACAGCAGTCTTCTTCCGGCATCAGGGAAATTGCCAGGGCTTCGGAGGATTTAAACCGCCTTACGGTTAACCTGCAGGAACTGATATCCAGATTTAAGATCGCCGAAAAAACAGGCATTAAAGCTGCCTCAGATTATCAGGCAGGAATCAGAAAGCATATAAATGTATAACTGAGAGAGAGTATTGGTAAGTACTGAAGTCAGCAGAGTTTTATTAAGGTACACTGTTAAAAACAAAGGCTGCGTTAAACAAATAACGCAGCCTTTTTTATTATCCTTTAATTAGCACCGGGGTATCTAGCCGCCCAGGGTTTCCCAGCCGCGCTTATTCATGTTGATATAAATAACCGTACCGAAAATAATACCAACCACCAGGAATATAACACCCATTACCGGGTCTCCAAGCAGTATCTTGCCGACACCAAAGAGAATGGCGTAAATCATTACGACGCCGCTGATCCAGTTCATAAGGTTAAACAACCCATCCTTCTGTGGAATGATATCCGTTGCCTGCTTGGCTATTGGTGTCCAGAAGGTTGCATTCGGACGTACCCTGCGGTAAAATGAAAGAAGAATGCTGTTGGGTTCCGGACTGGTCAAAAATGTAACTGCCAGCCAGACCGTAGTTGTTACGCCAACAGTGATCAGGAGCAGGTAAGCAAAGTCATTCGGGTTGTCCTCGCTCAGGTTAAAACCGAACTGAAGCACCAGTGAGGTAACGAAAGCCGCAGCCATTGCAGAAATTTCGCTCCATGCGTTAATCCTCCACCAGAACCAGCGCAGTATGTAAACAAGTCCCGTTCCGGCCCCGAGTGCCATCAGGAACTTCCATGCCCCGGCGATGGAATCCATATAGAATGTGACTACAGCAGAAAGAATCATCAGAACCATAGTAACAACCTGTGAAAACTTCACGTAGTGCTTTTCGGATTTTTTTGGTATATATCTTCTGTATACGTCATTTACCAGGTAGCTGGCACCCCAGTTAAGCTGGGTTCCGATAGTAGACATATAAGCCGCAGCAAATGCCGCAAGCATGAGTCCGCGGAAGTAAGCGGGCAGATCTGCCATAAGAATGCGGATGTAGCCAGATTCCGGATCCTTAATAAAGGCAGGATCATTATAGTAACGGGCAACAGCCACCAGTGCAACGATGATCCACGGCCAGGGGCGCAGGGCATAATGAGCCACATTGAACCATAAAGTTGCCAGAAGTGAATGCTTTTCGTTCTTTGCGCAGAAAATTCTTTGTGCTACGTAACCGCCGCCGCCGGGTTCAGCTCCGGGATACCAGGATGCCCACCAGTTGACGGCAATAAAAACAAAAAACGTTATGAGCGGCATCCACGTTGAATTCAGGTCCGGCACCAGTGAAAGAATAGAGCTGGACGGGTCGCGCTGCTGGTCAATTGTGTGCAGTTTTGTAATGAGTGAACTCATACCGCCCGAAGCGCTTACGGCATAAACGGCAAGCAGTATAACCATACCCATTTTAAGCACAAACTGAAATAAATCTGTCCACAGTACCCCCCACAGTCCTGAGAGTGTGGATATGGAAGCCGTGATGAACATAATAACAATTGCAAATATAAGTGCTTCGATTTTGGAAATGCCGAGTACGGACATCATGATTTTTACAATTGCAAGGTTTACCCATCCCATGATTATAAGGTTAATGGGGAGTCCTAAGTAAATAGCACGGAATATACGCAGGAAAGCCGCAGGTTTTCCGCTGTAGCGGATCTCTGCGAACTCCACGTCTGTAAGCACACCGGCACGGCGCCAGAGCTTGGCATAGAAAAATACGGTCAAAATTCCGCTGAAAACCATGCTCCACCAGATCCAGTTGCCAGCAATACCGTTTTTGGCAACGAGTCCGGTAACAACAAGAGGAGTATCAGCGGCAAACGTGGTGGCAACCATCGAGGTTCCGGCCAGCCACCAACTGACGTTTCTGCCGGAAATGAAGAAGTCGCTCACGCTTTGAGTGGCCCTCTTGCGAAGATAAAGAGCCACACCTAAGTTAAACAGGAAGTATAATGCAATGACTATCCAGTCAACAATATTAAGCTGCATTTAAGAGTCTCCAGTTTTAGTTATTTAACAAATCAGTAAATCTTTAAAAACAAACAGATAATCAGATCCTAATGTTTCGAGTGCAAAGTTAAATAATTATATAGAATAAACAAAAACAGGTAATGCCATTAAAAGCAAAAGATTTTTATAAAAAAAGATCTTGACATTAAGCTTTGTAAGCTATTGAAGCAGCTTCCCGGATGCACACAACTCCAATGAGTAATTGAGCCTATTTCTTAATAAAGTCAGAGGCTTTTACCCGGGGGGCCATGTATCTTCGCCAGTATTTTGTAAGAGATGAAAACGTAAAGAAATTGTTTATTGCGCGGTTTTGAATTATCCGGTACAGGAGTCTGTAGGCTACAAAAAAGAATAAAATCTGAAAACTCCAGCCCGCCAGGTCAAATATAATAGAATAGAGAAAACCCCTGCCGGGAAAAATTGTGCTGGTAAGAACTGCCGTAATCCATAATGAATATGGTATAAAGGAGAGTATAATAAAGGAAATTATTACGAAACCGTGTGCTGCCTGGATGGATTTTTTTGGACAAATATTCATGCAGCGCATACAGCTCTCGCACCTGAATGACCAGTAGGGGCGGCCGTTGATGATGTGTACGGCCTGAACGGGGCATTTTTCCTCGCACAGCCTGCAGTCATTGCAAGTGCTGGAAGCAATAAAGGTTTTAGCAAGTATGAAGCGCCCAAATAGTGAGTATGCTACCGCAATTGGAACTAATGCTAAGTCAACTGGCAGCCAGAATAGACCCCTGCAGGTCCGTTTACCCTCCAGGATTTTCCCGGCAAAACTATCCACGATACCCTTGCATCTGTTAATAATGAGGCTGATGGTTTTGGTGTTTAAGCCCGGGTGGAGTGAAATCCAGCTTGAGGGCATATCCAGCGGCTGCAGGCCTTTTATCTTAAAGCCTTTAAGGAAAAGTATCAGCATAGGCAGCAAAAGAGCCATACCGCTCAGTCCCGGTGTAAACCACCTGCCAATTTTAAGACCGCCCCTGGTATTGAGAAGAAATGCGTCTGTGGCCTTTGTGCTGTGAAGATTTAACATGAATCTGAGCATAATCCAGGGCAGACTAAAGCCGTGTGTAGGATAGAGAAATCCGGTAATTGTGGCCTCAGCTGTCTGCTTCAGAGGCGGTTTATCCAGTCTGTCGACTGGAATCATCTGCACTTTGATGCCCCTTGTCTCTGCCTGAGCCGTGATCCACCTTGCGGCCGTAAGGGCGTTACCCGTTCCGCTGAAATAATATATGATAAGGTTTCTATACATACTATGGGTCTGAAACAATGGATGAAAACCATGATTGCAATTTATATAATCCAGTGCTTAAGGGCAAAGTCAATCCTGATCCGTGCGCAACACTAAGCCTCAGTACCCCGGAGGATATATTATATCCTGAACAGACAAATAGCCGAATGACTGAAGGTAACTTTTATCAAATTGCATGTAATTACTTAAAGTAGCCATTGAACCGAAAATTCCAATGCCACCGGAAATGTTTGAATAATAGGTTTCATCCAGGCGTATGGAATATTTATCACTTAAGCCACTTGTACTTGAATAGTATTTGGAAAGGGCATCATCATATTCCATCAGCTGAAAAGTTAAATTATCTACATAATAATTCTCTTTATTTGCGTCTCCGTCAGATAAATGCGTAAGGACAGAATCAAAACATGCAAATCTGAATGAAAGTGATTCGTCGGTTGTAAATTGCGGAGAATAAACGGGTATATATCCGTTATCTTTTTTTATGTAATCGAGGGGCATGGGCTTTGAATATGATTTGTAAATTATCTTTCCATTTACAATTTCCTTTTTTACATAATTTACAGAGAGCCTGGGGAAGTAAACGTGTCTCTCACGCACCTGTTTTCCCCAGTCTATGTTAATGTATCCGATATCCCACAATATTTTGTATATCTTATTAGTGATGCCATGCGGAAAATTATAGGAAAATCCCGGATTCGGGTAGATGGGAATCCTGGTCTCTGCCGAAAGCGTTCTGCCGTCAGGAAGCGTAGCCGCGATTTTTACCCTTTCATTGTTGCCGGGAGCCAGTATGCAAAAATAATAACTCTGAGGTATGTGGCCCGGATCGCTATTGATTATAGTCGTATCCTTCATCGGGTATTCGATATTGTTTTTAATCAGCACAACCTTTGCCCCGGCTATGGACGGGTCATTGCTGTTAAGATTTGGATTATACCCGTTTACATCGTAAGAACGGCTGATTACCACCCTCTGCATTAATTTAGTAGGGGCTCCCAGGGTGTAGGACGATCTAATGACGCTAAAGAGAATATATGTATCTTTTAACGGGGCTTTGGGATTGAAATCCTCCTCGCATGAAATCCCCAGTAATGCAGCGGCTAATATGGATGCAAATATTAATATTCTTTTCATAGTTCGGCTTTGATTGAAAATGATGGTAAAAATGGAAGCATATATACTTTCCTGCCTGTGTCACGGTCCAGATAAAAAATATTTTTTCTGTCGTAGACGTTCAGGGCGCTTACGCTGGTCTCGAAATTAAAGGGACCTATGGAAAAATTCTTGGTAATGCCAAGGTCAAGCCTGTGATAGTAAGGCAGGCGCTTAATATTATCCCTTTCCCACATTGTAATTGCCTTGTAGGCCTGCAGCTCATAGCCCGTAAGCCAGGGGTTCTGTATCTGCATCGTATTATAGAAGCCCGAGATGGGATAAAAGGGCATGCCTGAATTAAATGTCCAGGTAACATTGAAGTACCACTCAGCACCCAGGTTCAGGTTGGCTAGAATATTTGCCGAGTGCCGCACATCATAGCGGGGGAAGTATCTTCCCTTGTCGCCAATTTTATATGACCAGCTCAGTGTATAGGACGCTTTCATGAACAGGCTGGCCGACTGATATTTGAGGAGCGATTCCAGGCCATAGGATTCACCCTCCACATTAATATAGTCGGGATCTGTGGGCATAAACTTCTTTCTGTTTATTTCTGTCAGATTAGTCAGCGATTTATAGTATGTTTCCATTTCAAGGGAAAAATTTTCATTCAGGTACGTTTCTAGTCCGGCACTCAGTTGAGTAGCCTCGGCTGCTGCTACATTATCGGGGATGATTGTCCATGGTTCAAAAATAGAGATCAGTTCTGTCTCATCAGAGAGCGTTGTAATTTCCTGTGAATGCCTGCTGACTGAAGCCTTCAGCGACAGCAGGGGATTTGGCCTGTAGGTAATACTCAGGCGCGGTTCAAGCAAAAAGGGTCTCAGCTTTGCAATTGAAATGAAATTTACCCTCATGCCGAGATTCAGGCCTATGGTTTCATACCTGTAAAACTTATAATTACAGTAGCCGCTCATTTCGTGTCCCTGCTTACTGAATTCTGTACGCATCAGATAAGTATTTTCCATATTCAGTTTTGTACTCAGATACTTATTTATAAGGCCGAATGCCAGTTCATCCTTGCTGTCATATATGTATGTGAAATTCCAGTTGGTAGATAAGTCGCGGACTTTATTATCCCGGCTCTTGGTCTTGCTGAGGTTTGGGAGGACTTCCGCCTGAAAAGTACTCGATGAGAATGAAATGAATGAATAAAGCGGGCTTGCCCAAATCTGGTACCAGTTAAGGCCTATAATATTATTAGTAAGATTATAGTCTGCCCTGTCGGGGTCGTTGTTATTAATCCTGTCACCCGTAAAAAAACCGTGTAATACAAATTTCCCGTTTTTCAGCAGGGAGGGATCTGCAAAGTTTACTTTATAGGAGAGGTCATAAAAATCAAACGGTGCATCCTGGCCATTAAGGTATTTATTGAGGACTTTTGTGTAGTAGCTTTTTCTGCCTGTAAAAAGGAATGAGCCCCAGGGTATCGGGCCCTCGAAGGAAGCCTTTCCGGAGAGCAGCCCGGCAGTAGCAGTTGTCCTGAAGTTATTCCTGTTGCCGTCCTTTGTTACAACATTCAGCACGGAGGAGAGTCTTTCTCCAAATTCAGGTCCGAATCCTCCCTTATAGAATTCAGCCATTGAGATCATGTCGGGATCAATAACGCTGTAGATGCCGAGTGCATGGAAAGGATTATAAATTATTACATCATTTAATATGACCAGGTTCTGGTTGCTTGTGCCGCCCCTGACATAATATCTGGCCGTAACGTCCCCTGTTGCACTTACTCCGGGAGCTGTCTGCAAAACCTTGAATATGTCAGCTTCAAATCCCCCGGGAAGCGATGTTATATCGCCTGTGGAAATCTTATCCAGTCCCAGGTCCGTCTCGTTGACGCGGACCGATTTTTCTCCTATAACAGACACCTCCCGCATTCTTATAGAAGTAGGCACCAGTTTAATATCCAGCTGAAAGATTCCATTTCCGGTAATGGCAACCTGCTGCTCTCTGGTCTGGAATCCGATGTAAGATACGACCACTGTATAGCTGCCCGCAGGAATTGAGGGTATGAAATAGTAGCCTCTGTTATTGGTAGTTGTGCCAAGGGTGGTTCCTTTCAGGAAAACGCTGGCATAGCCTATAACCTCACCGCTAGTTGAGTCGGTTACAAAACCCCTGAGTTTTCCTTTCTCAATGGCAAAAGTAGTGGTGGAACCAAAGGCGGAGATTATTATAATTAAGAGAATGAGAGGAGAAAACAGACGAAGTAATTTCATTATTGAATCCGATATTAAAATGGTTCTGCCTGAGAATTATTACCGAACAGGAACAACGCTTACCAGATCTTGAATGAACGCATGGGGATAAAAGCCAACGGAGAAGTTAGGGAATCTGGAATAAAATAGCAACAGTACAGGAGACTGATGTCCAGTTTTTTATACGGCGCAAGTACAATTGATTGTACAATTATGGAATGAAATCCCTCCTCAAAGAGGAATTATATTAAAATACGCTGCCTGGTAACGGGGCATGGATTTTGCTCTCAATACGTAAAAAATCAACTACGGGGGGAAAATGCCTGTCAAATTAAAACGATCTATTTTATTATGCATTATCTTATTATCCTTCCTGCAGTTTAATTGCGGGAAAACGCCGGTCTACAGGGTAGTACCCGTGGGTCAGCTTTCAGAATGGGATTTTGGCCGTGAGGTCGTAAGCAGTCAGGACAGCCTGGGTAAAGTCACTTTAAGTTTTGAAGCAGTCAGGGATAACTACTACGTTTTTTATCTGAATTATCAGAACTTTGGGCACAATTCCGTTTTGCTGGATCCGGCAGAGATATATTATACCAGTTACAGGGACAGTATAGACGGGAATCTTTCGGCCTCCGGCAGGGGGGCGAGGATTAGCGCAGTAGATCCGGAGCTGACGCTGCTTGGAATTGAAAGAAGAAAGAACGATCTCGAAGCTTCTGAAGGCACCAGGCTTGGGGTCAATGCTGTAGTTGGGACAATAGACCTGGTTGCAGCCATTGCTACAATTGGTAAGAAGCGGTCCAGCGAGGAGGTAAAGAAGGAGGAGAATGAAAGGGAGCAAAGAAGGATTTCGGAGGCAAACGCAAGGATAGAATACGAGAACAATATGGCAAAGATGAGCAATGAAAAAGATTACTGGCAGAACGAAGTGCTGCGGAAAGTTACCGTGCATCCAGATGAAAAAGAGGGGGGATACTTTCATCTGCCAATAAATAAAAAAGCCGGACTTTTAAGGCTTGTGGTGCCGGTGGACAGTTCTCTTTATTACTTTGACTACAGGCAGCTTAAACTATAGCAGTCTCCAGCTGAGGCTTGAGCAAAGCATAAATAAAAGGGTAACACCTGAGGTTTCGGGGTTACCCTTTCCCGGAATAATCACGACTCCATTACTTCAAGGCTTCCTATAATTCTTTCTACCTCTTCAAGTATCTCGCAGGATCTTACCACGTCCTTCATTTTTGTATGGTCAGGATGCAGGGGCCGGTCCTCGTCCAGGTGCTTCACATATTTGCGGACTGTATTCTTAGCCACACAAACTCCTGTACCGGGATTGAACTGCCTGAAATCCAGCGCCTGGGCTGCGGCAATAAATTCGATGCCCAGCACGCCATAAGCATTATCCAGTATTTGTGCATTTTTTATCGCTGTATTCATGCCCATGGACACAAAATCTTCCTGGTCCGCTGCAGCAGGGATTGACTGTATGGAGGCTGGTGCTGAAAGCATTCTTTGTTCAACGATAAGTGTATCTGCCGTATACTGGCTGAGCATGAGTCCCGAGAACATTCCCGCGCCTTTTGTAAGAAATGCAGGTAAGCCGACGCTGAGGGCAGGATTCAAAAGCCGGTTAAGTCTTCGTTCGGAAAGCACGCTGACCATAGTAATTGCTGCTCCAGCCATATCCATTGGCAGTGAGACCGGTGTACCCTGGAAGTTGGCGCCTGTAAGGGTTAGTCTGAATTCGGGCAGGAAGATGGGATTATCCCCTACTCCGTTCAGTTCAATTTCAACCTGCTTTCTGGCGTAAGCCAGGGCATCATGTGCCGTTCCGATTACCTGAGGACTTGAGCGCATGGAGTAGGCGTCCTGGACTTTCATTTTGAGTTTGCCCGTCAGCAGGTCGCTTCCTTTCATGCAGGCCATTATTGCCTTTGCGCTGCGGACTGCGCCCTGGAATCCCCTGATTTCATGAAGGCGGCTGTCATAGGGTTTCATGTTGGCAAACAGGGCTTCAAGCGACATGGCGCACGCTATTTCGGCCTGCTTAAGCCAGCGGTTCATGTCGTATAAATGTATTGCGCTCATTGCAGTAAGAAGGTTCGAGCCGTTGATGGTTGCAAGCCCGTCCCGGGCCTGAAGTCCCGGCACTTCAATTCCCGCACGTTCGAAAGCAGCCCTGCCCGGCATTCTCACCCCTTCAAAGAAGGCTTCACCCTCTCCTATTAAAAGCAGGGCAATCTGAGACATTGGGGCCAGATCACCGCATGCGCCCACGGATCCCTTCTGGCAGACTACGGGTGTAACGCCCTTATTGAGCATTTCAATGAGAGTGAGTGTGATTTCGGGCCGGCAGCCTGAGTTGCCGTGAGCGTGCACGTTAATCCTGCCTGCCATTGCAGCTCTTACATATTCCACCGGTGCCGGATCCCCGATGCCGGCTGAGTGGTTATAGATAAGGTACTTCTGGAAGTCTTTGACCTGCTCGTCGTTGAGGACGACTTCTGAAAACTCTCCGATGCCGGTATTGACTCCGTACATAATCTCATGTGCCTGGATCTTATCTTCAAGCATATTCCTGCAGATTTTAATCCTTTCAAGGGCCTCAGGGTGCAGTTCCACCTTCTCCCCGTGCCTTGCAATCTGAACGAGTTTTTCGACGGTTAAACCTGAACCGGATAGTACAACAGCCATATAATTTTCCTTATATAATGAAAAGTATTGATGACGCTGCCGTGAACCTCGTACTAAAACTTCATAATAAGATATCTCATATAAAGTTCGTATTCAACTCAAAATTACCGGATAAAGGAAGTCAATTAAAAGCATCCTGCTTAATTCTTATATATCAGAATTTCGGTTGAGCCGTCTTCTTTTATATATGCCCTGTACATGCCTTCTGTGTTAAATGGCATCGTGAAGTTTCCGTTTCTATCCAGTGCTATTACGCCGCCCGTGCCGCCCATAGCCGCAAGTTTTTTATTTATTACTTCATTGGCCGCATCCTTCAATGAGAGCCCCTTATATTCCATCAGAGCCGAAATGTCATAAGCTACAACGCCGCGTATAAAATATTCGCCGTATCCGGTAGAAGAAACTGCGCATGTTCTATTGTTAGCATAGGTGCCTGCCCCAATGATGGGAGTATCTCCAATTCGTCCGAACTTCTTATTTGTCATCCCGCCCGTGGAGGTCCCGGCCGCAAGGTTACCGGCTTTATCGAGTGCCACGGCACCAACTGTACCGAACTTTGAATCTCCAAACGGCTTATAATAAAAATTCATGTTTTTTGATTTCAGTGAATCCTGTTCTGCTTCCTTTTGTTTTATCTTCTGCAGCTGCTGGAATCTTTTTTCATAATAGAAATATTCCTCGGGCATCAGTTTGATTCCCTGCTGCTGTGCAAACTCCTCGGCTCCCTCGCCGGCCATCATTACGTGCGGGGATTTTTCCATTACAAGGCGCGCAAGGCTGATGGGATTTTTAATATGGTGTACGCCTGCAATGGCTCCGGCCATGAGTGTGTTCCCGTCCATAATTGAAGCATCGAGTTCATTTTTACCCTTGGCATTAAATACTGCTCCTTTGCCGGCATTAAAGAGTGGTGAATCCTCCAGTATGTTAATGGTTGCCTCGACTGCATCCAGACTGCTGCCGTTGTTTTTCAGAATATTGCTTCCTGCCGTAAGTGCTTCCTGCAGTTTCTGGCGGTAGGCTGCCTCCTCTTCGGGTGTCATGTCTCCTTTTAATATCGTGCCCGCACCTCCATGCAGTACAAGAACGTAACCCTGTCCGGGAGTCTGGGCCTGTATTAAAATGAAGCCGAAAAGAAAGAGTATAATTGCTGTAAAACGGAACATAGTCATTCTCCTAAAGGAATGTGGAAAGTGAAACTTAAAAACTCAAACTACAAAGTTCGTGAAATAAAGTCAAAGAGGGCCAGGCATTCAGTTTTTAAGTTCAGTGATCTGAAGCGCCAAAGAGGGGTGCAATGCATTTACAATTTATGTGTTCATACAATCAGAATTTTTTTGCAACCACTACGACTGACTTAATTGTATCGGAAACCGACTGGCGCTCATCGAGAGCCTGCAGGAGTATGATGTAGATCCCCATGCGAAGAGGACTGCCGTTATCGTTCAGGCCATCGAAGATGAGAGAGCCGTGGGCTCCGCTGCAATCCGGGTGCAGTGTTCTTACGAGTCTGCCCTGGCTGTCGAATACCTTTACAAGTACCTGGTTTACCCCAGGCGAGAGATTATAGTTTATAATTGCAAAGTCCTCCACGCCGTCATTATCAGGGGAGAATGGATTTGGAAGCACAGAGAAGCGCGATTCCTGCTTCTGGTTCAGTACGAAGATGCTGTTTAGTTTTCCGGGAGTAGCCCCCTCTTCATTGACTGCTGTCCGCCAGTTCAGGGCATCATTGGAGCTTAATGAAGGATTAATCCTTTCAAGTGATCTGTTCTTTACCTCGGGAATATTTTTTGAGTGCCAGCTGTAGAAGTAGTGCACCGAATCAATCGTATTTTGAAATGCGTCCTGAAGATGCAGCACGCCGTCATAGTTTGCGAGTCCCAGGCTTGAGGAATTCTTCACGCAAATGGATTCAGAATTCCTGAGCCACGCATAATTCTTAAGTACCGAGGAATCTGCGGCAATCACATAATATTCACCTTGGGCGAGCGTATAGTTTCCATCTGAAGCATAGAAAGAGGCGCCACTCTCATTTACTATTTCCCAGTTTGCAAGATTGACCGGCTCATCTCCTGAGTTGAATAATTCTATAAATTCACAGTTGCCCTTGCCGGGCTCATACATTATTTCATTTATAACTATCATGTTTCTGGAGTAAGGGATGATGTCTGTAACCGAGTTTTCGCTTCCGGGTGTTGCACCCCAAAGGGCCACGGAAGGCTGCCAGTTCAGCTTGTCGTTAGTATCATTATCGGGTGTGATTCTTTCAATTGAGCGGGCTTCCCTTCCCCAACCGGATGAATATTTCAGGCTGTCAATCGTATTGCCCTTCAGATCTGAGATTACAATTCCATCCTCACTGTTACCGAGGGAACTGAATGCTACGAAAGAGACTTTCCCCTGAAAGTAGGGATACATCTTGTGAAAGGATGAATCTCTCGCTATAACCAGGTATCCCCCCGGGAAAAGCAGGAGATCATTTGCTGAAATCTTTACCCTTGAAGGTGAGGGCAGTAGATCGCTTATGTACCAGTTCCTGAGATTCAGCGTATCGGCTGAAGCATTAAAGATCTCGATCCATTCGGATCTGTTGGGGGGCGGACTGAACATGACCTCATTTATAAGCAGGGCATTTTTATAGTAACCCGGTTCAATAACCTTCTCCATATAGTTGTTGGAAGGTTCACCGTCTTCCTTAAAAACGACTTCAACAGCAACCGTGATTTTGGAACTTATGGGGGGTATGGAGGGGGAATTTGTAATTATAAGTGAATCAGTTGTCTTAAGGCTGAAGTCCGAGAGTTCGTTCAGTTCTATAAAAGGATCCGTGCTGTTGTATCTGTACAAGAAGCGGACCGAGAAATTTCGTGCCTCCTTTAACCCGCGGTTATAGATCCTGGCTCCAAGAAATATTTCATCCTTGTTCCTGGGCTGCGAGGGAAACGTAAAGACCTCCTCGACAGAAATGTCGTAATCCCTCGGGGTAATGCTGTTGATTCTTCCAGGTGTGCTTTTCGCCCAGGCCTTTGAGAAGCCCCAGTTATCCCTTAGTCCGGAAGCTTTACCGGTGAACTTTCTTTCAAGTGAATGGCCGGAAGGGGAGCCCACGGGTGTCTGATAGCGGAGGGAATCCATGGTAAGCTGCCGGTTGTCGCGCAGAATGACTCCGTCTTCGTCGTTATTAAAGGCGGGGAGCTGAGCACAAATGATTTTTGATGTAATGTCGCTGTGGGAGTTTATGATTGCAGAATCTTTTGCAATTACCAGGAACGTCTTTGGCGGTATGAGCTCGTCATGCTGAGAGATAATTGCCTCAGCTGGCGTTGCAAGTATATCCGAAACTGTCCAGCCTTTAATGTTAACCGTATCATCCGAGGTATTGTAAATCTCAATCCATTCGGGTTCAGGAGTCTCCGGCATATACATGATTTCATTTATGACGAGTGTCCCTGCCTTATATCCCGGGCTAATCATGGCGCAGATAGAATTATTTGTTGAATCCTGGTCCAGAGAGGAAGATATCTGTATAATAAAAGACACTTCCCTGGAAATTTCCCCGCTGTAATCAAAGGTATATAATAATGAATCCTCCGGACTGAGTGACAGGAGTTCTGAGGAAGCCAGCAGCTTACCCGGCTTTTGGCTGATAGAAGATGGCGAAAAAAGCCATAGTGAGAACTGAATGCTCATCCTGCCTGTATTTTTTACCCGGGCTGACAGGGTGATTTTATCATGCAAAAATGGGAAAGGGGGCGTAAAGAGCAGCTGAGTTAAGGCAAGGTCAAAGTCTTTTCTGGATACTGAATTCATGCTGCCGGGAGTGCACCTGTTAAGGCTGTGTGAAGCCTGCCAGTTGCTTGTCCAATAAGAAGGAGAATAGGCATCAACTCTTTCCAGGGACCGGCCCAAAGTGGCCGGCGATGCAGAATACTCCATGCTGTCGATCACAGAGCCGGCTGAGTCCTTTATTACGACCCTGTCTCCGGAGTTATTCAGCGCCGGAAGGCTGAATGTGATTAGCTGTGAGGTGAAATTATAATATCTGTGCAGCGAGGAATCACGGCATAGCAAGGCGTATTCTCCGGGCTTCAGCAATCTGTCCTTTTGCGTAATGTACACAGAGCTCGAGTAGTCAGATAATTTCCAGTTGCTGAGATTAATGGTTGCAGAGGATCTGTTATAGAGCTCAATCCATTCGGGTTCACCCGCTTGGGGAGCAAACATTACCTCATTTATTACCAGGTCATTATATCCGGGCTGGTAAGCGCGTACCAAAAGCCGGAGTAAGCCCGCATTATTCTGCGGATTCTCATCCTTATTGAAGGTAATATTCCCCTTAATCAGGTAACTGCCAGCCTTAAATCCTGCCAGCTCATAGGTAATTACAATTGAATCTCCGGGCATGAGCATGGACAAGGCCTTTGAGTACAGCTTTTCTGCGCCAGTGAACAGGGAATCAGAGTTCTCTTCGCAATAGATTTCCGCTGTGAAGTTTTCTGCCGGCAGCAGCCCGTGGTTTTTTATTGTAAAGCTGAGGAGTATATCATTGGATTCAATGGGTGACTGCGGGGCGGTCGAGAGGTTTTCAAGGCTGAGGTCGAAATCCCGGGGAGCAATTGAATTTTTCCTGCCCGGGGTACCCTTAAAATTAAGTGAATTACCCCAGTTGGACGGGGCATTGTTCTTGTCCCGGAGGATTTTTTCGTCCGAATAACCGGGCCTGTTTCCAGCCGTATAGAGATACAACTCCAGTGTGTCATTGTCCTGATCCAGAATAGCTATTGTCCGGTCAACCGTATTTGCCATGCCCGTGCTGCCGAACGCATTATCCTTTATTCTAAGCAGCAGGCACTCCCGGGGAATAATATCCTTGTAGCCGCCGGAGGTAAAATCATAGTCACCCTCAAGAACTACCGCGTAGGAGCCGGGACCCAATATCATGCCCTGATTGCCGGCAGGGACAATTGTATCCGGATTTGATGTCTGATATTTAATTTTAAAATGGCTGAGGTCCAGCGCTTTATCAGCGCTCAGGTTATAGATCTCGATGAATTCACCATTGCCGAAAGGTGCATTAAACATGACCTCGGTAACAGTAATGAGACCGTTTTGCTGAGGATAAACAAAAACAGGCAGTAAAAAGAACAATACAATGGTAATTGTACTTTTCATAAGTACTCCCGATAGTTTGGTAAATTAACCGGCGTAACTATAGGGAAGAATATGTTGGAGCCCCTCGAGGGTGTAATATACACGAGATTAAATAAAATGCAAGTGCCTCTGGACAAAAAGAAGTCAAAAAAAAGACACGAGGTTCATTAATAATATTCGGGAATATGGTGGTATTGCCAAATTATATTTTGACAAATTAGAAAATATACGTATATTATTCGGCATAAATTTTAATTTTATGAATAATATTTGTCACGGGCTCTTGCCCTGGTGATGAATACTGGACAGCTGGTTAAAATGAAACTGGACGACACCGACAAGAAGATATTAGACAGGCTGCAGTCTGATGCAAACATTACTAATGCTCAGCTGGCCTCAGAGTTTAACGTTTCGCAGGCCGGGATGCTCGAAAGGGTAAAGAGGCTTGAGAACTCCGGAGTTATAAAGCGTTACGTAGCCCTGGTTGACGGTGAGAAGGTTGGGCGCGGGATGTCCGCCTTTATTTCGGTATCCCTGTCTGTTCATCAGCTCAATTCGATTGACAGTTTCAAGCAGGAGATAATCAAGCTAAGCGAAGTGCTGGAGTGTTATTATGTGGCAGGTGAAGAGGATTTTATACTGAAGATTGCCGTAAGGAACATGCAGGAGTATGAAAACTTTCTGCTGCACAAGCTTACAAAGATCGGCGGAGTCAGCAAGGTTAAGACCACTTTTGTGCTCTCCCCGGTAAAGTACGACACAAAAATAGAAATAAACAGTAACACGATTGAAAGTGTTTAAGATATATAAATGGGCATGAGTGTAGAATTGTTGATATTGAGGTAATAAGGGTTTTTAATTTTTTCGCAATACTTACTCGCTAATATATAACCGGACCCCTGACTCTTCGCTGGAGCTCAGGGGTTTTTTATTTGCTAAATATTTCATAGATTTTTATATGATTGTTTTACAGTTGTGTGGGGCAATTGGGAATCATTTAATTATCCCGTATAATTTCGGGTCACGTCATGCAATTGACTGACTCAATTAAGTTATAACACCTGGAGAAATATTATGCCGATACAATCCATCAATCCCGCAACAGAAGAAATAATTGAGACCTATGCAGAGCTTACCGAAGATCAGCTCTATGCTGAGATAGACAAATCCCATGATGCATTCCAGGAATGGAAGATTACCAGTTTCTCAGAACGCAGGCAGCACATGCTTAATGCCGCCAGGGTGTTACGTGACAACAGGGAAAGTTACGCCCGCGTGCTCACGCTTGAAATGGGAAAACCGATTAAGCAGGCCTATTCCGAGGTGGAAAAATGCGCCTGGGTGTGCGAATACTACGCAAATAATGCAGGAGAGATTCTTAAAAAGGAAACAGTTGAGACCGACGCCTCGGAAAGTTACGTCCAGTTTGATCCTCTGGGGGTCATACTTGCCGTTATGCCCTGGAATTTCCCCTACTGGCAGGTATTTCGTTTTGCTGCGCCTGCAATTATGGCCGGTAATGTTGGGCTGCTGAAGCACTCCTCAAACGTTCCCATGAGCGCTCTTTCAATTGAAGAGGTGTTTTTAAGGGCGGGATTCCCGCTGAACGTCTTCAGAAATCTTTTTATAGGCTCTTCAATGGTAGAGAAGGTAATTTCACACCCAAAGGTCAGGGCTGCCACACTGACAGGAAGTGAAGGCGCCGGAAGGACCGTGGGCTCAACGGCTGGCAGAAATCTGAAGCCATCGGTACTGGAGCTTGGCGGCAGTGATCCGTTCATTGTTTTGAAGGATGCCGACCTGAATCAGGCCGTAAAAACGGCGGTGGAGGCAAGGATTATAAATAACGGCCAGAGCTGCATTGCAGCCAAGAGGTTTATTGTTGTTAAGGACGTAATTGACGAATTCGAACGCAGGTTCACCTCCGCAGTTAAGAATCTCAAGATTGGTAATCCTATGGACGAACAAAACGACCTGGGTCCCATGGCGCGTGAGGACCTGCTCCTGGAGCTGGATAAACTGGTAAAGCGGTCGGTTGCAATGGGTGCAAGGCTGCTTACAGGCGGAGAGCGCCTGGGCATGAAAGGGTATTATTATCCTGCTACCGTTCTTTCAGGTGTAAAGCCCGGTATGCCGGTCTTCGACGAGGAGACCTTCGGTCCCGTAGCCGCACTGATAACTGCCCAGGATGAGGATGATGCCATAAGAATTGCCAATGAATCGGCATTCGGACTGGGGGCAAGCCTTTGGACGCAGAATCTTGAAAGGGCAAAAAGACTGGCTTACAGGATCGAATCCGGCTCTGTATTCATTAATGGGATGGTTAAATCCGATCCCCGCCTGCCTTTTGGCGGCATAAAGATATCCGGTTACGGCAGGGAACTGTCCCACTATGGAATTAAGGAATTCGTAAACATAAAAACGGTCTGGATTGCATAACAAATATCCGGGCAGACAGCAAACGGGCTGTCCGTCCCGATCATTAAAGGGAGGGGTTTTACCATGTTAAAACTTAAAATTGCTGCTGTTATAACTATTATCCTGGGGCTCATTTCCCTGGGCTGGATATTCTATGATTATCTTGCACTCGCCGATATTTCATACAATTACGGAGCCGACCTGGTAAGCAAGCGCAGGATTGTTACCCTGGGGTTCATTCCTGTTATACTCTTCCACTTTGCTTTTTTTGGTACAATGTATCTCTTGTTCGACTTTCTCAAAAAGCAGAAGCTGATAATAAAAGAGCACACAAAAATGAAGGCTGAGGCAGTATTGAAACCTGCCGCGGATTCCAAAAAGGATCCACTCAGGCAGGAGATGCCCAAAATGACCGGCGACGCCCCGAAAAAGGATATCTGAGAAGATAATAGCCTGTTTCCTTTCGCCTGCTTAAAGCAGAAAATAAATTCTTTTAAAAATGATGTTTTCTGACGGGCGAATTCTTATTTTTGCAATCAAATAAGAAATCATGTTTTAATAATTTTCGGAAATGATATGAAGCAAAAAGAAGAAAACGAAAAACCTG
This sequence comes from Ignavibacteriales bacterium, assembly GCA_050258815.1. Taxonomy (GTDB): domain Bacteria; phylum Bacteroidota; class Ignavibacteria; order Ignavibacteriales; family SURF-24; genus JAAXKN01. Next base: position 51,313 of record JBLMZM010000361.1, read on the forward strand.
TATTTAATTCAAAGAGAGTAAAAAGGACTTATACACAGAAGATCAATTCAACTCCGGATAAAATTTTCCCGCTTTTGTGTCCCAAAAGAGAACTTGACTGGCTGGATGGCTGGCACTATGAAATGGTATACTCGGAATCCGGCTTTGCCGAGGAAGGGGCCATATTCAAGACAAAGCATGAAGGGACGGTGGATACAATATGGGTGGTTACAAAACATGACAAGGAAAACTTCATAGTTGAATTCGTGAGGATGACCTGGGAAACCGTGGTTGTAAAGATAAACATGAAACTGGAGGATAATTACAACGGTACCTCAGACCTTCACATAGAATACATATTTACATCAATTACTGAAAAGGGAAGTGAATTTATCGATGGTAAGTCCTCCAGGCAGTTTCTAGACATGATGAAGTGGTGGGAGAAATCGCTGAACTATTACCTGGAAACCGGAAATAAACTTCTGGCCCTTAAACTTTGAGAGCTGAATGGTTCTTCAGATTTTCCTTTTTGTTTTAAAAATTATTTCTAAATTTGATGTCTTCTGTTTTCGAAGGGATTGGAACAGAAGAGAATAATATTCCACTAAAGAGAAAAAATGCCGTTAAACAAATCGCAGGAAACTTTAGCTGAAAAACTTGGTTTAAAAAGAGGAATTAAGTTATTAATTCTTAATCCAATTGAAAATATGTTCGAAATGCTGTCCCCGCTGCATGAAATTACAATCCTGTTGCGTAAAGTAAAGGGAAGTGCTGACCTGGCACTCTGTTTTTTCAATACGAGAAAACAGCTGGATCAGGAATTGCCGCGCCTGGAAGGCCTGTTGAGGGCAGGGGGATTTATCTGGATATGCTGGCCTGCTGCAGAAAACGGGTTTGAATCCAGTCTGGACGAAAGCTATATAAGGCAGGCTTGTAAGACCATGGGACTGCTGGAAACAGAAACCTGCAGGCTTGACGGAAATTGGAGCGGGATAAAATTTGTACCCGCAACTATGAATGATTATGGTATTTAAGATCGGCAAAAGAAACGAAAAGGTCAGGAAGAAAACAGGGCAAGATGGTACAAAAGGAATTCTGCTGGACAACTGAAGACGGTGTAAATATATTTGGACAACTATGGCAGCCCGTAGATGAAACCAGGGCGGTGGTCTGCCTGGTGCATGGACTTGGCGAACACAGCAGCCGTTATAAAACGCTGCCCCGGCGCCTAGTGGATGCCGGGTTTGCTCTTGTGGCTTTTGATATGAGGGGACACGGCAAGTCCGGCGGCAAGAGGGGACATACGCCCTCATACAAGGACATGATGGACGGCATTTCCAGACTGCTTGGTGAGGCTTCCTTGCGTTTTCCCGAGAAGGACCTTTTCCTTTATGGACACAGCATGGGCGGCAATCTCGTTATAAATTATGCCCTGAGGTATAAGTCCCATATAAAAGGTGTGATTGCAACAGGACCCTGGCTCCGCCTTTCAAACCCTCCAGGACCCTGCATGATTCGGGTGGCAAAATTACTGGACCGCTTCTGGCCAAGCCTCAGGACCTGGAACGGCATTAAACCCAAAAGTCTTTCACACAGGGAAAAAGAGAAGCACTCTGCGAAAGATCCCTATATGCACCCCTGGATATCGATGCGTACGTTTGTTGAGGTGCACGAAGCCGGCTACTATGCGCTCAGACATGCCGCTGATCTGCGGTACCCGCTGCTGCTGCTGCACGGCAGCGAAGACAATGTCACATCAGCCGAGGCGAGCAGGGAATTTGCCCGAAGCGCCAAAGACAACTGCAGCATTATTATCTACGAGGGGCTCTATCACGAGGTGCACAATGAACCGAGGAATGAAGAGATATTCTCGGATGTGGTATCCTGGCTCGACTCCAATCTTAGCCTCGCCGACAGCAGCACAGAACGCTGATTCCAATCCTTGTTAATCTGTTCTATATTCTTTAAGGAGAATGCGCAGGGACTGTAGATAATTCCGGATTCATTAAAACCGGGAAGTTAATCTTCCCGCATAAAATAAGAACATTTTAAAATATTGTACCGAAACCAGCATTTTGAATTTATTATCCTGTTAAACCAGGTAAAATAATATTGCATTGAGTTAAAATTATGAAGGAGTTTATTTCCCCTCTATTATTTTAATTTTGTTCCTTTATTGTTTGTTTGTGCACGTGGTTTTGTGTGCCCGTCCGCCGCGGCGGACGACGGGCGTGTGCCCCTACGAAACTTTAATGATTATTTATCGATATTGTTAATTGGTTCAATTGTAATTATTTATCGATTTTGTTACCCGAATCGATTGTGGTATTTTGAATCGAATGTGGTATGTGAATCAATTATGGTATTTAATTGTTTTGGGGGTGTACCCATGCACGTAAAAAAAAGTAAATGATAATTGAATTATATGAAATAAAATGAACACATTACTTTCAGTTAACCCGCCCTGCTTTATTTTTAAATAAATTAAATTTTAAGTTTTTCCCTAAATATTATATATTATGTAAAAAGCAATAAACAGAGGGAAAAATGACTTTGCAGGCAATTCTTACCATAATTCATATACTTTCAGCCGTAGTATGGCTGGCTCTCATACCTGCCGATCTGGTACTAAGAAGAAATATAAGACGCTCAAGGGGGAAATCCGGTGAAAAGAGGCTGATCTCCATATACATGTATCTGGTCAACCTGTGCGGAATGATAGGCATGACGGGCATACTGATTACAGGAATAATACTAATATCCATCATACCATACTACTTTTTCTTTAGTTTTGCGTCTAATCACTGGCTGGCCACCAAACAGGTGATAATGGTTATACTCCTTGTGCTTGTATTTGCGTTTTTAATCCCTACGGCAAAGAGAGTGAGGGGTGCTTTGGGGGCAGATCTTGAAAATAATCTGCCTTTATCGGCCGATTCGTACAATAATCTGAAGAAATTGGAAACAATTATCACCATTAGTAATGTTTTAGTATTAATAAACTTTCTTCTGGCAATCACGCACAGGTATATTGCGTAATATAAACGGGCATCACTATTCTTTTACGTTGCTTTGTAGAGGTTACTTTTTTAATTTTTGATGTATAATAATTGGTAGAAATGAAAAAAGTCTTAATTTTAGGCTCGACAGGATCCATAGGGGTAAATACACTAAATGTCATCAGGAATTTTGCGGACAGATATTCGGTTGAAGGCATAACTGCAAATTCCAATATCGACCTACTCGAACAGCAAATAAAAGAATTCAAACCGTCTCTGGCAGTTGTTGGCAACAGTGATGCTGCGCGGGAATTAAAAAAGCGGGTTACCGGGTGCGAGATTCTCAGCGGTGAAGAGGGCCTGATTGAAGCCGCTAAAAGGGGTAATTATGATATTCTGGTCAGTGCCCTGGTCGGTTTTGCGGGGCTGGCCCCGACGATAGAGGGAATAAAGCTTTCCAGGAGGATCGCTCTTGCGAACAAGGAAACTCTGGTCGTTGCAGGTGAGCTGATTACGGATCTCTGCAGGCGTCATAACTCCGAACTATTACCGGTTGATTCCGAGCACAGTGCAATATTCCAGTGCCTGGCTGGCGAAAAAAGTGAGGAAGTGGAAAAGCTGATACTGACTGCCTCCGGGGGACCCTTTCTGAACAGGGGAATCGACAGCCTGAAAGACGTTACGGTAGCCGAAGCCCTGAATCATCCCAACTGGAAGATGGGCAACAAGATCACCATCGATTCGGCTTCCATGATGAACAAGGGCTTAGAGGTAATTGAAGCCAAATGGCTTTTCGGCGTTCCAAGGGAAAGAATTGAAGTAGTAATACATCCCCAGTCAATCATTCATTCAATGGTTGAATTTGTAGATGGTTCCATTAAGGCGCAGATGGGACTCCCTGATATGAAGCTTCCCATTCAGTATGCCCTTTCATATCCGGAGAGGCTGCCAGGCGGAAACAAAAAAACCAGGCTGCAGGAAATTCAGAACCTCACGTTTATGGAACCGGATATGGAGAAATTCGAATGCCTGAAACTGGCATACAGCGTTATGGAATGCCAGGGTACCGCCCCGTGCATTATGAATGCCGCAAACGAAATTGCCGTGGGACAGTTTCTGCAGGGAAAAATTAAGTTTCTGCAGATCCCGCAGCTTATAAAAGAATCTTTGAACGCGATAGAGAACCATAAAACGCCGGATATTGAAACAATCTTTGAGTGCGACAGGCGGACCAGGGAGTTTGCCTCAAATTTATTTTAAGCAAAGGAGATAATTCTTAATGAACTATGTTATATATTTTTTAATTACAATCGCTATCCTGGTTTTTGTGCACGAATTCGGTCACTTCCTGGCGGCAAAAATTTCAAAGATGAGGGTGGATGTATTTGCCATAGGCTTTGGCAAACGCCTGGTTGGATGGAATAAGCTTACGGGATTATCCTTTGGTGACCTGCCCGATGATTTTGACGGGAAAGGCAACACTGACTACAGGATCTGCCTGCTCCCGTTTGGCGGATACGTCAAGATTGCCGGAATGGTGGACGAGAGCTTTGACGTGAAATTTGCCGACAAGACTCCCGAGCCCTACGAATTCCGCAGCCGCCCGACGCACCAGAAGCTCTTTGTAATTACTGCCGGTGTACTGATGAACCTCATACTGGCATTTCTGATCTTTGCGGGTATTAATTACTTCCAGCAGAAGCAGTACGCAAAGACCACTACTATTGGCTATGTTGCTCACGGAAGCCCTGCCGAAAAAGCAGGCCTGAAGGAGAATGACAGGATTGTAACAGTAAACGGTAAAAAGGTAACTTATTGGGAAGATGCTGCCTCCCAGATATATATAGATAATATAGTCAGTGACGTAAGGATATCGGTTGACAGAAACGGACAAAACGTCGTGGTGGATGCCCCCCGCAAGACTTTTTCACAGGATGCAACCAAGGGTATGCCGCTGTTGCCCGCCGGTTTTAAAGTATCAGCAGACAGCGTAATGAAGGGATATCCGGCAGAAAAGGCGGGCATCAAAAAAGGCGATGTTTTCCTGAGTCTTAATGACCAGCCAATTAGAAGTTATGGACAGACTACTTACCTGATATCGGAAAATAAGGCAAAAACAGTTCCACTGAAAGTCCTGAGGGGCCAGGATACTGTACAGCTTTCCGTTACCCCAAGCAAGGACGGCAAGATCGGTGCCTTCTTAAGCGAACAGTTTACCGGTGAGATTGAATATAAGTCCATGAATGCAGGGGAAGCTCTCTGGAGCGGTGTAAACGATATCAAGAAAATTACTGTAATGACCTTTACTATGCTGAGTAACGTCGTCAGGGGCAAGGTAGAATTCTCATCCGCATTCGGAGGACCGGTTAAAATTGCACAGTTTGCGGCCAAATCCGCCGATACCGGCATAATTTCGTTCATATTCTTCCTCGGGATGCTGAGCCTCAGTCTTGCCATACTCAATATTCTGCCCTTCCCGGTGCTGGACGGCGGGCACTTTGTGATTATACTGATTGAGGGGATAATCAGGAGAGAAATACCCATCAAGGTCAAGCTCGCAATTCAGAACGTAGGCTTTGTAATACTGCTGCTCTTTATGGCATTTGCAATATATAATGATATAATCAGCCTGTAAGGATTTCCTAAAAGGATTTTCCCAAAAACAGGTTCTGCAATATATCCCATTTTCTGAACCCGGATTGAAGTTAGTTCATTCCGGGTTCAGTTATTTCAGGACCGGCTCATCTCCTGGGACTGCCATTAGTTTCACGCCTTTAATACGATAAAACTGTAGGATATTTCCTACATAGGTACATACCTAATACTGACAACAATTTCAGAAGTTTTCTTATTCTCAGTAACCCGTAAAAATACTAAGTTCATATGTAAACAACATTAAAAGAAATGGAGGGTACTATGCTCTGGACTATTTTTGCAATATTGGTGGTTTTATGGCTCATAGGGATGGTAAGTTCCTATACACTGGGCGGTTTTATACATGTATTGCTGGTAGTGGCAATTGTCCTGGCGCTGATCAGCCTTTTCCGTGGCGGCAGGAGCGTAGTATAAGTATAAATTACCCTGATGCAGCTGATTTTGAAAAGATGTTACTATGTGTAAAGTGTGCGTATGAATAAATATGGAGGTAAGGATGAGAAATAAAATGATGAAGTATGGGTCTGTTCTTGTAATAGCAGTATTGTTGCTCATGTCCCGGAATTCAGTGATCGCTCAGGAATATAATAACAAAGACGTAAAGAGTGATAACCAGGAAGATGTGTACAAGAAGAAAGCGCAGCAGATGACCTCAAGACTGAGCCAGAAGCTCAACCTTTCAAAGGACCAGTCGGAGAAAATCGGCGATATTCTTGTTGATTTTCAGAAAGATGTTGCCGAGGATACCAGAACAGGAGATAAGAGTGATGTAACAGGCAGCGCTAACAGTCTTCAGGACGACCTGAAGAAGGCCGATATATCGGCAAATGATAAAATCGAAAAGATACTGCCCGAAAACCAAATATCCGCATATATGAAAGTAAAGAAGGAATGGTGGGCAAAAATTAAGGATAAAGTATATTCAAAGGATTTTATAAGGAATGAAGAACAGGCCAGCCGCAGCGATAATGACAACGACAGAAGTGCCAGAAAAACTGACAAAAATAAAGACAAGTCAGACATGGTGGGCAGCAGCAGGGATGAAAAGGATAATTCTGAATACGGACAATTTGCAAAGGAAATGGCCGTTAACCTTATGAATCAGCTGAATATCTCGCTGGATAAGGCTTCAGATGTACAGGATGCCCTGATGGATTACGGAAAGTCAGTTGCTGATGCACAGAGCCGTTATTTTAGCAATGTTAACAGGGAAAATGTAGCAGTTACGGACAGAGAGAGCAGAAGAACGGGCGATGTCAGACAGGACAGGACCCGAGTGGATAAAGATAACATGGTCGGCAGCAGCAGAAGCAATGAATATAACGCAAAGATACAGGATGCTATGAAATCGGCAGATGACAAGATAGTTGATGTGTTGCGCGACAACCAGAAGCAGCAGTATGCCAAGATAAAAAATCAGTGGTGGAAAGATGTAGTGGCAAAAGCTGAGACTCATTCTGCAAAGAAACGTTGAGAAACCGGAAACTATTCTGCTTTCCGGGCTAAAAATTGTTTTACCGTTAAAAATCCTAAAAACAATTTTTCCGTAAGTTAAAATAATCCCATAAGGAGGTGAAATAGTATGGATAGGCTGGAGATAAAAGGAAACTGGAACGTAATAAAAGGAAGACTGAAACAGAAATATAGTAATCTTACCGATGATGACCTGAAATATGAAGAGGGTAAGGATGATGAACTCCTGGGCAGACTTCAGAAGAAAACAGGCCAGAGCAGACAGGAAATAATTAATTTTATAAATAATAGATAGCACCCTTAAATCTGTCTATTATTCGTAAAAGATAAATACTGTACGGCTTCAGCAGGCCGGCCATCAAAAGCCGGCCTGCATAGTTTTAAAGAGTTCATCCTGGTTAAACTAATAGCATAATATTGCGATAATCTTCAATAAAATGACCCGATGCACTTGCATTAGAAGATTGTGAATTGTTATTATATATTAAATCCAGAGAAGATGAATCCTATAAAATTATGCCTCAGTATGAAGACGGCCATATTTATCCTGGCCTGCCTTTTTATCATATCAGGACGGCTTGCCGCCAGTCAGCCGCTGGGTGCCAAAATTATCTCAATAAAAAATTCGAAAACAACCTATCACTATGAGCCCGTTCCGGGAAAGCTTGTGGGTATCTGGCCTGCAGTCAGGTACTGGACGGCGGATGGGGCAAAAACATTCAAAAAGAAATGGGGCTTCTCGGGTATTGTAGTTATGCCTGAGATGGATGCCCCTTATTATTTTTACAAGAAGTCTATTGATGCAGGCTTTAAACCTGAAAACATTATGGTGCTCACGCATGATGATTCATACATACAGGGTGTGGATGAAATGCCTGCCGGGTATTACTACCTGGATGAACCGGTTGAGCACGACTGTTCAGGGCATGCCTCGAACGGAACACACATTTATCCTCCTGCAGAACTTCAGAAAAGGTATTCTTACGTACATGAAAAAAGGCCGGATGCAAAATTTGTCATCGGCGGTTACAAGCGCTGCAGCCACCTGAAGATTGCGGTAGACTGTGCGGATAATGTAATGTATACTTCGTATGTGAACTGGAGCTCATTATGGCTGCCGGTGTGCCACGTAAATATGGGCTTCGGGGATAACTATGAGGCTCCCTGGAATCAGGGAAATACTCTGCAGACTGACAGCTGGAAGGATATGCGTTCGAAATACGGAGAAAAATTCTCCATGGCCTGGATGACGAGCAAAGGGGATGAATATGCGCAATTATTTGCCGAGGCTTCAGCAGAGGGGCTCAAGGGTATATGGCTTTATGCATTGGAGAATTGGGAAACTGACTCGGCTTCTACGCTTGCTAAATTTTGTGATGCCGCCTGGCAGAACGGATGGCTGAATAAAGTTGAAGATACCCCGCCGGGAGAACCTCCTGTTTTAATTCAGCCGTTAAAAGGGATGATAAATCTGCCCGAGGTAAATGTATCCTTTGCCTGGACGCGGGTCCAGGATGCTGAAGGCTACAGGTTCCAGTTGTCAAAAGACGGAAGTTTTACTGAATGTCATACCGATACTACTATAAATGCTGACACCTGCCTGACAATACCGCTGCTGGAAAAAAACAGATATTATTACTGGCGGGTTCAGGCCGTAAATTTTGTGGGTGCAGGCAGCTGGACGGAAGCGGGTACTTTTACTACTATACCTCAGAGGCCATCAGCACCTGCGCTCATCACTCCTGGAAACGGCGCATTAAACCAGATGACAGAACTCAGGATGAGCTGGAGCGGGCAACCGGGTACTGAAGGTTATGTGCTGCATGTTGCAAAAGATTCATTGTTCCTGAATATGGCAGCTGCCGATTCAGCCATTACTTCTCAGGAGTATAATATTACGGGACTTGAAAAGGGCAGCCGTTATTACTGGAGGGTGGGGGCAAAAAATGCAGGTGGTATGAGTCCGTACTCTCCCGTCAACAGCTTTATTACTCTGATGAGTCCCCCTGAGAGCCTCAAGGCCGAGGTAAGCGGGAAGCACTCAATAATGCTTTTATGGAATGACAAGGCTGAAAACGAAACCGGGTTTATTCTTGAGAAGAAGAGCAGCCGCGATAGTTCGTTCAGTATTCTGAGCACATTAAAGGCTAATTCAACGTCTTATACCGATACACTTGTTTCTTCAGGATTGTCCTATAAATACAGAATTAAAACATACAATGAAGCGGCAACTTCATTTTACAGCAATGAAGCTGAGGCTGCAATTACCGTAACGGCTGTTTCTAACAGGGAAGTGCCTCCCACAGATTACGTACTCTATCAGAATTTCCCCAATCCCTACAATCCATCTACCAGGATAAGTTATATGCTGCCTTCTGAAAGCAGGATCAGGGTAATAATATATAATTCAATAGGCAGTATAGTAAAAGAACTTGCAAACGAAATTGAGCAGGCGGGATATCACGAGCTTGATTTCAGGGCCGGAAACCTGCCCTCGGGCACGTACTTTTATTCCATGGAGGCAAGGCCGGTTGATCACTCCACTATTTTCAGATCAGTTAAAAAGATGCTTCTTTTAAAATAGTTTTTAAAGAGGTATAACTTAAGCGGAATTTTATTATTTTTGCCTGCACAAATTACGGGGAGCATGATGAGGACAAAATTCCGCGAGCCTGTGAGCGGGCTTACACATCTGTTTGCAGCCCTGGCTGCATTGCCGGGCGGCGCGTACTTAATATTAAGCCGCAAGGCCGGCTTCACAGAAGAAATACCTCTTTTAATATACTCATTCAGCCTGGTTTTTATGCTCTCAGCCAGTGCTGCCTATCACCTCATTAATATGGGACCAAACGTTACGCGTATATTGCGGAAAGTTGACCACTCGGCCATATTTATTCTGATTGCCGGAACATATACCCCCATCTGCATGAATCTGTTCGGTGAATACTGGAAATGGAAACTGCTCGTTACGGTATGGGTAATTGCGGCTGCGGGCATTGTGCTGAAGATATTTTTTATTGGTGCCCCGCGCTGGATCTCAACTGCAGTATACCTGGCCATGAGCTGGCTGTCGGTGCTGGCGGGCAAAGAAATACTAAGTTCCTTCCCCACAGGCGCAATCATGTGGCTTTTCATCGGCGGATTCTTTTACACGGCGGGAGCCATAATCTATGCCACAAAGAAGCTGGACCTGAAGCCCGGTGTCTTCGGTTTTCATGAAGTTTGGCACATATTCGTGATCCTCGGCTGCCTCAGCCACTTTATCCTCATTGCCTTGTATGCCTGAAAGATGGATGGGGCTGGTGGACTCAGGGAAAATTATTTTCCACGGGAAAATTGCCTTTTGTCAAATACCTGGTGTTTTAAGAATTTACAGGTGATATTTAATGAATTTCCTGCTATCTTATATAGATATATTCATTTGCTGATAATAATATGCCGGGATTAATGCTGCTTACGGAAAAATGCGGGAAGGATAATGAATACAAAACCACTTACAATGCTGGAAGAGAATGAGAAGGACGAACCCTTAAAGAGGGACATACACGAGCTTGGTGAAATACTTGGCAGCATCTTAATTGAGCAGGAAGATAAAAGCCTCTTTGAAGCCGTTGAAACGCTGCGCTCACTGACCAAAACTCTCAGAACAGAATACAGTGACGATATAAAAAATCAGATAGTCCGATTGATAGATACCTTTTCAGTTGAGAAGGCTTATAAGGTTGTAAGGGCTTTTTCTGTATACTTTATCCTAGTCAATGCTGCAGACGAGGTGCACCGTATAAGGCGCATGAGAGTTCACATGCTCCAGGATGACAGGCCGCGCAAAGGTTCCCTGGAAGAGGCACTTAATATACTTAAGAAGAAGGAGTTGCACCCGGCCTCAATACAGGAACTGCTGAACTCAATAGAAATCATACCGGTCTTTACCGCACATCCAACGGAAGCTGTCCGCCAGACTATCCTGAAAAAAATCCTGAGAATAAGCCAGTTACTCCTTCAGCGCGAGATAAGAACAAACACACGCTCTGAAATTGTTGATATGAAGGAACAGCTGAAAACTGAGATCACACTGCTATGGCAGAGTAATGAGATAAGATTCCATAAGGTTACTGTAAGAGATGAAATTCAGCACGGCCTGTTTTTCTTTAAGAATATTTTGTATGACGTCATCGCCTCGTTTTATAAAAACCTTAATGAGAAACTGAAGACGGTTCTCGGCATGGATTATCCTTCTCCGGCTTTGATAAGGTTCGGCTCCTGGATGGGAGGCGACAGGGACGGCCACCCGTATGTAACGGTGGACATCACAAAGCAGACTGTAACTGAGCACAAAAAAAATATACTCGAACTCTACCGCCAGGATCTTAACCAGCTGTATGACTCACTGAGCACCTCATTGAACCTGGTTTCAGCAAGTCCGGAACTGCATTTATCAATTGAAAAGGATAATGCCCTGTTGAAAGAGACCCGGACGGATAGCATACTGCGCGACCCTTCGGAAATTTACCGCGGCAAACTTTTCCTCATCTCACGCAAGCTGCAGAATGCAGATGAGGGTCGGGAGGCCGGATATAAGAATGCGGATGAACTGCTGGAGGACCTTTATCTTATTTACAACAGTCTGAGCAGTAACAAGGGGCAGGTGATTGCTGATTCAAAAATATTGCCATTAATCTACAAGGTAAAAACATTCAGGTTTAATTTTATAGCCCTGGATATAAGGCAGAATGCGTCACTCATCAGACAGGCTATTGAGGATATCCTGAAATACTGCGGTATCAGTGAGGCTTTCCTTAAGCTGAGTGAAGAAGAAAGGGTTGCCATACTCACAGGTGAAATATTTAATCCCCGGCCCCTGGTAAACCAGTTCAGCCGCCTGAACGACACTACCCACCAGGTAATTGAGGAAATATCTGTCATAGCATGGGCAAAGAAAAACATTTCGGAAGACGCGTGCAGCGATTACATAATAAGCAACTGTTCCTCGCAGAGCGACGTACTCTCAGCCCTGTTGCTTGCAAAAGAAGCGGGACTCGTAGGCTCTGACGGGCAGAAGATCACCTCATCAGAATTCGACATACTGCCCTTATTCGAAACGATCGGGGACCTGAGGAATTCCGGACAGGTAATGAATTCACTCTTCCATAATACTGCATACCGGGGCCACCTGGAATTGAGAAACCGTGTGCAGAAAATAATGATAGGATACTCCGACAGCAATAAAGACGGCGGAATAGTAACATCAAACTTCGAACTCTTCAGGGCTCAGAAAAATCTCACGGAACTCTGCAAAGATGAAAATATAGAACTCATACTCTTTCACGGCAGGGGAGGCAGTATCTCCAGGGGAGGAGGCCCTCTCAACCAGTCCATACTGGCCCAGCCTCCCGGCAGCATACAGGGCAAGATCAAGATTACCGAACAGGGAGAAATGATATCTTCAAAGTATCTCATCCCGAGCATTGCCAACAGGAGCCTGGAACTGATTACCTCGGCAGTGCTTCTGGCAGCAGCTAATTCACGTTTTAACAAGGATACTAATGGCTTCAGCAAGTATCACGAAATAATGGAAGCCGTTTCTGAAAAGGCGTTCGGATTCTACAGGGAGCTGATCACTCATCCTTACTTCTATAATTATTTCAGGACGGTTACACCGATAGACATCATTGAGCAGATCGAGATCGGATCACGTCCCTCCTCAAGAAAAAAGGGGAAGGACATACGCCTTTTGAGAGCAATCCCCTGGGTGTTTTCATGGACGCAGAACCGTCAGTCCATAACCGGCTGGTACGGCTTCGGCTATTCTGTTACCAGGAGTATAGAGGAAAATATTGTAACGCCGGAGCTGTTAAGAAAGATGTATAACGAATGGGAATTTTTCAAGGCCCTGGTCAACAATATTGAAATGGTATTGCTGAAAACAGACATGATAATTGGAAGGGAGTACCTCCTGTTATGTGAGAATGGGGTATGCGAGCAGGAAATATTCAGCATGATTGAGGAGGAGTATAAACGCACCCAGAGGCTGATTCTGGATATAACGGGAGAGGAAAACCTGCTGGATACTAACAAATCACTTCAAAGGTCGATCCTGCTAAGGAATCCCTATATTGATCCCATCAGTTTCATACAGGTAAGGTTCATAAAGGAATTCCGTACACAGAAACTCCCGCAGGCAGAAAAGTCCCAGATGCTTGCGCTCTTAAGGACCACTGTAAACGGTATTGCAGCAGGAGTAAGAAACACCGGGTGAAAAAATATCAGTATAATTTTTGTCCGCTAAGGACAGGAAGCTTCGCTCCACAAAATTTAACCACTGGCATGTTGATCTAATATGCATTAAATTGCACGTCAAAAATTGTGGAGTGTCCTGCATGCAAACCATTAAAAGTCCAAGATTAAACCGTGTTTTTTTCAGTTCCAGTAAAATGGCAATTGGCCTTTTTATTTCGGTACTCATTTCCCTTACCGGATGTTCTTCATCAAAAGTAGCCGGTGATTCTGAAAAGAGGATTACAACTGTTGAGGAGCTGCGCGAAAAAATAGATGAGCGTTTCAGTGATCCCAACTTTGCACACGCCCACTGGGGTGTAATGATTCAGTCATTAAAGACGGGTGAGGTATGGTATGAAAGGAATTCAGAGCGCATGTTCATGCCTGCCTCAAACAACAAGATCCTCTCGGCTTCATCTGCCCTGACGAAGCTGGGTCCCGATTTTACGTTTGAAACCGATCTGTGCTACAGCGGCAATATAACGGATTCGGTTCTGGACGGCAGTCTGGTAGTATTCGGAAACGGTGATCCAACGCTCTATTCCCATTTCCAGAAAGATCCGAGGGACTTGTTTCGCAGTTGGGCAAATGTGCTGAAGAGCAGGGGAATAAAACGCATTACAGGTAATGTTATTGGTGATGATAATGCATTCGATGACAACACCCTGGGCGACGGCTGGTCGCTGGATGGCCTGGATGCCTGGTATTCGGCTGAAGTCGGTCCATTACAGTTAAATGAGAACTATGTGGACCTGAAGATCATTCCTCCGGCTCTGAAGACAGGCGCAGTAGTAATTGAACCGAATCTGCCCAGCAGCTATTACACGATAACAAATAATGTTACGGTGAGCGATTCAGGCAGAAGCTACATTTCTGCCAGCAGGGCTTACGGATGCAATAATATAGTGATAAAAGGAAACGTAGTTGCAGGCAGCAGGCCGATCATTGAATCGCCTACAATTACAAATCCAACTCTCTTTTATGTAACGGTGCTCAGAGAAGTCCTGCAGCAGGAAGGCATACAGGTAGATGGAAAGCCCATGGATTGCGATGACATTCAGGGCTGGAAACATACTGCATCAGAATTTAACAGGCTTGATGCTCATTATTCTCCCCTGATGAAAGACGTGATAAAGGAAATGATGAAGCGCAGCCAGAATATGTATGCCGAAATTATGCCCCGCATACTCAGCTGGAAGTTTAATGGCCAGGGATCTTTCAGGCAGGGGAAAAAGATCGTGGAGGGTGTGCTTGAGCAGTTTGGAATTGCACCCGGAACATACGTGTATGCTGATGGTTCGGGACTCTCAAGGTACAACTATGTAAGTCCGGCCGAGCTGGTATCAATTCTAAAGGGCATGAGAAAGAGTCCTTACTGGAATGCCTGGTATGATGCTCAGCCAGTTGCCGGAGTTGACGGAACATTAAAAGGACGCATGAAGGGTACCAGAGCAGAGGGCAACGTGCACGCAAAGACTGGTACCATATCCAACGTACGCGGTCTTTCGGGTTATGTAACAACGGCCGATGGAGAAGAGGTCGTGTTTTCCTTCCTGGTCAACGGGCATCTGAGGTCCTCGCAGGAAACTGAAGACATTACAGACAGTGTGCTCAGGATAATTGCAGAATTTGACAGGACGAAATAAAAATCAAAGTAAATATAGAAATAAAAAAAGCACAGGAAAGATAATCTCTCCTGTGCTTTTTAATTTGTATAAAGAAACCTCAGGAAACGTGTTCCTCTTCCATGGTCACTTCTTCAACCGAACTAATGGCTGCCTCTTCAAATCCGGCAGCTTCGGCAGAATCTCTCTTACTCTGCCATACGGCCCAGATAATGGAAGCAATAGCCAGAAGTGTTACTATCAGGCCTACGAATATGGCTCCCGGCGACTTGATGCGTGCACTGAACAGGTTATAATCCAGTACCATACCCAAAGTCAGCAGGCTCACCATATTCATTACTTTTATAAGAGGGTTGATGGCTGGACCCGCGGTATCCTTCAGAGGATCACCCACTGTGTCACCCGTAACGGCAGCCTTATGAGCATCGGAGCCCTTGCCGCCATAGATACCATCCTCTATCATTTTCTTTGCATTGTCCCAGGCACCGCCGGCATTGGACATAAATACTGCGAGCAGCTGTCCCACCAATATCATACCGGCCAGAAAACCGCCGAGTGCGTATGGACCCAGCAGGAAGCCAACGAGTATCGGGGTCATTATAGCCAGGAATCCCGGGCCTATAAGTTCTTTCTGTGCAGTATTTGTGCAGATATTAACCACCCTGCCGTAATCCGGTTTCTTAGTGCCATCCCAGATATGCGGGTCGCGGAACTGGAGGCGGCATTCGTGTACGATATAGAAGGCTGCACGGCCAACGGCACGGATGAGCATGCTGCTGAAGAGGAATGGCACGGCACCGCCAATTAGGAACCCGATAAATACAAAAGGATTGGCTACTGTCAGTCTGCCAGCTTCAATCACATACTGTGCTATACTCATCTCATTGATCTTATCCTCGCTGCCCACGGCAATTACGGCAATAAAGCTGGAGAATAAGGAAACGGCTGCTATAACTGCAGAACCGATTGCAATACCCTTTGTTTCAGCTTTTGTAGTATTGCCAACGGCATCCAGGTCGGCAAGTATCTGGCGGGCGCGTTTGTAGCTGCCCGGTTTCTGTTTTTCCATGTCCTTGGGTTCATAGCCCATTTCGCCGATACCATTTGCGTTGTCGGCTACTGGACCGAATACGTCCATGGAAATTGTATTACCAGTCAGTGTCAGCATACCAATGCCCGTCATGGCAACGCCATAAGCCACGAACAAAGGCGGTGTGCCTGCATAGCATAGAACTGAAAGCATAATAGCGGTTGCAATAACAATAATTGCGGCAACGGTGCTTTCGTAGCCAACGGCAAAGCCCTGGATGATGTTTGTAGCGTGGCCCGTCTGGCAGGCTTTTGCCAGGCTTTTAACGGGAGCGTGACCCGTGTGTGTGAAATAACTGGTGACCTTGTTGAGTGCAATAGCCAGGAACACGCCTATAAGGCACGTCCAGGCGGGGCGCAGGTCAAGGCCAATGACACCGAAATTAGCAAACCAGGGCAGGTTGCGCGGGTCAACGGCCCAGTAGCCCAGTTTAGTCATTTCGCTTAATTTATCTATTCCAAAATAATTTACGTCAAAGTGCAGGTATCCGAATCCGAGCAGGAAGAATCCGAGTACAGATATCATCGAACCGATCCAGAAGCCGCGGTGTACACTGTGAAGGGCCGTATCGGAAGTGTCGTTTGGACCAGCCTTTACGGTATAGGTACTTATAATTGATCCAAGTACGCCGATACCCCGTACGAGCAGCGGGAAAATCACGCCTTTGTGTCCGAAGCTTGCCAGACCGAGTATCATTGCCGCCACGATTGTAACTTCGTAGCTTTCAAAGATATCGGCTGCCATACCGGCGCAGTCGCCCACGTTATCACCCACGTTGTCGGCAATTGTTGCTGCGTTGCGGGGATCATCCTCGGGTATATCTTTCTCAATTTTACCTACGAGGTCGGCGCCCACGTCGGCTGCCTTGGTATAGATACCGCCGCCCACGCGCATAAACAATGCCAGCAGTGTGCCGCCGAATCCAAATCCAAGAAGGGCCTCAGAAGCAACGTCTCCGAAAATAAGGAATATGACAGTTCCTCCCAGGAGTCCCAGGCCATCTGTCAGCATACCGGTTACAGTTCCCGTCCTGTAGCCCAGCTGCATTGCCTCGCCATAGCTTCTTGTAGCAGCGGCAGCAACCCTGAGGTTTCCGGCTGTTGCAAGGCGCATACCTACGAAGCCGACCATCCAGCTGAAAAGGGCACCCACGAGGAATGAACCCGAGCGTCCCCAGCGGAAGGCGTCAACGGCACCGCTATAGGTAAAAAATAATAATAGTGTAAGTATAACGATAAGAGGACCGATGCGTTTAAACTGAGCTGCAAGGTATGCATTGGCACCTTCGCGCACGGCAGCAGCAATTTCCTGCATCTTTTTTGTGCCTGTGTCGGCCTTATAAACCTGTTTAACGAGTAAAAGAGCGTAAAGCAATCCTGCTACAGCAATTCCAAGAACCGTCAGCAAGCAGACGATTTCGAGTGTGCTGTATTTGGGATCGGAAAAGAGGGCAAAAGGAACAAAGCTTTTAACTTCTGAAGAAACGGTAGCTGTTGTTTGACTCTGGCTTATACCCGGCCGCCAGAATAAACCAACTACAAACAGTAGTAAGAGGGCGAACAAATAGTTACGCCGGGCTGTACTTGAGCGCATGAATAAGTTTTTAATTCGAGTCATTTTCACTTTTCCATATAATTCGCGATTATGCAGAAAAACCGGGAGTGAAAAAATCACCCGCTGATTTTTTCTGATTTGTTAAACAATAAGTTAATTAAGAGACCAAGCTTTCTGAAGCGGACCTCCACCATTTGGAATACTCAACTTCCAGTTCGCGTCTCTCAGGGAATGGGTAGCACTTAAAGCCTGACTGATCGCCCAGGAAAAAGCCCCTGCGAATAGTCCTGAAAAATGAATGGATGTGAGGATTGCGTGAAACAGTTTTGGTTTGTTTTGTCCTGCTGTGCTTCAGTTCATTGATGCAGTCTATGATGTGCATCGGATCCTCATATGGCAGGTTTCCGGCCAATCTCCCGTGTATATCCAGGTCCAGCAGCATGTCCGCAAAGAATATGCGGGGTACGCTGACCGGGTTGCAGGGATCGGTCATGAACTTTGTGAAAGCTTCCGGAGCTAAAGCAGATAACACTAATGGAGAAACCGGACAGAGTTCCTGATAAAGATTTGAGCTGGTTTCAGCATGACCCAGGTTATGAGGGGCTGAATCTATACTGATCACCCTGCCGTCAGCCGTTGTGAGATAAAGTTTGCCAAAGGCAGAGAGGTCGAGATGTTCCATGACGCGGTAGACACTTATGTATTTACTGCGTTTAGGACTACCATCTTTGTGAGGTTTGCAGCGCTGCTGGATGTCTTCAAGATGGAAGTAGTCGCTGGTGAGATCCGGATCAATCTCGAAAAACAGAACGTTACCCCGTGTGTTTTTCTGGGTGCCGACAGCCATATACAAGCCAAAAGCCTCCGGTTCCAAATGAGATGCCAGTAGCGCCTCGAACCGGTAACAGAGCATGTAATAGTGAATCTTCATTTCTAAACTCCTTGCTGAATACTCTTTCAGATTGCTGAAGAGCAGGACGGGATGGAGATAGGGGGCGACTAGGGTGAGGTATTGGCACTTAGCTTGTCAGTACCGCAACGGAAGTGCTCGATATTACACATCTTATCCAATCCTCAGTACGGGAAGAACATTCAACCGATAAATTAGAAAATGTGTTTACTGCGGATATAAATGTATGACATTGAACGCTTAAAAGCAAATTGGTAAATATCGGGGAATAAGTCAAGTTTGGGGCAAAAACCGGGTCAAAAGAGCCTGATTCCGCAGGAATTCTGACCCGGAACTTAAAAAACAAATACTAGTCTGCCATGGTTTCGGCTGCTATTTCCTCCTCTTCCAGGGAGGCTTTATCGAGATTTTTATTCCAGAGGTATTCTCTTGTCTCGGCAACTACAACGCCGCTAAGAGCGATGAGCGAGATAAGGTTCGGTATTGCCATGAGAGCATTGGAAATATCTGCAAACGACCATACCACGGGAAGTGAGAGTACTGAGCCGAGCATCACTGCAAATACCCACATCCACCTGTAGGGTTTAATAATTTTGCTGCCGAAGAGGTATTCGGCTGCTTTTTCACCGTAGTACGACCAGCCGAGGATTGTAGAAAAAACAAATGTAAGGAGTCCGACAGTGAGCACTATGGGTCCGATTACCGGTATATCTGAAAAGGCTGAACTCGTGAGGGCACCGCCTTTTAGCCCTTTGGTCCAGTCGCCCGAATTAACAACCACCAGTCCTGTCATAGCGCAGACTACAACTGTATCCCAGAATGTGCCGGTTGAGGATACCAGGGCCTGGCGTGTGGGGTTTTTAGTCTGTGCCGCCGCTGCCACTATGGGAGCGCTGCCCAGGCCCGACTCATTTGAAAAGAGTCCCCTTGCAATACCAAAGCGTACTGCTTCCTTGAAGCCCGCACCCAGAAACCCGCCTATCATTGCGTGTCCGGAAAAGGCGCTTCTTAAGATCAGCATAAAGGTATCGGGTACGGTAGCGTAGTTAATTGCAAGAATTATAATACAGCCGAGGACGTAAAAGATGGCCATAAAGGGCACCAGCTTCTCGCATACGCTGGCTATGGATTTGATGCCGCCAATGATTACAACGGCGGTAAGGATTGTCATCAGTATTCCGGAAATCCAGGCCGGAATGTGAAAGTTATCTGATACCATTGTGGAAATTGAATTAGCCTGTACCATGTTGCCTATTCCAAAGGCGGTAACGGCCGTAAGTGCCGCAAATGTTACTCCCAGCCATTTGCTCTTAAGTCCGCGTTCCAGTACATACATGGGGCCGCCAGCCATGAGTCCTTCTTTTGTTTTTACCCTGTACTTAACCGACAGAAGGGCCTCTGAATATTTGGTTGCAATGCCGAAGACGCCCGTAAGCCACATCCAGAGCACGGCTCCGGGTCCGCCTGCAGCAACAGCTGTTGCAACGCCCACGATATTGCCGGTTCCAATCGTAGCGGCCAGTGCGGTTGTAAGTGCACCAAACTGGCTGACGTCACCCTGACCTTCTTTGGAGCGCTGGAGTGATATTTTTATAGCCTTTCCCGTGTAGCGCTGAATAAAACGAAGTTTAATTGTGAGAAAAATGTGCGTGCCGAACAGCAGAATGAGCATCGGGTAGCCCCATACCAGGTCGCTGATCTGGGCCAAAAGTTTTTCAAGTCCTTCCATTGGTACTCCTTATTAAATAAAAACCGGAATAATACGACTATGGTCGAAAATATAAACTGGAAATTAAGAAAGAAAAAGTTAAAGTGAAATTGCTATAATAAGGAATATGCAAATAATCCAAATCAGGCTGACTGGGGATTAAGTCCGGCATCTGTTGATTTTTGTTATCAGGTCTTTCATGCGTTCGTAGTGGGTGCCCTTCCAGTATATTCTCCCGCAGTTTGGGCACTGGTAGAAATCCGTGTGGTATGCTTCTACCTTGGGGGGCAGTTTCGCGGATACAGAGTCCTTATCCACCTTTTCAAGCAGCGTGTTGCATTCCATGCAGCGGCTGAATTCCTTTACCTCATTATGGAGGTGAAACCTTTCAATTACTTCAGATGCCTGTTCCGTGGGTTCTTCGCTTCTTATCCAATAGGCGTGTGTTATATCATTTCTTTTCAGCAGGTTCCTGTCTTTTGTCAGTATGACTCTTTTTTCATCGAGGGAGATCCTTACGAGGCCTTCCTTTGTGAAATTATTTTCATAAAGCGTATCGAGCCCCATCATGCGCAGATACCTGGCAAGTTTGCCAAGGTGTACGTCGGCAATAAACCTGGGCTCACGCAGCGGTTTCGGGCGCAGGCGGGTTACTTCTCCAATATCGAAGGACTCAAAAACAGGGTAAACGCTGATGTCATCGTCATCATGCACAATATAAGTAAAATCAACCGGGCGGCCATTAACGAGTATAAGATCGATTTCCGAATGCGGTACTCCAAGGGATTCAATCATGTCCTTGACTGAAGTCCTGCCTGTATAAAGGTGAGTGAATCTTACCTTGCGCCTTTGCGGCGGCAGAAAGTCATTCAGCTCCTCATAAAACCTGAAAAATGCTCTGTGCATGGAAGAGTCTTCAGTAAATTGTCAATTCTAATAACAAACAGGCTAAGAGTCAGGTTGTTTGCTTATAAAATGAATCATATAAATATTAAATATAAAAAAGGGGAATTTTGAAAGGGATATTTTAAGGGGATATCTTGCAGAACAAGCATAAAAAAGCCCTGAAAGCCGGTTAAAGCCTTCAGGGCCGCCTTGCAGAAAAAGCTATAAAAGGATTATCTGTGGCCGATCTGACCTGAGTGCAGGTGGCAGCTTCCCTGCAGCTTCAGGAAATCCACCGGGTATACCTTGCGGTGAGGGCAGCTCAGGGTTGCCGGTTCACCCGAATCCTCACAGAGTTCAACGTCCTGTATGCTTTGAGGGCGTGCGAAAGGGGTGCCATAGAATCCGGAGAATTTCCTGGAGGCATCAGCCATCATTTTTGCCCAAATGGGTGCGCATGCCGAACCTCCGTACTGGAAACCGCCACCCAGCTTTCTTGAAGGGTTATCATAGCCTATCCATATTGCAGTGGAAAGCTGTGTATTATAACCCACGAACCATACGTCGGCTGAATTTTGTGTGGTGCCGGTCTTGCCGGCAGCAACGCCTTTGTAGTATGACCTTACCGAAGAAGCCGTGCCGCCGTTGACAACTTCCTGGAGTGCGGTGCTCACCAGATATGCCGTAGCAGAATCAAGTACGGCTGCTGTTTCCTGGTGTGCGCTGTAGAGTACACGGTTGTTTTTATCCTCAATTTTAAGTATTGAGTATGGTTTTGCATAGATGCCCTCTGCAGGAAATACCTCGAATGCTGCCGCCATTTCAAGTGGGGTTACTTCTGAGGTGCCAAGCGCAATTGAAGGATAAGGCAGTAATTCCGATTTAATGCCGAGTCTTGAGGCAAATACGGCCACAGAATCAGGTTTTGTCAGGTTAACAATTGCATCAGCAGCGCAGGCATTAACAGAGTGCTGGACCGCCGTGATCATGGGCATCATTGTGTTTGAAAAGGTTCCCGTAGAATTCTCGGGCTTCCATTCCCTTACCGTACCCGAATCCACTGTAATAGGAAAATCGTGCAGCGGAGTGGCAAGCGAGTATCCCTTTTCAAGCAGGTTTCCGTACAAAAATGCCTTGAAGGAGGATCCGGGCTGGCGATGAATTTCATCGGCGTGGTTTAAGCCGCGCGATTCTGAACCGGGATTTCCGCCAACCATTGCTCTGATTCTGCCCGTTCCTACTTCAACAGATACGAGCCCGATCTCTGCCTGCTTCATGGAACCCGGGAAACGGCCGAACTGCCAGCTAACGGCGTCCTCGGCTGCCTTCTGAATGTCGTAGCTTAGGGTGGTTGTAATTTTTATTTGATCTTTGTTCAGTGAAATTCCTCTTGAATTTAGTATTGCGAGCGCCTCCTTGCGCACGTGTTCTAAAAAATGGCGCCCAAACCCCGGATTCATCTTAAGTCCCAAGGGCAGGTCCCTGTACTTCCCGAATTCCTTTTCCGAAATCTTGCCGACCTCGAGCAGGTTGTGCAGAACCTCGTTGCGCCTGGCGAGCGTTTTCTCCGGATGTTTCGTGGGATCATAGCCGCTCGGGGACTGCAGGAGTCCCACCACTGTGGCACATTCTGCAACCGTGAGCTTCTCGGGAGTTTTGCCGAAAAATTCCTGTGCTGCGGCCCAGATACCGTAGGCTCCGTGTCCAAAATAGCAGGTATTCAGGTAAAGAAGCAGAATCTGGTCTTTTGTGTACTTCTTCTCTATTTCCTTTGCAATGCTGATTTCGGTAAGTTTTCTCGAGATTGTCTGTTCTTTTGTCAAGAAAAGATTACGTGCAAGCTGCATGGTTAGTGTGCTTCCGCCCTGTGTTGAACCGGTCAGCGTCTTAAGGATTGCCCGTCCGAGGCCTTTATATGAAACCCCGTCGTGATTGTAAAAATCCCTGTCCTCGGTAGCAATCAGCGCGTAGATTACATATTTGGAAATGTTGCCGGTGCTTTTAACCTCAACGCGGTGTTTCTCACCATAGTATCCTATCAGCCTGCCATCGGCTGTAAGTGCGTAGGACGAATAGTCCAGCTTTACAGGGGGCAATTGGGAGTAAATAGGATTAGATATTGCGGACAGAAGAAAGAGGCAGAGCACCAGGTTCTTTACGGATAAAAAATATTTATTATTCATTGTACATGTTGTGTAATAAGTAAAAATAGTAATGCCGGATCTCTTAACAGGGCATTAAATCGCCGGATAAGGAAACCGGTTCCAAAAAAAATAACGGTACAAAATTAAGGCTTCTCTGAAACAGATGCCAATTAATCTTTCGGAAGAAAAATCACTGGTTTATTATCAGGATTATGCTAAATTAAAATAATGAGCACTGAATTTAGACAAGAGCCGTTGAAAAAGATCAGATGAAATGAAAGAGGTTTGCATGGAAAAGCCCGCTAACTGCATAATTGTAATATTCGGAGCCTCGGGTGATCTTACCAAAAGAAAGCTGATTCCCGCCCTGTATAAACTTTACATTAAAAAGCTCCTGCCCGAAAAATTTGCCATCTTAGGCACAGGCAGGACGCAGATGACGGATGATTCATTCAGAGAGTCCGCTACAGAGGGTATCAGGAGTGAAGATGACAAGGATGAAAAAATGTCAGGACAGTTCCGGCAGCTGCTGCATTATACCTCATTGAACACAAACTCACCGGAGGAATACGTAAAAATAAAGGACAGGCTCCGGGATCTGGATTCCAGCATGGAGATTGGGGGTAATTATATCTATTATCTTGCGACTCCGCCAACAATGTACGAAACTATTGCAATGAGCCTTGGTCTGCACAGTCTTCAGGTCCAGAGCGAGGGCAGCTGGAAAAGAATGATAATTGAAAAGCCTTTCGGCAGCGACCTGGAATCTGCAAAATCATTAAACAGGAGGCTCTGCAAGATTTTTAATGAGGACCAGATATACCGCATTGATCATTTCCTGGGTAAGGAAACCGTGCAGAACATATTTATAATGAGGTTTGCAAACGGGATATTTGAACCCTTATGGAACAGGAACTACGTGCATCACGTGGAAATTACTGCGGCCGAAAGCCAGGGCATTGGCAGCCGGGGAGGTTATTACGACACCTCAGGCGCATTGAGGGATATGGTGCAGAACCACCTGCTGCAGCTAGTGGGACTGGTTGCAATGGAGCCGCCTTCGACGCTTGAACCGGATTCCATACGCAATGAAAGGGTAAAGGTATTCCAGTCGTTAAGGCCCTTAAAGGCCGAAGCAGTTAACAGTTGTGTGATCCGGGGCCAGTATACGGCCTCAAACGTCAGGGGCGATGTGCTGACCGGCTACAGGGAAGAGGCAAATGTTGACCGGGAATCGAGGACTGAGACCTACGTGGCTATTAAATTTTATATTGATAACTGGCGCTGGGGAGGAGTACCTTTTTATATCAGGACGGGCAAAAGGCTGCCCACCTCGGTAACTGAAATAGTCATACATTTCAGGCCGACACCCCACAGGTTGTTCAGACTGGCTGAAAATCCATATAATCAGCTGGTCATCCGCATCCAGCCGGATGAGGGAATCCTTGTAAAACTGAGCATGAAAATTCCTGGTGCCGGGTATAACGTGAGGGAAATAAACCTGGATTTCCATTACTCCGAGCTCTCGGATATTCATCTGCCTGAGGCATATGAACGCCTGCTGCTGGATGCCATGGTGGGTGATTCAACGCTGTATGCAAGGGGTGATTCGGTTGAAGCCTGCTGGGAGTTCATACAGCCCATTCTGGATGCCTGGAAAGAATATCCGTGGATCAGGCTCTATGGATACCCTGCCGGCAGCTGGGGACCCGAAAACGCAGATGACCTGATAGAGGGATCGGCCCTGGCCTGGAGGTATCCGTGCAAGAACCTGGAGGGGGACGGCCTGTACTGCGAGCTTTAGGAGCTAATGGGAGAAATCAGCATCTGATATATGATTACTGAGATCGTGAATATTGGAATTCTGAGGGCATATATTCAAAAAAGGTACAAAGATTTTGTGCTTTTTTATTTATTGATAATATCATTCATTTTATATATCCTATATGAGAATAGCTATAATTTACAATTGACACAATATATATGAGGAGGGATAGTATGAGCAGAGGATCGGAACAGATGACGGGATTTTTCACCGGGATAATTGTAGGTGGACTGGTTGGAGGCATAGCAGCTTTGCTGTATACTCCTGTTTCCGGGAAAAAACTGAGAAAACAGATCGCCAAGAAGACCGATAATATCATGGACGATATGAACGAATATTATGAAACAGTAGAGGAGATTATCAAAGATGGCAGAAAGAAGGCCGAATCCTTAATTGATGATGCAAAAAAAATCATAGCCAGCTAACCCAAAAAGAAATTAAAAAAGCCGCCCCACGTCTGAGGCGGCTTTTTTAATATACAGTAAACCGGCAAATCAGTCTTCATGCACCTTTTTTGCCTGATCTGGGCTGAATGGTCTTAGGCACGAAGGTCTTAACATCAAAGGGCCTGTCGATCCTGTCCGGGGGCAGTGCAGCCATTGTTGTCAGGTATCCGAAATGGAACCTTTTTGCAATTTCTCTCCAGAGTTCCGGTCTGTTGCCGTCAAAGCCCAGGGCCCATATTCCAACGCCCCGCAGGTTTTTGGATATGGCATAATCGTACTTCATGCCGATGCTCTTTGAGTCCTCATACCATACCTGATGCCACTGGCCGTCCTGCTGATAACGGTACCAGGGCACATTATTAATCCGGTCCCAGAATCGCTTAAGCTTTTGCCTGCCGGCCTCCTGAATTACGGTGCTGTATGTGGTACTTTCCACAAACTGCAGGTTAAAGGCCTGCGGTTCGCCGGTTTCAGTTATCCAGTGATATCCATAATAGGGAACTCCGAGTATAAGTTTCCGGGGATTGGAAGCTGTTACCTCCCCGTAGCCGAAAACTGTGCTCAAAAGGGTGCTTTCAACGCTGTAGTAGCTGCCGTTCAGAGAGGCTGAAGGACCTGAAACCCTGCTTTTGGCGTCAAAATAGTCATATCCCATCACAAATATATAGTCGCACGCATCTGCAAGCCCCTTGAAATTCCATCCGCCCCAGTTTACCGGGGGACCGGCAAAGGAAACCTCTGAGCCGGGCAGTTCGCGGTGCAGCTGTGCTGTAAGTTCCCGCATATAGTTGTTTACCGCACTGTTCCTGTCGCTTCGTTTCAGGCTTTCAAAATCGATGTTTACCCCGTCCAGATTAAATGTGGTAATGATATTCTTAATATGAAGGAATGTCTTTTTCTTTACATCATTATTCGTAAGTATCTGGTGTATCTGTGTGGAGTCCGTATTTGTAACGGTCATAATTACCTTTACCCCCTTTGCGTGCGCCGAATCAATCACATCCGTCCACGGCCACATATCGGGATAGGTAATATTTCCAGAGGGGTCCGCCGGGAAATCGAAGACGGCCAGGTGTGAAAGCAGCTCATATCTTATGCTGCTGCGGGAATCGGAATACTTCCAGGAAGGCAGATAGCCGAATACCGTACCGTTAAGGCTTTTGTTAACCGGAACCGGGCGTGCCTGGCTGTTTTCATTCAGGGAAACTTTGGGTTCTGCGGATTGGTGTCTGATATTTCTGCTGCCGACCGATTCCAACGAAGGAGCAGCAAAAATTGTGAGAAAAATTATAATTATTAGACATAGTTTAGCGGCATAATTATTCATGCGTATTCATTCCTGACAAATCTTATCTTGGTATAAATGCAAAAAAATCCGGAAGGCTTTTATGCTGATATGGCCCTCATATTCAGAATAAAGACAAGCTTCCTAAGTACAATTAAAATAATGTAATTAAAAATAAGCAAATTGCAAAGAAAAACGAATTTTTTTGCATTTGCCTGAATGTAATAACATGTTCCACAACAAGGCAAATTACAAAAAAATTCACTTGGGCGTAAAAATTTCAGTGCAAAATTAACGGGTAAAATTACTTGCCCATTTTATACTTTACCAGTCCCGCATTTGTGGTCATCCAGAGCTGACCCTTATAGTCCAGGGTTATGGCCTTAACCTGATTGGAAGGCATTCTGGTATTCCCTGTATTCATCGCTATAAATGAATTAATATCCTGGAATTTAAGCAGTCCTTCCGTTGTACAGACCCATCTTACATTATTGCGCACTAGGATACTGTTTATATAGTTGCTCGGCAGGCCTGAAGTCATGTTATGCCATGCATAATTAACCAGGACCGCCACGCCTCCAGGTAATCCGTTTTTAAGGTTGGGTGAAAAACCGGCCCAGACACCTTCTCCATACATTCCCACGGACAATGCAGTAACGTCATTGCCGGGCAGGTTATGGGTCTCTCTTGTATAGGTGGTCCATTGTGATCCGTCATATGAGGTAACGCCAATGCCTGCAACACCCGCCCAGAGTCTTGACTGTGCGTCACAGCTTAAAGCCTGAATCCCGTTACCGGGTATTTTGGAGTTGGAGGTGTTATAAAGTGTCCAACTTAACCCCTGAATCCTTACCAGACCCTTAAAGGTTCCTACCCATATTACCCCTTTGGAATCAATGGAAATTGCGGTAATATAATTATCCGGGAGGATAGAGTTGCTGGTATTCCAGACCGTCCAGCCCGAGGTGCTCAACATGCAGAGCCCGTTATTAGTGCCGATCCATTTGGTAGGAGTGCTGTTTTCCTGTACAATTGCAGTAATATAATTTGATGCAATTGGCGAGTTCTGGATGTTATAGGTTTTCCATGTATCCGCATTTTTGTATACCAGCCCTCCGCCGTCAGTCCCAATCCACTGGGCATCCTCCCTGTCGGAAATTATGGCTGTCAGGGAATTTCTTGGTATCGGCGAATTTGATGTATTATAAGTTACCCATACAGAAGTATCCGCAAGTTCTTTGTAGGCGGATTTTATGTAGCTGCTTTCCACGATTACCGAGACGCTGTCATCCCTGCACTCACTGTGCCGGAATTTTATAGTATAGCTTCCGGGAATCAGGTTATTGATAGTAAATGGGGTTTTCTGTCCTATATCCTTGCCATTCAGATAAATTGATGAGTTACTGGGCTCTGATGAGCATAAGATGCTGCCGTACATGAGCGGATTTGAAAAATAGTCGACAAATATGCTTTTCTTCACGCTATCCTTTGCCGATAACAGAAATGTAGTATCCCTGTACAGCGGCATTTTAAGAGTAATAGTATAATCCCCGCCCTTAAGCCAATTAAGGCTGTCGGGAGTATATCTTCCTGTATTTTTATTATTAAGGTATATCAGTGCTCCTTTAGGATCAGAGGAAATGGCCAGGACTCCCGTTGGAACGGGTTCGTCGGGCGGAGTAACAGATACATCCTTGTCGCATGAATAGCAGCAGACAAGAAGGAGCAGCATAAAAACGATTTTCAGTCCGTATTTGTAATGTTTCTTCATAATATTATTAAGGGTTAAAGTTAAGCAAACTAAGTGTAATTCAGCTTACCGGGGCATCTTAAATTTTACAAGCCCGTATCCCGAAGTAGTGATCCACAATATTCCATTCGAATCCACCGCAATATCCTGAATATCATTAGTCGGCAGCGGTGAGTTGGAGTCGGAATAAACAGTACTGGTCCTGGGGGCATAATTATCAATTCTCATGATTCCCGATGAACTGGATATCCAGCTATAATACTGGTTAATTGTAATAGAATTAATCCCATTTAACGGCAGTGTTTTGACTACCGGGGACCATTGGAAGTAGCTGACGTTTGTTCCCTCTACTAATCCGCCCGGAACATGCTCAGGGGAGAAATATGCCCATATTTTTCTTACAAACGGGTTATATTTCATGGCTTTTACGAAATATCCCGGCAGTCCGTTTTTAAAGTTCAAAGAATGCCAATTCTTATAAGCATCCAGGTAACACAGGCCTGAGTCCAGGGTCCCGGCCCAGATATTGCCATCTGCATAAGCCACCTGCATCACATAATCATCGGCCATCCGGCAGGTCTTTTCGTTATATAATTTCCAGGGGTCACCTTTGTATTTACTAATTTCAATTATGCCTTTGGTAGTGCCAATAAGTTTATTCCCGTCTGCTGAAATGTCAATTGAAGTAATACGGTTATCCGGAATAATGGAATTCCCGGTATTGTATACTTCCCACGAAAAGCCGTCAAAAGCTGCAAGACCAATATAGGTGCCGATCCACAGTTTCTTGCCCTTTTCTACTGCCATGCAGCTGATTATTTCACCAGGCAGCGGCGAATTTGACGAGTTATAGGTAACCCATTCAATACCATTATATTTAATTAATCCTTTCCCGTTGGTGCCGATCCACTTATTATCATGGTCGTCGACCACTATTTTAGTCAGTGAGCCGGTCGGTATCTTAGAGTTTGCCGTATTATAAGTTACCCAAAGGGTAGTATCAGCCAGTTCAATTAATACATCGCTGATTTTACTGCTTTGAACGGTCACGATCAGGCTGTCTTCCCTGCAGCCTTCAGCCTGGTATTTAATTTCATATTTACCCGGAATGAGCATTCTTAATGTATCCGGAGTCAGTTTGCCTGTATTCTTGCCATTTAGAAATATTTTGCTGAGTTTTGGACTGCCTCCGCAGGCGATACTCCCATACATTGACGGGTTTTTTAGATAATCCACGAAAATCGACTTTTTCTCGTTACTGACCGCCTGAACTGTTAATACAGTATCCTTATAATTCTGAAGCTTAAGGGTTATATTGTGTTCAGCCGGTTTTATCCAGCAGAGACTATCGGGAGTGATTCTCCCCGTATTTTTCCCGTCCAGGAAAATGGCTGCTTTTCCGGGTAGTGAGTTAATAAATATATATGTCTGCGGCACAGGCTCCTCCGGAGCCGTAACAGAGACCTTTTTATCGCACGAAAATGAAAAGATAGTGAGCAAAAACAAAGAGAACAACTTAATTTTACCGCTCACTCTTTCCATATTCACGATAATATTTGCCTGCATCAGTACGTGCCTCATTCGGGTCCAAGTTTAGTTTTGTATCCAAATGACCTTATATAATTCTTATCCAGCCGGATAGCGTATTCCACGCTGGAATAGGCCCCGAAAATTCCGAGTCCACCTTCAACATTTGAATAGTCGGCCTGGTCCACCTTTACCGAAAAACCCTCATCGAACTGACTGGATGAAGAATAATAAGAAGACAGGTTTATATCCAGTGTCATAATTTCATATATAAATGCGAGGACAATATAATTTTTTTTATTGGGGTCGCCGGCTGAGATCTCTTCCATAACCCTGTTGACGGCGTCAGTTTCAATTGTATAGGTGGGCTGTGTTGTCGGGCGGGCGTAAATGGGTGCATACGTTCCGCCTGATTTAACATATTTTACAGGTATTGTCCTGAGATATCTGACAGGAACGCTGTTTTCCACCTTGAAATAGACAAGCTTAAACTTAGGATAAAAGAAAGTATTAGGGTCTTTGGCCGGCTGCCAGGCAGTTGTAACGTAATTTTTGCCGGCGGGAGGCACAACTGAATCCACCCTCTCAAAATCATAGTCTATTTTCCTGGGGATTACTGTAGTTGCATGCAGCCGTCTTCCATTCTGAAGCACGGCTTCGATTTCAACGGTTTTACCCGGAGCGGGCTGAAAATTCTCCGCGTAGTAATATTTATAAGGCGTATTATACCTGCTTGTATCTCCTCTGGGATCTGTTCCCGGCTTAAGGATAATCACCGACTCATCATACCACATCCTGACGTCGGCATTTTCGAGCGCAGGATCTGTTTTATTGTCGCCCGGGTTAAAGCCAGCGACGTTATAGCTTGAAGTAAGCGTGACAACCTGTACCGTGGTATCAGTCCTCAGCACGCAGTTAAGCACATACTTCTGTTTGAACTCTCCCTTGGGGTTAAAGTCTTCTTCCTTGCAGGAAAATGAGAGAACTGCCAGACAGATAAAGGGTAAAATCAGGTATTTTGTTTTCATATTTCAAGTTTAAGAGTTGCTGTTGGTAAAAATGGTAACATGTTTACGCGTTTGCCTGAATCGCGTTCAAAATAAAATATATTTTTCCTGTTATAAACATTAACGATGCTGAAGTCAACATAGAAGTTTGCGAATGCCACTTTGAATTTCTTTGACAGGTTGATGTCCATTCTGTGATAGTTTGGCAGCCGTCCCAGGTTTTTGTCCCCCAACAGCAGGAATGGCTGTGTGGAGTTGAACGGGTTCTGCCCGGTCAAAAAGTCTCCGGAATTGAATTTATCATAGTAACCGGTCAGTTCAGTAAAAGGCATTCCCGAGTTATACACCCATACTACGCTTGCCTGCCAGTCATTACCGAAGTTATATTCAAGGCTTACGTTGCCGGAATGCCTGGAGTCATACTTAGGGTAGTACAGCCAGTTTTCAATTGTTTTATAAGTCCAGCCCAGCGAATAAGATGTGTAGAAATAGAAGTCGCCGAGCTTATATTTCAGCATAAATTCGGCTCCGTAAGCTTCGCCCGTGCCGGCAACCAGATCATTATCCGTCGAAAAGATCTTGCGTTCGTTCAGCGCGGGAAAATTCTCGATGGTTTTATAATATCCTTCCAGTTCAACGGTCAGATCTTCTGTGAAATTTAACTCGGTTCCGAGTATATAGTGCCTTGACCTGGCCGGAGTCAGGTAATTTGGAGTAATGATCCAGGGTTCAAAAAGTGAGATAACTTCGTTTTCATCTGAAAGTGTTGTAAGCTCCTGCTGGAATATTCCCCATGCACCTTTGATTGCAATCTGAGGAATGAGCCTGTAGGTAAAGCTGACGCGTGGCTCGTTAAAGAACCTGCCCCCGTTTTCGGAAAGGCCGGTCAGGTTGACCCTTGTACCGAGGTCAATGCCAAGGTTTTTGAAGCGTAAAAATTTATACTTGGCATAAAAGCAGAAGTTTGTGCCATAGGATCCCACGTCAGTCGTGACGCCGCTGGCATTCTGAAGCAGAAGTTTTGTGTTTACGTTAAGGATATTAAGCCCAATGCCCAGCTCGTCCTTGGAATCATAAATATAGCTGCAGTCCATCTTCATATTAACATCATTTACTTCATTGCGCTTGGGTTTGCTTTCGCTTAGCTTAGGCAGAACTTCTCCGAAAAAATTGCTCCACGACATGCCGAGTTCGAAGAACAGCGGGCTGTCGGAGATCTGGAACCACTTGAAGCCGAAGATCTTGTTGGTCCAGTCCAGGTCGGCCTTGGACGGGTCCTCATTCAGGAGGTTATCCCTGCTGATAAAGCCATGCAGGGTAATTTTGCTGCCTTCGACGAAATCAGGATTGGAGAAGTTGACCTTAAATGACAGGTCATAAAAATCCAGCGGGATATTCTTATCGTTAAGGAATTTCTTGTAAATATCGCTCGAATAGCTCTTGCGGCCGGTAACAATAAACGATCCATTGGGAATTGGTCCTTCGACCAGTGCCTTTGCGCTGAGGTAACTGATGCTGGCCTTTGTGCTGTAATTATTCTTATTGCCGTCCTTTGTGAAAATATTCATTACGGAGGAGAGTCTTCCGCCGTACTCAGCAGAAAATCCTCCCTTATAGAATTCCACGTTATTTACCATTTCGGGGTCAACAACGCTGAAAAGCCCGAATGCATGGAACGGGTTATATATAGTGGCACCGTTGACCAGAACGAGGTTCTGGTTGCCTGCGCCGCCTCTGATGTAGTATCTGGCCGATACATCACCTGTGGATCTGACTCCGGGAAGGTACTGCAGGGAGCGGAAGATGTCTGTTTCCACGCCCTTGGGCATCATCTCAAGCTCCTTCATGGTTATTCTCTGGAGACTGATGTCGGTAGCATTTTCCTCGACTATCCTTTTTTCTACCTTCTCAACGGTTGGCAGCAGTACGCTGGTCGGTATCAGCTTAATGTCTACGTGGGTCATTTTTCCCTTCTCAAGCTTTACAATCGTTTTATTCAGGTTGTAACCCATATAGGAGGTGATAATGGTCAGTCTTCTGTTGGCCGGTATAGAAGTAATGAGAAAATATCCTTTGGAGTCGGAATAGGCCCCGGTGGAAATTTCCTGAATGGTGATGCTGGCATATGCAAGTGCCTCACCACTGGTTGAATCGGTAACCAGGCCCCTTAATGTGCCAAACTCCTGGGCAAAGACACTTCTGCCGGAGTTTAGGAGTATAAAAAGAATGAGGGGGACTGCAAGTATCAGAAATTTGTTTTCGGGAGATTTACATTTAGTCATATGTTTCCGGTAAATGACTTGGAAGAAATTTTGTGAGCAAGTTATACAAAACAAAATAAAAAGGAAATATATTTGTGAATAATTTTACAAAATGCGGAACAGTTATTTTACCGGTTCTGAGACGGGATAAAAGGCAGGTCATTTGTTAAGAAGAGCCGCCGCCGGGAAATCTGAGGGAATTCTCGATAAATGACTCACATTTTTGTATATTATGTTATTAGTATTTGAGCTATAATAATATTACCGGTAGCTTACTATTTCCTGTTCTATATAGCGATGCAAGGTATATGTGTTTACAGGCAATGGTTTTATAATAAATGAAAAACGGTATGAACTAAATTTATAGGTGGGAAATTGTTAGGACACATAATTAAGTTTGTAAGGGATAAGCTGAGCGGTATTTCGAAGTCGGGTAAAAAGAAGAAGGATGAAAAGCTAAGGGAAGCAAGGCTGAAGGAAGCCAGGGTTTCCTCAAGGCCTCCGGTTGCAGACAAGACGGGCGTAAGAAAACCGGGTCCCAGGGAACCGCAGCAGCAGGGAGGGCAGAAGACACGGCAGCAGCGCCCTTATAGCCAGCAGCCGCCCTCACAGCCCAGGAAAGAAAGGCCTCCTCAGGCACAGAAGGCTGGTCCCGGCAAAAGAACTGAAAGGCCGGCAGGAGCTGAGCAGCCCAAAGGTATTGAACAGGGTAAAGCAGCCGAGCAGCCACAAAAACCCGAACAGGTTAGAAAGCCGGATCTTTGGGATATCTCACAGTTCAAGGTGGAACCCTCTGAAGGTAGAACCAGGTTTCATGACCTCAACCTGCCCAAAGAGGTAATGCACGCAATATCCGATCTGGGCTTTCAGTATTGTACCCCCATACAGGCGGAGATACTCTATAACACTCTGGCCGGTAAAGATGCAACGGGGCGTGCACAGACGGGCACCGGGAAAACTGCGGCCTTCCTTATCACCATTTTTACCAGATTCCTTAAAGAGAAGCTTCAGGAAAAAAGAAGGGTTGGCACGCCGAGGGCTTTGATACTTGCTCCAACGCGCGAGCTGGTGATGCAGATTGCCGATGATGCCCATAATCTGGCCAAGTATACCCAGCTCAAAATAATGGGTGTCTATGGCGGAATGGATTATCAGAAACAGAAGCGTCAGCTGAACGGGCAGACCATAGACGTAGTGGTTGCAACACCCGGAAGGCTGCTCGATTTTTATTCGCGTCACGACGTACACCTGAGCCAGGTGGAAATACTGGTTATTGACGAGGCGGACCGCATGCTTGACATGGGCTTTATCCCTGACGTAAGAAAGATCGTGCGCAGCACTCCTCCCAAGGATAAGAGGCAGACGCTGTTCTTCAGCGCTACAATTTCACCGGATGTAAAGCGCCTGGCCTCGCAGTGGACCAAGGATACGTCAGTCCAGGTGGAAATTGAACCAGCACAGGTGGAAGTGGATTCCGTAAAACAGATAATATATATAGTTACAAGCCAGGAAAAATATTCGCTCGTTTATAATCTGATTACGAAACAGAACCTTGAGCGCGTGATAATATTTGCCAACAGGCGCGATGAAACGCGCGACCTGACAGACGTGCTTCACAGGCATGGCATCAGCTGTTCGCTTCTCTCGGGAGATGTGGACCAGCGCCAGAGAATAAAGGTGCTGGATGATTTCAAGGGTGGCAAGATCAGGGTGCTCGTTGCAACTGACGTGGCAGGACGCGGTATTCACATTGATGGAGTAAGCCACGTAATCAATTATACTCTGCCGCAGGATCCGGAGGATTACGTTCACCGCATTGGCCGCACGGGAAGAGCAGGAGCAACCGGTGTCTCGATCAGTTTCGCCTCTGAAGACGATTCCTTCTATATCCCGGCAATAGAAAAATTCCTGGGCCACAGCCTGCACTGCATTCAGCCGGATGAGTCACTGCTTAAGCTGCCTGAGGATATGGGAAGTAAGAGCCCTCAGAAAGAATACTCTGAGAAAAGAGAACCGGATCAGAATAAAGAATCGACGCAGAAAAGGGACCAGGCTCAGAGAAGAGAACCGAATCAGAGAAGGGAGCAGAATCCCAGAAGAGAGCAGAATCCGGGAAGAGGCTCAAATCAGAAAAGAGAGCAGAATCCGAGAAGATATCCGGCTCAGGGCAGAGGACCAGCTGATAAAAAAGAAACCGGAGAAATAAAGGAAATACCGGCAAAGGAACAGCCTGAGCAGAACGGGCCGCAGGCTGGTGAGAATCAGTAGCGGAAGTGCTTGATAGCTTCTCCGTTAATGCCAATCTCAGTCATGGCCTCGATGCCTATCTGGAGGTGCAGGTTGACGTAGGTATCCGTTACCCTGCGGTCCGATTCTTCGGTCTTGATCCCTTCGGGGATCATGGGCATGTCGGATACGAGCAGAAGTGCTCCGCGCGCAATCTCGTTAACGTGTCCGACAATAAATACAGTAGCGGTCTCCATATCTATACCAATGACCGAAAGCTTCTCCAGGTAGCGCTTGAAATTATCATCCCATTCCCAGACCCGGCGGTTAGTGGTATAGATAACGCCGGTACGGTAATCCTGGTCGTGCTCGACAATTTTATCCGAAACAAATTTATGAAGTTTAAATGAGGGCAGGGCCGGGACTTCCGGGGGCATATAATCACCCGAGGTGCCTTCCCCCCTTATTGCCGCGATAGGAAGAATAAAGTGGCCAATTTCGGTGGACTTCTTCAAGCCGCCGCATTTACCCAGGAAGAGGGCCCCTTTGGGCTGCCTTGCTACCAGCAGGTCCATTATTGTTGCGGCATTAGGCGAACCGATGCCGAAATTTATAATAGTAAGTCCCTGTGAATTTGTAGCCGTCTGCATGGGCCTGCCGATGCCTTTAATATCGCAGTTAAATTGTTCTGCAAACCGGGTTACGTAGTTGTGAAAATTTGTCAGCAGAAGGTAATCCCCGAATTCGTCTATTTCCGTTCCCGTATAGCGCGGGAGCCAGTTCTTCGCAATTTCAAGCTTTGTTCTCAATATTTCCTCATTGTGTTGTACTCTGATAGCTAAGGGCCTATTTCGCGGCAGAGTTAAACTGATCCACCAGCTTTCTCATTTCCCTTATGTGTTCAGGACCCGTGCCGCAGCAGCCGCCAAGTATATTGATGCCGAGCTTCAGCAGCTCTTCGGCCTTGGGAGCCGTCACCTCTGGAGTTTCCTTATAAATGCTGACGCCGTCGACCCATTCGGGAATGCCTGCGTTGGCCTGTGCAAGGATTGGTTTATCTGTAAGCGGGCGCATTTCTTTTATTACAAGCAGCATTTCGTCGAAGCCGCGTCCGCAGTTGGATCCCAGTATGTCTGCTCCGGCTGCAGAAAGCCTTTCAATTCCTGTCTGGATGTCCACTCCCCACATAGTCCTGATGCCTGCGGGGCCTGCCTCAAAGGTCATTGAAGCGCATACTGGCAGGCTGGTTTTATCCTTTGCCGCCTTTACGGCAACTTCGGCTTCTTCAATTGACATCATGGTCTCAACGAAAATAATATCCACTCCTCCATCGGCCAGCGCTTCGGCCTGTTCTGCAAAGGCGTTATAGGCGTCCTCTGCCGTAAGGGGGCCAAGCGGCTCCATTATTTCTCCCGTGGGTCCAATAGATCCGGCTACGTATTTCCCTTTCGGGCAGACCTCCCGCGCAAGTTCGGCGGCTCTCTTGGAAAAGTCCTTAGCCCTGTCCTCCATCTGATGGAGCGAGAGTCTGATGCGGTTGGCTCCGAAGGAATTGGTTTCAATAATATCACTTCCGGCGGCAATATAATCGCTGTGAATAGCCTGAATTACCTCGGGATTTGTGAAGTTCAGCTCTTCGGGACTGAGGTCCGTTTTCATTCCCCTTTTCTGCAGCTCCGTACCCATGGCGCCGTCGGAGAGCAGTATGATGCCCGATTGAAGTCTGGTTAAGATATTTTTAGACATAATAGTATATTCTTAATTTATAAATTATAATCCCAAATAGTCATTTGAGTCTGATAAAAGATTCCCATGGACAATATAGTGTCCGGATGAAAATTGCTCCCTGTGTCAGGGTGTTGTCAAATATGCTGCTTTAAAAATAATCAAAACAAATCATATAATGAAGTTATATCTCTCAGTAGCCGCGACTCATTCATAGTGAAGGAACCAGGTTTTGTTTGCCATGAGACCAGGAGCAGTATTTCAAAAGAAAAATCATGTAAATCTTTCGGTTACATTTATTTTTGAGGCAGCGAATAATTTTTCAATACTCCAGGGTTACATTATTTATGAGTCAATTCGTGTGTAAATAAAAATAATTCCGGTCCTTGCTTCTGAAAGTGATATGACTTAAGTTACTGCTCGTCATATGAGGCTGCACGGATATAACCTTAATAACAGAAGAATATGGACCGCTTCAATTAATATCCCGATAT
Organism: Ignavibacteriales bacterium; assembly: GCA_050258815.1. GTDB lineage: Bacteria > Bacteroidota > Ignavibacteria > Ignavibacteriales > SURF-24 > JAAXKN01. Next base: position 89,157 of record JBLMZM010000361.1, read on the forward strand.
GCATTATTTCAGTTCTCTTTTTGTTTACCAAACATACCCCACAAAATAAGATTACTTCCACGCATATCTGCCTGGAGGGCACTACATGAATGACTTTTGTGCAAGCTCTGAATTGTTGCTCTTGTTCCATGAATATCCCAAATGTGTAAATGCTGATATTTTACAGGAATTATCCAAATAAAACCAAAACAGGAGATGAGCAAGGAATGAAACCGATCTTCACTGAACTACTTCAAAGACTTAGCACCAGAGGGCTTACAAAGAATCATGATTTGCTTAAAAGGATCGTAGCTGTAGTCATCTTACTAATTACAGCTTTTTTATTTCTTACCTGCAATACCACTGAACCCCAAAAGCCTAAAGAACATGAAGAACCAACGGATTTCAGCTTCTCTATCCAGAACTGGACCATCTATAACACCTCCAATTCGGCTATTCCGGATAACGAGCTTGGATATATTGCAGTTGACAACCAGAACCATATCTGGATTGGTACGTTT
>JBLMZM010000362.1:0-7971 GCA_050258815.1 Ignavibacteriales bacterium
GGCGACATGGTGCGGTTTCTCAGAATGATAAGCAAACCTGCAAGCGGGAAAAATACGATAGATGAATGCTTTGCCAGCAGTGCTGCACCCAGCAGAATTCCGGCTAAAATATAGATTCTTATCGTAAGTTCTTTGTTTAACAGAATATACAGAATAATACTGCCCAGCATAATAACAAGGTTGTCATTATTGATCATGGACGAAATAAATGTATATGTAGGCAGCAGCGCCGTCATTCCGGCTGTGAAGACCCGCACGAATTCATTTTTTATACCGAGCCGTTGCATAATTCTGAGGGTGAACAGCATTGTAACGCACCACATCAGCACTGAGGCAAGCCGCATTAAAATCACGGTTAGAGTCCTGCTATGAAACAGCAGCTCCGAAAACCTGTATATAGGGGTCATGAGCAGATAATACAGAGGCGGCTGATAATACTCCCAGTCGTTCCCGTCCTCCCCCGTTATGGTTGTCTGCACCGGAAATGACACGTTATCCGACAGGTATTTTACATATTTAAAGTGGGATTCTTCATCAGGGGCATAGAAAGAAGGGGTAAGAACAGAATAGCTTATTCTGATTATGAGTCCCGCTGCAAATACAAACTTCAGCAGATCACTCAGCGGCATAGATGCATTCCTGCTGCGTTTTATAAGGAACAGCCATATCCCGATACCAGCGATGGTACCGGCAGAAGTTGTCAGGAATATACCCAGATAGCTCATAGCATCCCCGTGAAAGTGCCGGAAAACCGGCAGACTGTTTAATTATCGAAGTAAAAAATAAGTGCAAAATAAGAAATAACAAAGCATAATTTCAACCAATCTTTGTCTGGGGTGGATTCAAATTGTGATGAAGTTAACTGTCAGCGAATCGGATGTAAATGCCGCTTGTTGTTAAATAATATTAATATATTTTAAATATTGTAAAGGGAATTAAACCTTTTATTAAGAATGTTTGTCAAAACAGCATGAAAATATTAGTATCATGTTTATCAGGATCCTGGGGGGGAATGGAGATGTTTGCCGTCTCCAGCATTAAACTCCTTATGCAGGAAGGACACGAAGTGCATCTTGCATGCATTAAAAATAGTCCAATTGACATACAATCTGCCAAGTCAGGCATTCAGCGGTTTACTTTCAATTCAGCCAGACCCGGTCTGGTTAACATAATTAAATTATCACAGCACATGCTGTACAACAGCTACCAGCTGATACATACTCATTATTCTAAAGATCTGTGGATTATTATTCCGGCTTTGAAATTTCTGGGCTATACGACTCCCGTTGTTATGACCAAGCACCTGGGATCGGCCATCAGCAAGAAGGATTTTCTGCACAAGATGCTCTACAGAAGGCTGGATCATGTGGTGGCAATTTCAGAGGTCATAAGAAAAAATATACTCGATACCACACCGGTAAATGAGACCAAGGTTACACTTGTGCATAATTATTTTGACGATAAAAAATTCATAAAAGATGACAGTACCATCCTGGGACTGAAAAAGGAATTTGGGCTGAATGATTCCACGTTAGTCCTTGGAATGATCGGACGTATTACGCCCGGGAAGGGTCATGAAGACGTAATTGAAGCTTTGAGGATACTAAGGAGTGATGATCTGGACGTAAAGGTGATTGTTGCCGGAAGCGCCCAGAAGGATGAAGCCGGTTTTGAGGAATATCTGAAGGGCCTGATAACTAAATACTCTCTTGAAAAATATTTTGTATTTACGGGTTTCAGAAATGACGTGCCGGCGCTGCTTTCAATTTTTGACATTTTCCTCTTCCCTTCGCACGCAGAGGCATTCGGACTTGCGCTGATCGAGGCCATGGCCATGGGCATTCCCAGCATTGTGTGCTACTCGGACGGGGTAAAGGACATTGCAGTTGAAAATGAAACAAGTCTGACATTCAGCAGGAATGATTATGCTTCGCTGGCAGGCAAAATTGAGATTTTAATGAAGGACAAGCAACTGAGAAAGCACCTGTCGGAAAAATCCTTTGAGAGATCACTCCTTTTCACACCTGATCTGTTCCAGAAGAAGATCGGAAGATTATACGAAAAACTTCTGCAAGAAAGAGAGCACGATTGCACGGATGAGATTTACAACAGAGGCAAGATTGCGTAGCTGATGCCCATCCGGAACAGGTTTATGCATATCACAAGTCCATTTCACGGGAAATGTATTATGACAATGTGGGCCCGGTTTGCAGGGGTCGCGCCCGCGTCATCATATTACATCCCCGTATGGATGCGTAAAATAGGCCCTTTGGGCCATTTTACAATTTCCTCAATAACCAGATCCGGTCCTTTGTTTATCTTAGTCTATACCTTTACAACCTGATTTTTTTCTTATTCTCACTGGATCTTTTGCTCCAGGGCATCCAGCTGGCTGAGAACCCTGTCGCGCAGCTGCTCGATTTCATTAACGCATTTTTTTGCTTCTTCGGAATTTTTATTCCGGCAGTTTTGCAGTAATTCCTTACCCTTTCTGTGCACTTCAACGTGAATGGGATCGATGTCATTAAACAGTTTCAGTGAGCCGTATCTGCCTTTGGCCATATTATACCATTTGCCAAACCTGCAGTTCATATGGTCGGTTACTCTGGTGATGTCTATATCCTTATGGCGTACTATTGTTTCAACTATATTGTTTACCCAGTTTATATGGTCCGATTTGGCCACGCTTATTAAAAGCTTATCATAATTGACAAGCGACATTCTCTTTGAGGCATCCGTTTCCTTTGCCATATGATCTGCAATCCGGGTAACACCTTCGCTTATATCCCTCAGTTCCAGGGTACTCTGGCTGATTGACTCCATGGCTGAGGACTGTTCGGTACATGTATTTGAGATCTGGGAAACGAGACCCGACATATCTGCCGACTGTGCCTCGATTTCCTGCAGTGAACCGGTCAGAATTTCAGTCATTTTCAATCCTGAATCCACCTCATTGTTAACCTCCTGCATGAAGCTGCCTACTGTTTTCACTTCATTCTGAAGGGTTGCTACTATCTGTCCAATCTCTTTTGTAGCCTTTGACGTACGTTCAGCCAGCTTGCGCACTTCATCTGCCACTACGGCAAAGCCGCGCCCCTGTTCACCCGCGCGCGCCGCCTCAATTGCCGCATTCAAGGCAAGCAGGTTAGTCTGATCTGCAATATCAGTAATTATCAAAGCCACGCTGCCTATTTCATCCATCTGGTTGACCAGGCTTTCCACCCTTTCGCGCGTAGCAGTTGCCTTATTCACAACGTTTTCAATTCCTCTTTTTACATCACGGGCGGTATCGGCCCCGTACCGCGCCTTTGAGCTTGCATCCTTAGATATATCCAGCATCCTGTGCGTATTGCCGGAGTTCTGGAGTATGCTTTGCGTCATCTCCTCAACGGAACCCGCAATGCATTCGGCCTCACGGAACTGGCCTGAAACACTTGCCGCAATTTCCTTTATCTTATCGTCCAGATTCTCTGAAAATGTGATGTTGCTTTCCATGGTCTGAAGGGCATACTGTATTGCGGTGGCTGTTTTTTCAGAAGAATACTTATTCTGCTTTTCAATATGCGCAGTAATATTGAACCTGCTTTCAAGCTGGCTCCTTTCGGCATCAGCCAGGGCTGCTGAGCTGTGAAATTCTTTTATTTCATTTTCAAGCAGGTCTATTTTTCTGTTTTTTGCTGCTATAAGATCCGACAGCTTCCCGTTCAGTTCGCCGGGTATTCCTGGGATCCCTTCGCTGCCCGTTAGTAATTTTTCAACGTCATTATAAATATTATGTTTGCCTGAAAAATACATTGCGGATACGATTACAATAAGGACAGTGACTAAGATGGTCACCGAGATTCGTAAAAAGAAAAGGTCATTAAGAAAGAAAGGCAGTACCAGCAGCAGCAAACTCAGCGCCAGGACAGATACCAAAGATTTCCGGTTCAGCACAAATTCTCCTGTTTTTTAATCCGTTATTATCGGATTTCTGCATAAATAGTTTAATATTTTGTATAAAAATCAAAGAGGAATTGAGATATGGGCAGTGCTGCTGTTTATGGGATGGCGCGTATTCATGCAGGAATTAGAAGTACGGGTCCATAAGGACCCGTACTAAATTTTAATTACCTCATACCGGGGGAACGGAGCGGACTTACCCGATATTCAGGAATTTCATTAATTCATAGGTTATCATGCCGAAAGCAGCTGAAAGAGGTATAGTTAGTATCCAGGCCCAGATGATGTTTCTGGCGACCTTCCATCTTACAGCCCTTGCGCCTTTAACCGCTCCCACGCCGGTAATTGCTCCTGTGATAGTATGAGTTGTACTTACAGGGATTCCGAGGGCCGAAGCCAGGAAAATGGTCATACTTGTACCCGATTCTGCGCTGAAACCCCCGAAGGGGTTAAGCTTAGTCATTTTCATACCGAGTGTTTTGATTACTTTCCATCCCCCGAAGAGAGTACCCAGTGCGATGACGGTCTGGCATGAAAACACGACCCAGTATGGGGTGTGGGCTGCGGGACTGATTGCCTTATTGGCTATTAATACCATTGTAATGAGTCCCATTGTCTTCTGTGCGTCATTGCCGCCGTGGCTGAGGCTGTAGGCAGCAGCCGACATTATCTGCAATCTTCTGAAATACTTCTCCACCTTTTTGGGTGCCATATCTTTTACTATCCAGGTTGTAGCAACAGAAAACAGACTGGCAAACAGATAGCCCAGCAATGGCGATATAAAAATAAAGGCAATAATCTTCAGAAATCCGGAGGCTACAAGCACTCCAAAACCGCCTTTAAGCACGGCAACACCGCCGAGTGCCCCGATGAGGCAATGGGAGATGCTGAGGGGTATGCCCAGGTGGGTTGCTCCTGCAGCCATGATAATAGCACCGATGAGTGCGGCAAAGATAACTGTATTATCCAGGGCTGAGGGAATTACGAGGCCCTTCCCTATCGTTGCCGCAACGCCCAGTCCGAAAACAAAGATAGCTGCAAAGTTAAAAAATGCGGCCCAGGCAACCGCCTGGAAGGGGCTGAGAACCTTGGTTGCAACAACAGTTGCAATTGAATTTGCTGCATCGTGCATTCCGTTATAAAAATCGAACAGGAACGACAGTAGTATAATAATTACAGCCAATACAGGAAGTGTAACATTTATAAAAGGTATGGTCATATATCCATCAATAAGTTAAGTTAACTGTTTTTTAGTGAAATTGTCATAATTACAGAAGCAACCGTCTGGCATTTATCGGTTATATCTTCCAGCACGTCCAGGATCTCCTTTTTCTTAAAGAGTTCAATGGCGTTCTTTTCATCCCTGAATATCTTGGAGATATTTTCGCGGTAAATAACGTCGGCTTCCTGTTCGAGGTATTTGACTGTTTTCAGATTATCAGTTGCCTTAACTTTATGATCAACTATGCATGAATATAGCTCCTTAATCTGGAGTCCTGCAATTTTCAGCAGCTTATCCGAAGCCTCGATCTGTTCGGTGAGGTTATAAACAATAACGCGTGTAACGGCGGCATTAATGGCATCGCTGATCTTTTCGAGGGTCCTGATCAGAGCAAATATATCTTCGCGGTCGAATGGTGTTAAAAAGCTCTTATTCAGCTTTTTTATTACTTTTTCCGATATTTCATCACATTTCTTTTCGAGAGATTTTAATTTAAGCTGTATTTCCGGGTCGTACTTTCCATCCTGGAAAAAGGCCTTTGTAAGTTCCGCCATCTCGCTGACGGTAGAGATCATTTTACTAAAATCCTCGAAGTATTTTTCTTCTTTTGGTAGGAGTCCTTTAAACATTGCCTGTCATAATTTGTTTTTAGATTTACAAACTTATGAAAAATTTCCCTATAATTAAATTTTTTTATAAACTATTTGGATTCTGCGGCTGCAACTTTCAGTAAAAAAGATCGCAGACCTGCATTTCCGGCATAAATACCACGAAGTTGGTATTTCCAAGCTCGCTGCCCTCAATTATATTAATATTCAGAATTCAGGTTTTTGCGCCGGAACCGCGCAGGATTTTATGCGATAAATGAATATGGAATGCTAAATTTTCAGTAATGCTGCCGGATTTATGTGATAAAAGGTTCCTGGTTATATTAATTAATAATAATATTATGGAAAAATGAGCTTAAAAATATTAATCGGCGATAAAGATAAAAACGACAGGAATATAATCAAAAAGATTCTGGAGGGCCTCGGCAGGTTTGAAATCATTGAAACCGATGAGGTGAGGGAATTTATAGGCTTTGCTATCAACAAATCACCTGATATTGCATTCATGGACATCAATCTCCAGCCTCAAAATGGTAAAAAAGTAATTGAGATAGTACGTTCAACGCAGTCGAATTCCAGGCTACCTATTGTTGTTATCACTCATGCAGTTGAGAGGGACGAAATTCTAAGTCTTCTGAGGCTCGGTATTACGGATCTGATACTGAAGCCGATATATAATAACACAGCGGCAGACAAGATCAGGACAGCCATAAACTCGCTGCTTGGAAGTGGCGGAGGCAGAACCACCGGTGCTTCCGCAGACAATGTAGCGGTCCCCGCCATGGATGCAACAGGGAAAGAAAAATTTCTCCTGATTGATCACGACAGGCAGTTCCGGAATGTTTTCATGAAATTATTCAGTGAGAAGTACGAGGTAATTATTGCGGAGAATGGAGAAGAAGGACTCGAACTGTTTGAAAGGAAGCGTCCGGAGTACATTTTTCTGGGCGAGCACATAAAGATCATCAACGAAAGGGTGCTGGTTCAGAAGATACGTGCGATTGATCCTGGTACTGTAAAGATTTACTTCCTTTCAACCGTATTAAAATCTACATCCATGAAGTCATCGCTCTTCAATGGTGTAATTGAAAAGTATTCTGCGCCGGATCTGTTTTACAAGGAATTTTCAAAAGTTGTTTTTGGTGAAGAGACAAACCTGTACCAGAAGACGGCAAAAATTGTAAGGGGCACTCTGCCCCAGCTATTGGGCAATATAATCACTCAGGGCTTCAAGGATTCGCTGGGTGCAGATATAAATTTACTTCCTGAGAAGAGCACTGTTACTATTCCCAATGAAACGCTCGCATTTCTGGAACTGATTGATGATAAGAAAGAGCTGTCGGTCACCCTGGGTGTATATGGCACGAGCAACGACATGCTTAAAATTGCAGAAAAGGTCCTGGGCGAGCAGGTGCCTTTAAACGCCAAGGCGGTTGAGGCAATAGGCGGAGTTGTAACAACACTGAGCAGCGGATTGAACCAGTTTTTTTCCGGGAACGGGATTTCGCTGGCACCGGTGGCCTGCAAAGTAAACTCGAAGCTGGAGAACAAATTAAATTACGACTGGGATGTAACGATTCCTATAAAAACCTCATCCAATGAGCAATACCAGGTGGGCGTCTACTGTACAAAGTACATAGCATAAAAAAAACCTGCCCGGGTATTTAAAATGAAGGTTGACAAAGCACATAAAGTTCTTTAATTTAGTATTATAATTTTTACGACATATGTAACTATAACGGGGCTATAGCTCAGCTGGGAGAGCGCTTGAATGGCATTCAAGAGGTCAGCAGTTCGATCCTGCTTAGCTCCACTAAAAACCGCAAAAACAGTTCATTTTTGCGGTTTTTTTATGTCCGCTATATGGGGTAGACCCATACATGAATTATCCTGCGAGTTGGTTAACCCGCGCATCCGATTATCCCGGTTCCAGATCCCATTGCATCCGGATACGTATACAAAGTTTATTTGATTGTGCTCATTTGTGTGTGCCTGCCCGGCATTCGCCGGGTATATCTGTGCCCCATGCGTTTGTTTACCCGCCCGCCATCCGGCGTGCGACGGGCGTGCGCCGCGCGCCCCTACCAAACATCAATGATTATTTATAGATTGTGTTAATTGAATCAAATGTAATTATTTATCGATTGTGTTAACCGAATTAATCCAGGCGTTTGAATTGATCATGGTTTTTGAATCAAT
>JBLMZM010000363.1:0-2631 GCA_050258815.1 Ignavibacteriales bacterium
ACCATATATACTCAAACAGGTCGCACGGATTTTCTGCAAATCGCAATTCTAACCCATTTCTGGGAGAAAATATCTGCATAACGAACGGGGGCCATAATAAGATTGATTACAATAAGGGGTATAACCTTAGCGTATATGGAAACAGCATCGTAACTGCCGAGAATAACTGGTGGGAATACTTGACGGATAACGTAACGATCAATACAGCGAGGTTTTATGTCAGTTCGGGCAGTTTTGTTTATTATCCACCTGCTGACCCAACAGACCCTTTACGCTGGATGGGGGATCCGAATATAGTCTCTGGTTCGCCTTTAGCACAGAGTTCTCCGGAAGAAAAGCTTTTTGACAAAAAGTTTGTTGCTTCAACAGGCGCTGTGTCCAAAGGCGGAATAAATGAGAGTCAGATTGCTTCTATGGGGAAGGACTCTTTAGAGGCCACGGCTGAGTTAAAAACTCCAACGGTCTATGATGAGAAGTGGCCTATATTGAAAAAACTCACATTCGCAAAATACCTGCTCTTACTGAACCGGGATACTGAATCCAGTCAGATATGCAAGAAAATAGTGGAAAGTATACCTGACTCTTCGCTTTCTTACTATGCACTGGATATATTGTGGCAGAATGGACGTAAGAACAGAATGGAAGACTTTAAGGACTACTTAAAGCTTCTTAAGTCATCTTTGGATAAGAAGCCTGCAGGTCTTATGGCTGAGGTAATAGAGACCAGGTTTGACAGGGAAAACAGGATAAAACTGCTGGGTGAACTATGGGCTAAGATAAAAAGCAGTGAACTTAAAGGCTTAAGCCCAAAAGCAAAGAAGGACATTCAGGAATCCATTCTTTTCAGCAAACTGCTCCATTACATAAATGATGAGAAGAATATGGAAAAAGCAAAGGAAACGGTCCTGGAAGTTGATGATCTTGTAGGCTCTGGAAGCCATTCATCAGTAGAAGCCCACGGCCTCGTTGGAGACATTGTTCCCGAAAAAGAGATTCTGGTAAAGGAGATGAAGGATTCAGAGGAAAGTGCAAAAATAGAGAAACCGACTGAATACAGCCTTTCGGGCAACTATCCGAACCCCTTTAACCCTTCGACCAGAATTGACTACTCGCTTCCTATGACAAGCAAGGTTGAGCTTAAGGTCTATGACATCCTGGGGCATGAAGTAGCAACCCTTGTAAATACAATTCAGGAGGCAGGAAGATACAGCGCAATGTTCAATGCCTCAAACGTTTCAAGCGGACTCTACATATACAAAATAAGCGCCCATTCACTTGAAAACGGCAGGGTATTTGAAAAAACTGCCAAAATGATGTTTTTGAAGTAGCCCTGTTTTTTATAACTAACAATAGTTAAAGATGAAGTGAATTAAAGCAAATGCCGGTTTTCCCAATGTATTTTTAATTAGGTGCATTGGATCCGGCATTTCCTTCTTATGAAATAATAACGAGATATTTGGGAGTAAATTGTTGAAGAAAGACTTACTTGTTGCATTAATTATTCTCCTCACATTAAGCATACAGCTCAAAGCTGAGGATAGCAGTGAAACAATGAAAAAGCTTGAGGCCAAGAAAAGCCTTATTCATAATGCAGCCGTGAAGTTTGATGTTAATGAGAGTTATCTTAAGGCTATTATCTATGTCGAAAGAACAATGAATTACGACTGGAAGGATGACGCATTGGATGAGATACTTGCAGCCTCAGGGCTTAACAGTTCCTTAGGATTCTGTCAGGTTAAGCTTAAGACCGCATACTGGATTGAAAATCAGTTGAATAATGCTGAAATTGAGTTTTATCCGGGGGATAAGTACAAAGGGCTGCTTAAAATAAGCGGCTCGCCTAAAGAGATAATAAAGAAGCTTTACAATGATTCATTGAATATTTGTTATGCTGCCTCATACTTAAGAATATTTCAGAGCTACTGGAAAAAGTCAGGTTGCCCGATTGATAATTCTCCTGAGATCCTTGGGACTTTATACTCTTCAGGTCCATATTATATTGGGGGAAGGTTAAGAAAACCGAACAAAAATCCAAAGCCTAATTTATTCGGAAGAAATGTTATGGAGGCATTGAAGGTATACAAAGACTGAAAATTTGAAATCTCTGTACCAAGGGCTTTTGTTACTGAACATTTTGGGTATATATTAATTGCATTAGAAAGGTAATTCTGGCTTATTCGGTTTTCTTTTTCCACACCGTTGGTCTAATCCATTAGTTGAATAATTGCATCTTCGTAGCAAAATCGTAGCAAATTATAGAACAATTTAGACCATTTGGGACGAGTGCAGGTCAAAATACCTTCAAAAATGAGTTAAAAAGACACTTTTTAGAAATCTATTCTGCCTGTCACGCAGGAGGTCGCGAGTTCGAGCCTCGTCGACCCCGCCATTAAAAGCCTTGTAAATTAATCATTTACAGGGCTTTTTTGTTTTTATAATAAACATTAAAATAATGCACAGTAGCAATATTGTAGCAAAATTTATTACTTTTCCTTACCCTTTTGGTCCGCCGCTATATACTTGTTCTATCATTACTAATATTTTATTTATTCCCTTTTAGCTTCCTAAAAGTCATCAGCATATTCTATATCTGGAAAATTATGGTTACTTCAAAAGTGCTTTTATATCTAT
>JBLMZM010000364.1:0-36695 GCA_050258815.1 Ignavibacteriales bacterium
ATCTTATATCCGGTGTTCTTATAGTTAAATTCAATATATCCGAATTTTACCGCTTTCCTGGGCTCACCTTTTGTCCCGTAAACTGTAATTGTATCCTTCTTATCATATTCATTTAATCTACTCTTAAAGACGAATCCGGGATCAATTTCAAAATACTTTAAATTTTCAAAATGAATTTTTCCCTTTGCATTAAATGGTGATGAAGGATCATTCTTCATTTCCTCATTTACTCGGTTTCGGTGGCTTTCAATCCGTGAAACATACTGTTGTTCTTCAGGAGATAATTTTGGGCCGGTGGAAAATACAAAATATCCTGTTACAAACAGGATTATAAGTCCGGGTAGTATTAGGTATTTAGTCATAAATTATTTTATTTTGTTGTTAAATCTATAATATTTTCAACTATTTTCAACCTTTTTCTTCAATTCATTCAGCATATTCAATGCTTCAATTGGGGTAAGGTGGTCAATCTTTAATCCTGAAATCTCCTGCCTTATAGAATCATCCTTTAATTCAAACAGACTAAATTGTGTTTCATCCTTTGTTTTGAATTTTGCCAGTTTTGCCTTCTTAATCTCCATCGGAGTTAGTTCTTTCCCTTCAAGGTTCTGCAGTATCTCCTTGGCTCTCTTTGTAACGAATTCAGGAAGACCTGCCATCTGAGCCACCTGAATTCCGTAGCTATGGTCCGCCCCACCGGAACTTACTTTATGTAGGAAAATCACCTTGTCTCCATATTCCCTTACCTCAACCTTAAAATTCCTTATCCTCGGAAATATTGCAGCCATTTCATTCAGCTCATGATAGTGGGTAGCAAAAAGCGTTTTGGCCGATACTTCCGGGTTCTCATGAAGGAACTCCGTAATCGCCCACGCAATTGAAATACCGTCGAAAGTGCTTGTCCCACGGCCTATTTCATCAAGAAGGATAAGACTATTGCTTGTTGCATTGTTCAATATGTTAGCCGCTTCCTGCATTTCGACAAGAAACGTACTCTCACCCGCAGAAATGTTGTCGCTGGCACCAACCCTGGTATAAATTTTATCAACAATTCCAATTGAAGCCTCAGTGGCAGGTACAAAAGACCCTATCTGAGCAAGTAATACGATGAGTCCTAACTGACGAAGGTAAACCGATTTCCCTGCCATATTCGGACCAGTCAGAATGATTATCTGGTCTTCCGAATTGTCGAGTCTGTAGCTATTGGGAGTAAACTTATCCCCCGGTTTCAGTATTCTTTCAACAACCGGATGTCTGCCTTCTTTTATATCAATTATATCCGAATTATTCAATAAGGGCCGTACATAATTGTACTGGGCAGCACATTCAGCAAATGAAAGATAACAATCCAGCATCGCGATCAGTTTTGCATTCTGCTGGATGGCATCCGTATGAGCAGCAACAGACAACCTGATTTCATTGAAAAGCTGATATTCAAGATCTAATATCTTTTCTTCAGCATTTAGTATTTTATCCTCATAGGTTTTCAGATCCGGAGTGATGAATCTCTCACCGTTAACAAGTGTCTGCTTGCGAATGTAATCATCAGGGATTTTACTTTTATTGGCATTACTGATTTCAATGTAGTAGCCAAATACCTTATTGTAGCTGACCTTCAAAGACGATATGCCGGTTCTTTCCCTTTCGGTCTTCTGGAGATTGGCAATCCAGTTCTTGGCATTTTTTGACAGATCCCTTAGTTCGTCCAGTTCCGGACTAAAACCATAAGTAATTACCCCTCCCTCATTCAGGCTCAGTGGCGGGGCTTCCACGATTGCGCGTTCAATTATATCAGTAAGTTTTTCAAGCGGCTCAAGCTTTTCAGCTATTTTAAGCAGGACTGGTGATTTAGCCACTGAGAGCTGTTCTTTGACTAGTGGTATCTTCTTCAGTGAAGTCTTCAGACTGACAATCTCCCGTGGATTTGCTTTTCCAGTACAGACCTTTGATATCAGCCTTTCCAGATCTCCGATTTCTCTTAATTCAGATATCATATTGTTACGCAGGGACTTATTCCTAAAGAACTCCTCAACACAATCCTGGCGCTGAATTATGGGCTCCAATTTTCTTAATGGAGCAGATACCCACTTTTTGAGCATTCTGCCGCCCATTGCAGTTTCTGTTTTATCGAGAATAGAGATTAATGAGCCATCCCTTCCGCCATCAGCCATGGTAAAGGTAATTTCAAGGTTCCGTTTTGTAGCCAGGTCCAGCATCATATAATCAGAAGGATTATATTTTGCAATTTTACTAATGTGTGAAAGATTAACTTTCTGAGTCTCCTGCAGGTAGTTCAGAATAACCCCGGCAGCAATAATTCCCTCGGTCAGGTTTTCTATTCCAAAACCTTTCAGGTTAACAGTCTTAAAATGACTCAGTAAATTATCCCTGCAATAATCAAAGTTAAATATCCACTCATCAATTTTGGTGAGGCGTACTGTAGTACCCCACCTCTGAATGATAAGTGAAATCTGTTCGCGATCCTTTTTCTGTAATAATATTTCGGCCGGATTAATTAATTCAAGTTGTGCAGCCAGTTCGCTTACATTCACTTCATATGTATAAAACTCACCAGTTGAAATATCACAGAAAGATACGCCAGCCATGCTTTCTTTTATATGCACCGCCATGAGATAATTATTCTTCTTATGGTCAAGCAATTTGTCTGATAAGGCAACTCCGGGAGTGACGACTTCAATTACTTCCCTTTTAACAATTCCTTTTGCAAATTTGGGATTTTCAGTCTGTTCACATACAGCAACCCTGTAACCGGCTCTTACCAGTTTGGGCAGGTATGAATCAAGAGCATGAAAAGGAAAACCAGCCAGGGGAACATCTCCGGCAGCACCACTTGCTCTTTTCGTGAGCGTTATACCCAGCACTTTCGAAGCTGTTTTGGCATCATCCTCAAATGTTTCGAAAAAATCACCAACTCTGAATAAAAGTATAGTATCAGGGTGACCTTCCTTGATCTTATGATATTGCGACATTAATGGTGTTGACATATATTCTTTATTTTTTATCCAAAAATATACTTTATTAAGTATATAATATCAATTTTTAGGCTGCTTTATCTTATTAAGACTGCCGTTCCAAAGACATGAAGCAAAAATACCGGTTTTTATGCATTCGAAGGATATAAAAACATGATTATAAATCATATATTAGTATTTGAATTCATCATCGGAATTGACTTCCAGTTATTATATTTGCAGGATTAAAATTATAGATAGTTAACCCGAATTTTGGTAATTTATTATAAATTGATTTTCATCTGCCGTTTTGTTTATTACATAATTGGAGTTTATGAGTCCGTCTCAGCGAGGGTCTGGTGCATTTATCCGGAGAATTGTTGTAGAATAACCGTCTTTATCCATTTAATAATCTATACTCAGGAATGTTATGCAAAATAATAAAGAGAAATATTTAATTCCGGTTTGTCTGATAAATAAGGACAACTCCAGTAAATATGACAACTCCACAAAATCCTATGAATTTCATATTTCGGCTTCCGCCAGGAATAAATATAACTTTGACGAATCTCTCTTTTCTTTCAATGGGAATGTTGTTTTTGTTAACTTTCTTGCTGCACGTAACTTTACGCAGAGACTAAATGAAAAAAGATCTCCGGAAAGTTCAGTAAGGACCGGACAGGTTAATGCGATGGGACTTCTGGATGAGATCTATCATTTCATCCTGAGATCATATGAAACAAAGGCAAACCCTAGTGTGTTCAAAAGAGCAGTAGACCACCTGCACAGGAGTTTAGGAGACTTAAACTTATCTAAAGCATTACTGAAGTTTGTTGAATTATTCCCTCCTGAGGAAGTTTACAAGAAGGGATTATCGCCTGAAAACTACCTTAAAGGTTCCTTTGAAGATAAACCTAATACCGAAATTGTACTGGAAGAATTGATACTTCTTTATTTTGCGAATTATAATCCTGCTAATAAAAACTTTAAGGACCTTTTTAGTGATGAAGAACTGATTAAATATACCCCTTATCAGGATCTTATAAACTATCTTGAGGATTTTTTCCTAAAGGAAAAAAAATACGGACCTGATGATCAGGCTATTTTTGATCTGCTTAGAACCCCTATAATAGCTAGTCCCGACAGCCTGGAAGATCAGCTTAAGTTTGTTATCAACCGCTGGTCTATTATACTTGACACCAGATACCTGGATAAACTGCTAAGAAGCATGGATTTAATTAAGGAGGATGTCAGGTTAGGAGCCTGGGGAGCCGGCGGCGGGGCTCCAACTTCCATCCCAAGGTATAAGCCAGGAGCCGGAGATAGTGATTTCCTGACACTGGGCAAATCGGGCTACCGGTATGGAACGGATATACACCTGGATTATGTTGAAGCAGAAAAATTCACACCGGATATTCACTGGATGCCGCAGGTAGTGCTTCTGGCAAAAAATATTTATGTATGGCTGGATCAGTTGTCAAAAAAATATAGCAGACCGATTATACACCTCGACCAAATTCCAGATGAAGAATTAGATCTTCTTGCCAGATATAATTTTACCGGATTATGGCTGATTGGAATCTGGGAAAGAAGCAGGGCTTCACAAAGGATAAAACAGCTCACAGGCAACCCTGAGGCTGTTCCTTCAGCATATTCAATATATGATTACGTTATTGCCTATGAATTGGGCGGAGAGTATGCTTTTCAAAACCTGAATAACCGCTGCCGGCAGCGCGGTATCAGGCTTGCAAGTGACATGGTACCCAACCAT
Organism: Ignavibacteriales bacterium; assembly: GCA_050258815.1. Lineage (GTDB taxonomy): Bacteria > Bacteroidota > Ignavibacteria > Ignavibacteriales > SURF-24 > JAAXKN01. The sequence continues at coordinate 4,744 of JBLMZM010000364.1, forward strand.
ATGGGAATCTACTCAAAATGGGTTACCGAGCACCCGGATTATTTCATTCAATCGTTCAATAGTCCCTTTCCCAATTACAGGTTTACGGGTCCCGATCTCTCCGAAGATCCTAGTGTTCAGCTCAGGATTGAAGACGGATACTGGTCAAAAACTGATGCAGCCGTTGTCTTTCAAAGGATAGATAACAATACAGGTGAGGTACGCTATATATACCATGGAAATGACGGAACAAACATGCCCTGGAATGATACGGCACAGCTTGATTTGCTGAAAGATTATGTGAGGGAAGCTGTAATTCAAACAATTTTCCACGTGGCGCGTAAAACTTCAATAATCCGTTTCGATGCGGCAATGACCCTGGCAAAGAGGCATTTCCACAGATTATGGTATCCGCAGCCAGGTACAGGTGGAGATATTCCCTCACGGTCAGATTACGGCCTAAGGAAAGAAGAGTTTGACCAGTTGTTTCCAAAAGAATTCTGGCGTGAAGTAGTGGACCGCATAAATGAGGAGATGCCTGATACATTACTGCTGGCCGAAGCCTTCTGGTTAATGGAAGGTTACTTCGTCCGTACCTTGGGTATGCACAGAGTATATAACAGTGCATTTATGCATATGATGATGAAAGAGGAAAATGAAAAATACAGGAAAGTAATTTCCAATACGCTGGAATTTAATCCTGAAATATTAAAGCGTTACGTAAATTTTATGAGTAATCCTGACGAGGAGACCGCGATCAGGCAGTTCGGAACTGATGATAAATACTTCGGAGTTGCAACGCTGCTGGTCACATTGCCAGGTCTGCCGATGTTTGCACATGGACAGATAGAAGGTTATTCGGAAAAATACGGCATGGAATATAAAAGAGCTTATTATTCCGAAAATCCTAATGAATACCTTGTAGAACGCCATAAGCGTGAAATATTCCCATTGATGAAGAAAAGATACATGTTCAGCCAGGTTAATGACTATTGGCTTTATGACTTCAGAACCCAGGATGGAAACGTAAATGAGAATGTCTTTGCTTATTCTAATAAATATAGCGATGAAAGAGCGATCGTTATTTATAATAACAAATTTTCCGAGACTTCGGGATGGATAAAAAACAGTACCGGTAAGGCTGTCTCAACAGGTGTCGGCGAAGATAAAAGCATAATTTATTCTAATCTTGCTTCAGCACTTGGAATAAAACCTGACAATAAAATCTTTTATATATACCGGGACCAAATCTCGAATCTTGAATTTATCCGCTCAGGCAGTGAATTAAACGAAAACGGATTACATATTACTTTGAAACCCTTTAAGTACCACGTATTTCTGGATTTCAGAGAGGTATTTGACTGGAATGGCGAGTATGAGAATTTGAGAAATCTCCTCAATGGAGAAGGTGTACATAATGTTGAACAAAGAATTCTTGAAATCAGATTATCCCCTGTTCACGACGCATTGCTGAATCTCTTTGATAACAGATCTGTCGAAATACTGACTGACCTTTACATCAAGGATAAGGATGTGGAAAAGATAAAAGAGAATCTGCGGTTTGTTGTAAACAAATACGACTATTTCCTCAATAAAATTAAAGAATACACATTTACTGCTAATGATACCCCAGTAATTGTAGAGAATTTCAGGAAAGGCATTAATGCACTGAAAACGTTAAATGAATTGCTAATTAATAATGACGTTATTATTGATAATGAATCTGTGACAAATGATTTTAAAAGATCACTGCTATTAAGCCGGGAATTAAATTATCCAAGAAATCTGCTCATTTATGTATTATGGCTTAGCCTGAAGAATCTGGGCGACCTGAGACACAAGGGAGACTATCAGAATGCAACACTCGAAATTTTTGATGAACTTTATCTTACAAAGCCTTTAGAGCAGATACTGCACAGGTTAGGCAGAAGTGAATATGAGGGTCAGCAGATTATCAGACTGATAAGGATATTGCTGAAGTATAAATCCATAACAACTCAGAAAACTGAACTGCAAAAAATTGAGTTACAAAAGACGGTGACACCGAAAGCCCAAACAAGAAAGGCTGAAACAAAGGGAAGCAAATCAGCTAAAAAGCCGGTCCCGGAGAATGTCAGCATTTCCGAAATTGAGATAAAGGATGAAGAGAAAATCTTTTTGGATAAAGTACTTTCTGACGAAGAGATCAAGATGTTTATTGGTGTAAATAATTATGGCGGAGAATGGTATTACAGTAAAGAAAATCTTGAAGAATTGAATGACTGGCGCCTGACACTCAAAATAATGAACTACTTATGTGGAAATTCGGTGGATGAAGCATTGTTCGAATTCATTAAAGAGGCTTATAATAGGAACAGGCAATTAAAAGACATTTCAGATCATTCCGAATACAAACTAAATATTCTGAAAGCCAACATACTAAACTCAAATCAAGAATAATATTTTTACCGGGAGGCTGGTCACCCAGCCTCCTGTTATAAACTTCCTTAACTGACTTTCTTCTGGCTCTTAGGAGCCCATTCTTTCAGAAAGTTAAATACTTTATCATGGTCGTGCTGTTTACCAGCTTCAAGTTCTCCCGTATCCTGAGAATGCAGCAATTTACCGTTCTTATCCAGAACAAAAAGATGCGGATACCCTTTGACCTTTGGATACTTTGCAAGAACACTTTCATTTTTATTTTCCGGACTGTAATTTACTTTGACCACCACATAATTTTTGTGCATAAAATCAGAAACATCTTTGTTATCTTCGAAGAATTTGTCCAATCTATGGCACCAGATACACCATTCTCCTCCAACGTCAAGTAAGATATTCTTTCCGGTCTTTTTAGCTTCTAAAACTGCATTGGCTATATCCTTTGATGCATCCCGTTTGGGATCAAACTTTTCAGTCGGGACCGACTTGGTTTCACCTGTATTCTTAGTCTGTGCATAATTTGCACTGCTAAACAACAATAAGGCCGAAAATAACAAATAGACTGTGATCTTCAAAACTGACTCCTTAATAATGTTTATATATTTTGACTCTATAATTTATAACACAAAAATAAGACTTTATACTCTTTTTGACAACCTGAGATTGATATACTGCACTGCAGCTGAGGCACAATTGTCACCGTCAATGGCCGCAGATACTATTCCTCCAGCGTAACCGGCGCCTTCCCCTGAAGGGAATAATCCGGATAATTTTATGTGCATCATATTCTCACGCCCGCGTGGAATTCTTATAGGTGAACTGGTCCTCGTTTCGGCTGCAAGCAATTGAGCTTCTGATGTAAAATACCCCTTCATCTTTTTGCCAAAGATTATCAGGGCTTCCTTCAGGCGTCTTGATATATGATCCGGCAGTATCTCGTGCAAAGGAGCAGAAACAATTCCCGGGATGTAGGAAGTCTTGGGGAGAGTTTCAGATATTTTTCCCATAACAAAATCGGTGACTCTTTGTGCCGGGGCAGTCTGTGATCTTCCTCCCGCAATATATGCTGCTTTTTCAACTTCCATCTGATACCGGAGTCCGGCAAAATTCCCAAAACCTGAATACTTTTGCCAGTCATTTTCAGTAACGGTTACGACAAATCCGGAATTGGCGAAGGGCGAATCACGCCTGGAAACAGACATTCCATTGAGTACCAGCTCTTCCTGGCTGGTAGAGGCGGGAATAATAATGCCTCCAGGACACATACAGAATGAAAATACTCCTCTCTCTTCAACCTGGCAGGCCACATTATAACTGGCTGCAGGAAGAAAAGTGCTGCGTTCTTTGGAATGATATTGAATTTCATCAATGATATGCTGGGGATGCTCTATCCTGACTCCCATAGCAAATGGTTTGGGTTCCATTTCAATGTTGTTCTTATCAAGTAAAGAAAAGATATCCCTGGCTGAATGGCCAGTTGCCAGAATAACAGCATCAGCAGTAAATTCCGCTTCACCGTTTACAACAACTCCACTTATTTCAGTATTCCTTATAATAAAATCCGTCACTCTTGAGTTAAAGTGTACCTCACCGCCATTAGAGAGAATTGTTTCCCTGATTGATTTTACAATCCGGGGAAGTTTATTTGAACCTATATGCGGATGAGCCTCAATGAGAATGCCCTGATCAGCCCCATGCTGAACAAGAACACCAAGAATTTTTTTTATGTCTCCTCTTTTAGTTGACCTGGTATAGAGCTTTCCATCACTGTAAGTGCCAGCCCCTCCTTCACCAAAACAATAGTTGGAATCGCTGTTTACAGTACTGAATTGCTGAATAGCCCTAAGATCCCTTCTCCTGGATTGAACATCCTTGCCTCTTTCAAAAACCACCGGCTTGATTCCCAGCTCAATAAGTCTCAGAGCTGCAAACATACCGGCAGGGCCAAATCCGACAATAATTACCTTTTTATCACTTTTTACCGGTTCGTAATCAATAGCGGGTATAATATCCAGTGGATTTTCATTTATGTATATATCGGCTAATACCCTGTAGAATGGATTTTTACTGCGGGCATCCAAAGAGCGGCGTTGCTGTACAACCGCCGAAATTGCATTGATGCCAATCTTCAGTTTTTCAGCAGCTACTTTTTTTACGTAATCCTTGTCAAGAATTTTCCCGGGCTCAATAACTAATTCAATTTGTTTTACCATTTTCTAAAGAATAATTTGAAATTGCAAATGTACGAAGAAAAATCCAATGTAATAAACAAAGTTGGATTTTTATCCAACCCATTTCTTCATTTTCTGCAGCTGCCATCTTTAAGATCAGAAGAGTCCCTTAAACAATCCACCGTCTACCTGAATTGTATTACCCGTAATATAACCGGCATTTTCTGAAGCCAGATAAACAACTGCAGAAGCAATCTCATCAGGACGCGCAAGTCTGGACAGAGGGACCTCCTTTGCCATTTCAGCAAGTGTATGTTCGTGGCTCTCTCCGGTTAACTTGGATTTATTTATAGACAGCTCATAAAGCCTTTTGGTCAGCGTATAGCCTGGAGCAACATTATTCACCGAAATATTATACTTCCCTGCTTCGTTGCTTAGAGTCTTAGCAAAACCTACTACTGAATTACGCAGACTGTTTGATAACATAAGATTCTCCAGGGGCTGCTTAACAGCAACTGAAGTAATATTAATTATTCTTCCCCACCTTCTTTCTTTCATTGACGGAAGTACTTTCCTGGTAAATCTTACAACACTCAGTAAAACCTGTTCAAATGCCGCCTGCCAATCCTCGTCGTTAAGGTTTTCAAATATTCCTGGAACCGGTCCCCCACAGTTGTTTACTAATATATCTATGTGTCCATAGTTATTAGTCACAATATCGACAGTACTGTTGATATCCTTTTCAGCATTTATATCGCAGACACACCAAAGGGGCTCAACCCCATATGTCTTTTTTATTTCATCGGCTGTTTTAATTAATTGATCTTTTGAGCGGGCACAAATAGCCACATTTGATCCTTCCTGGATGAAAATTTCTGCAACTGCCCGTCCGATCCCCGAACTTGAAGCTGTAACAAGTACATTCTTTCCTTTCAATTGAAGGTCCATAGTTCTCTCTCTCTTCTATTATAAACGACTTTCTCAACAAATAATTTATTATATTTTCTTTACGACTGGGGTAAAATAGTAACAACAATGCCCATGGTATTGAAACGTCAACATGGAACTTATTAAATGTACAGACGTATTGATTCACTCTTCTTTAAGAAATAATAATAAATTTTATAATCAGAGGAAATGTTAAAGCAATAAAAAGAAGAAAATGATTTCGAGACACATTGTTTCCGGGAGGAAAATTCTCAATGCCTCAACAATGCTGAAATGCCCTGGGATCTATCTGGCAACAGCCTTCCCAATTGTACAATCAACACATTTGTCTTTCGAACAGAAATTCCTGAAAAGTTCAATCATACCTTGTGATAATACACTTTTTTTCCACGAATCTTCTACATTCAGCGAACTCGCTACAATTTTGACAATATTGTTGTTATCAGGCTGGATATAGGAAGAAAATATTTGAAGAACGGTCTTAGCTAATCCCTTATTTCCATATACTTCAGCATAGATTGCCACATAAGGGAGTACGATATTAATCATAATATCATCAATTCTTGATCCGCCTATAAAATACTTAATCTCATCACTGGAAGGTTTATCAAATATATAATGTGTTTTCCAGAACCCGTCAGATGGCACAATAAACAATGATTTGACAGAACGAAGGAGAACCTCTTTATTCTTAATCTCTTCAAATTTCCTGATCATTCTACCGATCAGGTCGCCGAAAATAATCCTTTGGACAAGAACTGAACCGCCTGCAAGTCTAATGGTTGGAAAGTTCTGTGGTCTGAGCTTGAAAAAATGCCACCCTGTTTCTGAAAACAGTTTTCCATCATATTTATCTTTAATGGTATCCCAGATCTTTAATGTCTCATCAATATTATCAGCCACCTCCCTGTCTTCCGGTGTGCTGCCAACCGGTATGAGTCCAGAGATATAAAACAGGCAGGCCCTTATAGTCTGAAGTGCATTTGCTTCAAAAGCCACGGTCTTCAGGAAATCAATACTGACAGACTGAGCAAGTTTCAGCATTATCGCCTTATTGTTTGAATACCCCAACGCTTCAAACAGGAACTCATAAAAAAGCTGTTGCCAGATATCCTTTGACTGAAAATCCTTATACGAAAAATCTCTTGCTGCAAAATCCTCAGTAAGGTCGTATCCAATAACAGGTTCCTTGAGGCTTATCTCCCTTATATATTTAAGTTCCTTAAGGCGGGCATACATTTTATCGCATCTTTTCTGAAACCGTGATATTCCCAGGCTGAAAAGGAAATCTATTTTTGCGTCATTTTCCAGTTTCTTACTTTTTTCGGAACATCTGAGATGGCTGATACCTGAAATATTATCATTAGCGTTATCTTCTATAATTTCCTGAGGAATATCCTTATTCAGGAATTCTGAAATGCTGAAAACCGGGATTTTTCTTTTGTCTACGCTTAGTACGAAGGGATGATTGTATTTGTTATTAAGAACTGCGTGTAATATAACGCTCGAGTATTTTGAATCCTGATAATGTCCGTGATTTTTCCAGTCATTTATATCAACATCAATTTCAACGTCCCCCACATAAGTCAGATTCCCAATTCTTATGCGGGCATTTTTGAAATCCGGACCGGAAGTATCGGTATTATGAACTCCGATATCGAGAATCACAATTGATTCACCATCAACAGTGGAAATACCTTTTTTGAAGTCCTTTGATTTCCAGATTTCGTAGAGCGCTCTCTCATTGACTTTGATAGTACGGTTCATAAATATCCTCGCATTTATATTAACATGAATGATATGCCAGAACCTATAACCAAATTAATACTATTAAAGTATTTTTTTATTTACTTACAGTCAAATAAATAATGCTATTAAGACAGGGAATTAATTATCCCAGATAGTTTGGATCGTTTTATTAAGAGATATGATCTCCTCTTTTGCGGCTTTTCCAAAATGTTCCGTTTTATCTTTATAAATCAGAGATCTGCTTACGTTAATGAGGAATTGATGATGATTGTTCTTCTTGAAAATTTCAGTTACCCTTTCAAGGCTTCCGCCCTGAGCCCCGACGCCAGGAAGTAAAACTGCCAGTCCGTCAAACAGTTCAATATTGTTCTCTAATTCTATATCGTTGGTAGCTCCGAAAACAATACCGCAGTTGTTATTTTTATTCCATTGCTTTACTTTTTTAATTACTTCCTGAAATAGGAATCCGCCATTTTTCAGTTCAAGTTTTTCGAAATCTGCAGAACCTGAATTTGAAGTCAGGGCAAGCATAAAGCTCAGCTTATCACCAAACTTCAGGAAGGGTTCTACTGAATCAGAGCCCATATAGGGATGCAGTGTAACCGAATCAAACCGGAAATGGTTAAACAGGGACTGGGCGTACATTTCGCTGGTATTGCCTATATCCCCTCTTTTAGCATCACCTATAATTAGTATATCTTTTGGAATGCATGCAATTGTTTCCTGCAGAGTTTCTAAACCAGCAGATCCATCTTTTTCATAAAAGGCCAGATTGACCTTATAACTCGCAGCATATTCCTGGGTATTTTCTATTATAATCTGATTAAACTTGAGTACAGGATTTTTCTCGGAGAGCAGAAATTGAGGTATTTTCGATATATCGGTATCCAATCCAACTGCAATATGATTGCCGCTTTCTGTCTGTTTTTTTAATTTTTCCTGCGCGGTCATTTTGATTTCTGCCATTAATTTGCTCTGCGTTTAAATTTGGTTAAGCGGTTAGTTTTGCCTGAAATCAGGTATATTGCTTTCTGTTCTTATATATATTTGCAACAACGCCCATCATAAACATATTTGCCATAAGGGAGCTGCCTCCATAGCTTAAGAATGGAAGAGGAACCCCGACAATCGGCATAACCCCAATAGTCATTCCAACATTTATAGCAAAATGTGTAAAGAGCATGCCAAGAGTTCCAATAACCACAAGACTGCTGAACTCATTTTTTTCTTTAGCAAAAGAAGCAATTTTCAATAATCTTAAAAATAAAAAGAAGAATAAGGAGATAACGATCAGGCTGCCAATAAATCCAAATTCCTCACCAATAACACAAAAAATAAAATCCGTCCACTGTTCAGGAATAAAGCGGAGCTGTGTCTGATTCCCATTCAGGTACCCTTTTCCGAAAAATCCTCCTGCTCCGATTGCTACTTTTGCCTGTATTGCATTATAACCCGATCCAAGAGGATCAGCACTTGGGTCAACAAACGTTTCAATAAGCTGCTTTTGGTGGGGACTTAATACCCTGTAAATATAATCAAAAAAGTAGCCTGCAGCCAGATTCAGTACAAAAATCGCTGCGCTTAAAAAAAGATTTTTCCTGAAAAAGAATAGCAGTACAACAATAGCCGCCAAAGAAGCAATGAGTGGGACAGTCCCAAACATAGAAGCAAAAATAACTACACCGGGAGAAAGAAATACAAACAATCCAAAAAGACTGATTCCCTTCCAGAAAATCAGGAAGATAGTCAACGATATAAATACCAATGCCGTACCCATATCAGGTTCCATCAGAATTAAAAGAACGGGCAGGAATCCCAGGGCAAATGACCATACAATTCCCCAAATGGAATCGATATTCATCCTTTCTCTGCTTAAAAAGTGCGAAAGGAATAATATTGTCCCTATTTTGGCAAATTCAGATGGCTGAAAACCGATTGGTCCTATATCAAGCCAGCATCTCTGTCCGTATACCTTCCTTCCAACCAGGACAACAGCCACCAGCAGCAGCATAGTTACAATGTACGAAGGAACAGCAACCAGATTAAACGTCCTGGGGGATGCGTAATAGGTGGCAAAGAAAATAACTGTAGACACACCGGCCCAAAACAGCTGTTTATTAAAATTACCACTGGCAGATGGGTTATGCAGTGTTGAGCTATAAATAGCAACCAATCCTATTCCCATCAGTAAAAATGCTGACAGAAAAAGTATTATATCAAACTTATCTTCTAACTGGTAATCAATTCTTGAACGAGGCTTCAACTATCTTCTCCTCACTTTTTGGCATACTTTGCTTTTGCGGCCCATTAAGCTTATTCAAATACGTCTGTATCACACTCTTTGCAATCGGGGCAGCCCAGGTAGCTCCAAAACCAGCATTTTCAACTAATACAGCTACGGCGATTTTAGGATCTTCATAAGGAGCAAACCCCATAAACCATGCATGATCTTTTCCATGCGGGTTCTGTGCAGTACCGGTTTTACCAGCAACATTGATTCCCGGAATACGGACTGAAGTTGCAGTTCCGGCACCATTTACGACGAGAAACATCCCATGTTTTACTATATCAAGCGTCTTTTTGCTGACTTTTGTATCCAATACGTCAAATTTAAACGGAACAAGTCTTTTAGTCTCATTATCCATATACCCTCTGACAAGATGAGGCTTTACAGATTTTCCATCGTTGGCAATAAGTGAAACATACTGTGCAAGCTGCAGAGGAGTAACGCTCAATTCACCCTGGCCGATGCCAAGACTGACTATAAACCCTTTTGTCCATCCGTTGGGACCGTATCTTTTATTATAATACTGAGTGGATGGCAGAATTCCTGCTCTTTCTTCACTTATATCCAACCCAGTTTTATGTCCAAATCCGAACCTTCTTGCATATTCAGACCATTTATCAAGTCCAATTCTTAAAATCAGCTGATAGAAGAACGTATTGCACGATTTTTCAATCGCGTGCTCAACAGTCAGGGGGCCATGTGCACCTCCGTGACATTTAAAGAACCTGCCAAAATAAAATCCGCCAGGACAATTGATCACGGACTGTGGTGTAATAATCCCTTCTTCAAGTGCTGCAATTGCGGCCAAAGGCTTAAAGGTTGAACCAGGAGGGTTAGCAGATAATGTAGCCCGGTTATAAAGCGGCTTATCGGGATCACTGTTCAGGTTCCGCCAGATTTCCTTGGGAGTAACCGTCGTAAAGTTGTTCAGGTCATATTGCGGGGAACTGACAAAAGCCAGGATTTCACCGGTTTTGGGTTCAATTGCAACCAGTGCTCCTTTTAACCCCTTGAATCCTTTTTCCGCTGCCTTCTGAGCATCAGCATCAATGGTAAGGACCAGGTCATCTCCCTTTACTGATGATTTATCATCCTGTCCGTCCTTAAATCTTCCTGTTTCCTTTCTTCTTGAATCCACCAGAACATATTTTACGCCTTTAATACCCCTCAGATACTTTTCATAGGTTTTTTCAATTCCGTTATTCCCAACAAAATCACCCATTTCATAGTAGCTTTTATCAACTTCAAGCTGTTTACGTGAGATTTCTTTTGTATAACCAAACATATGGGAAGCCATTATACTGTCAGGATATTCTCTTTCCATGTCGACAATATAACTTACCCCAGGCAGTTGTTCTTTGTTTTCCTCAATCCAGGAAATGACCTGAAAGCTGACGTCCCTCTGGACCCTGATTGGAATATATTTTGAATACTGGACGTTGTTTTCCAATATTTCATCAATATAGCCAGGTTCAGTTCCAAGGACAGTCTCAACTACATTATTCAGCTTTCTGTTATAACTTGAGGGCGTGATTAAAAGGGTGTATGAAGGTTTATTATTAACTACAATTTTATAATTCCGGTCATAGAAAACTCCTCTTAATGGAGTCTGAATGATCCCCTTAATACTGTTGTCAGCAGATTTACCGTCGAAATAATCGTGTTTAATTATCTGGGTATTGAACAACTGAAACAACAGCACTGCAAAATAGGCTACCAAAATGTAGTATATTATGCTTCTTCTGATTTCTTTTCCAAAATTACTACTGCTCGTCATGCAAACATCTTTCTTGAATAGAAAATAACCATAGGTAACGAAACAACTGAAGAATAAATAGCCGGGAATAATCCCTGAATAATAACTAATGTCATCAGACCGGTACCAGTTTCAGTCGTAGAAAAGAAAGAATATACCACTGAATCAACAGTACCAATCACCAGAACAATAAACAAGAACATAAATGAGTGCAGATTATTTTCTATCTTGTTCTCGTTATAAAAATATCCCGTCAGAAAGCCACTGAGCGTTTTTGCAAATGCTGCACTGCCGAGTATGCTGCCTGATACAAGGTCAAACATCAAACCGAAGGCAAACCCCAGTATTGTTCCGTGCAGCTGACCCATTCTAAGAGTAAAATAAACCAGCAGGATCAATATAAGATCCGGTGCAATCTGGTTGTATGAAAACAAAGGGATGATTGTCAACTGGATAACAGCTAACGGAATGAACAGTAAAACTGCAATAATATAATCAGAACGCATCTAGTTATTCTTAATTAAATTTAATTCCAAATTATTTTTTTGTACACTGGGAATAAAGCCGATTACAAATACATTTTCAACCCTGACAAAATCCACATAAGGGTTTACTATAATGTTATTAAAGATCCCTGTCTTATCCTTGTTTCCACCGGCAACTACCCCAACAGGAATAGAGGGCGGAAATTTAGTACTGAAATCCGAAGTCACAATTCTGTCCCCTACTTCCATGTCGAAGGTTTTGGGAACATTTTTTATGGTCAGTTCCTTGCCATTCCACTCCAGAATTCCATCATACCTGCTTCTCTGGTTTTTAACAGCAAATTTTAATTCCCGGTTCCTGAGAGTCCTGATTATTGAGAAGTCCTTTGTAACTGATATTACCGTACCAAGTAGTCCCTGACTGTTTATCACAGGCATACCTACCCTGATATTTTCATTTTCGCCGGCATTAATGGTAAAATTACCCTGAGAAGTGGAAATATATTTTGAGACAATTCTGGCAGGAATCAAAGGATAATTCACTGAATCCTTCAAAGCCAGCTGCTTTTTGAGCTCTTCGTTCTGAATGCCATATTCCCTCAGACGGTTAACCTGCAGCATTAGCTGTGCATTGGCTTCTCTGAGTTTTCTGACCTCAAAAGCTGTCTGAAAAGGCTCAACGACCTTCGATACTCCTGATGTGAATATGGCAAAGCCCCCGAAAGAAAAGGTTTTCACCTTTTTAATGGCCGGTTTATTATTCAATGAAAGCAGTACAAGGCTTAAAACCAGTAAAACAACCAAAATAATGTATTCTTTATAACCGTGCCAGAATTTTGTTAGAATTCCCCTCATTAGTATCTTCTATTTCGTATAAAGACTTTTGAATACCTGTTAAGATTATCTATAGATTTGCCGGCACCCCTGACTACGGCAGTAAGCGGATCTTCAGCAATATGAACCGGAAGGTTGGTCTCCATTCGTATTCTCTCGTCTATCCCCTTTAACAAAGCTCCCCCACCGGTAATCATTACACCACGATCAAGAATATCGGCTGAAAGTTCTGGAGGCGTACGTTCCAGTGACTGTTTTACGGCTTCAACAATCTGGGCAATATTTTCATTGAGCGCTTCTCTGATTTCTACTGAGCTGACTTCTGCGGTTTTTGGCACACCGCCAACAAGATCTCTTCCTTTGACCTGAACAGTAATTTCTTCTTTTAATGGAACGGCACTCCCGACCTCACATTTAATGGCCTCAGCAGTCCTTTCCCCAATCAGAAGGTTATGATTTTTCTTAAAGAACTGCATAATTGCATTATTCATTTCATCACCGGCAATTCTTATGGATTCCTCATTTACAATACCGGATAGGGCAATAACTGCAATTTCAGTTGTTCCTCCACCGATGTCAATGATCATACTTCCAACAGGAGCCTCCACATCAATGCCAATTCCAATGGCTGCGGCCATTGGTTCTGCGATCAAATGGACTTCTTTTGCACCGGCATGTTCAGCACTGTCGCGCACTGCTCTTTTTTCCACTTCCGTAACACCACTAGGAACAGCAATTACTATTCTTCGACTTGAAATAGGGCCATTGCTGACCTTCTTTATAAACGCTTTAATCATCCCTTCGGCTATTTCAAAATCGGCAATAACACCATCGCGCATAGGTCTGGTAACCCTGATCTCCTTGTGTTCCCTGCCCTGCATTTCTTTTGCCTTATTCCCCAAAGCAATGATTCTTTTAGTATTCCTGTCATAGGCAACAATGGACGGTTCATTCAGTACAATTCCTTTGCCTTTTAAATATATTAACGTATTTGCAGTACCTAAGTCAATTGCTATATCTGTTGAAAAAAAATCGAATATTCCCATAATTCCTCTTAGTGCTTAAAGTTTCTAATACCGGTAAATACCATTGCTATGTTGTGATCATCTGCTGCCTTAATTACTTCATCATCCCTGACCGAACCGCCAGGCTGAATGACAGCAGTTATTCCATTTGATACCATTTCAATCAATCCGTCTGCGAACGGGAAAAAAGCATCTGAAGCAGCTACTGCGTTTTCCAACTGATGACCATGTTCTTTTGCTTTCATTACGGCAATCTTTACAGAATCGACCCTTGACATCTGACCGGCACCGACTCCCAAGATCTTTTTGTCTTTGACAAAAACGATGGCGTTAGACTTAGTATGCTTGCATATTGCCCAGGCAAAAAACAGATCCTGCATTTGGGTTTCTTCAATATGCTTGGCAGTAACAGTTTTTAATTCCTCTGGTTTAAGTACTGAACGGTCCTTTTGCTGAGCAATAATGCCACCGGGAACACTCTTAATATCCAAAGTTTCATCCGACGGTGACTTTAACACTTTTACAATTCTTCTGTTCTTCTTTTTAGCCAGCAAGGACATGGCTTCTTCTGAAAAAGAAGGAGCACATACAATTTCCAAAAATATGTCATTCAACTTTGAAGCGGTTTCTGCATCCACTTCAGAATTGAAAGCAACAATACCTCCAAAAGCTGATACCGGATCACAGGATAAAGCTTTTGTATATGAGTCCAGAACCGATTCTCCGGAAGCAGCGCCACAAGGATTGGTATGCTTTATAATAGCACATGAATCCTTTTCCAGTTCATATACCAGATCTACTGCTGCAACCATATCTATAATATTATTATAGGAAATCTCTTTCCCATGTACAATTTCAAAATATTTATGAAAATCACCAAATAATGCTGCACTTTGATGTGGATTCTCCCCGTATCTTAAATTTTGCACTAGGGGATAGTTCAGGCGCAGATGCGACACCGGAAGCTCAAATGTCTTCTCCAGAAAGTTCGCAATAAGAGTATCGTAAAATGAGGTATATGAGAATGCAGCGGCAGCTAATTTTTTTCTTGTATCAATACTGATCTCGCTCCCCTTTAATTCAGAAACAAAATCGTCATATTGATCGGGATTGGTAAGGACTGAAATAAATTTATAGTTCTTTGCTGCAGCTCTTATTAGACTGGGTCCCCCGATATCAATGTTTTCTATTTTTACTTCCAGATCCAGGTCCTCCTGGACAACCTTAGGAAAAGGATACAAATTAACACAGACAATATCGATTGGTACAATGCCGTTCTTTTCGGCCTCAGCCAGGTCCGTCGCATTATCCCTGCGCATCAGAATCCCGCCAAATATCTTTGGCTGTAATGTCTTTACTCTACCCGAAAATATTTCCGGAAAGGAGGTAAAGTCGCTGATCTCTGTACATTTGATTTGATTTTCATTCAGTAATCTGGCAGTATTGCCAGTAGCGAGGATCTCGTAATCTAAGACTGAAAGCTCACGGGCAAATTCAACAATTTTAGATTTATCTGATACACTAATTAATGCAAATTTTTTCAATATTTTTCCATAATGTTATTAATAAACAATAACACGGTCGCCTATTTTTTTAATTTTCCCTTCATCGAATTTTTTAATCACAAAGGGCAAAAGCTCATGTTCAACTGTCAATACTTTCCTGGCAATGTCCTCGGGTGAGTCAGCATCTGAAATATCGACTGCCCTTTGGGCAATAATTTTGCCATTATCATAGATTTTATCTACAAAATGGACAGTAGGACCCGACACTTTAACCGATGAATTAAAAACCGCCCTGTGCACATTCATACCATACATGCCTTTACCACCAAATGAAGGCAGCAAAGCCGGATGTATGTTTATAATTTTATCCGGATACTCATCAATAATTGAATCTGGAATCTGTTTCAGAAATCCGGCAAGAACAATCAGGTCTACACCAATTTCCCTTAGCTGAGAAACGAGATCTTCATATAATATGGAGCCTGGTTGCCTTTCCTTAGATAAAAACCACACGGGAATTGAATGTTTTTGAGCTATTTCAAGGGCTCCGCAATTGGATTTATCCGTAAAGATAGCCCTTATATCCACATTTAAATATCCACTCGATTTTGCATTAAGGATTGCCTGCAGATTTGAGCCTCTGCCTGAAACGAATACCGCTAATCTTAACATAATTTAATTTTAATGCTTGGAAAGTTAGTCATTTAAATAAAAATAATCAATGTAATCTAAATGGGAAAAATAAATAAATTTTTACCCTTAACTATCTGTCAACGGAATGTCCCAAACAGAGAAAATGGTTACAATCGATTTGATAACTTAAATTAAAGTTTCTGCTTCAAAGCCTTAATAAAACCTGTCAGTTTTGACTGATAATCATAGTCCTTGAAATCTTCCGCCTTATCCAGAAACTGAGCTGCCATTTGCTTATTGCCACTCCGCCAGTAAGCCCTGGCCCCATAATAATATGAATAAGGCTTTATCCACTTTTCATCCCGGGGATTTAGTCTGACGGCCTTAGTAGCATAGTCAATTGCTTCACCATTCTTTCCCAGCTCATAACACACATCGCTCAGATAAAGATATGTTTCGCATTTCAGCCGCTCATCGCTATACTTCTGCAAGATCTGAATAAGCATATTGTAAGCTTCATTAAACCGGGCAGATTCTATGTCATTGGCGGCTATAATCAGAGAAATCTCCCCTTCAGTAAGTGGTTTGTCATAATATTTCTCGCCTTCCCTTTTGGCAAATATGTCATCAGGAATATCAAGATTCCCATTTCTGGCAAGAATATAGTTTTTTTGCGCTTCCCTGCGGTTTTTGCTTATTTCGTAGCTTAATGCAGTTCTGTAATAAGCAATACCTGAGTAATCAAAGTCTTTTGTAGTAGTTAAGAATTTCTGATAATAGTTAATTGCGCTTGAAAATTCATTTTTATGGAAATAAATATCACCCAAAAGAAAATATGAGAACGATGAAATCTGCTGGAATCTCTCATTATTTAAGCGTATTATCTCCCTTAGAGCCTTTTCAGCCTCCTGGGGCTTTCTGTCCTTAATAAGTACAACAGCATAAGAATACTGGAATAGAGAATTATGGGGATATTTTTTTATTAATTGCTGCAAATAGCCGGCAGAAGTTTCATAATCACCATTAGCTTCAGAGTATATTTGAGAAAGATAATAAGCAGCTTCCGTTCTGGCAAATTTTCCATATTTGTATGCCTTCTTCAGGTAATTGATCCCGTCTGATTGAGAACCGGAAAAACCAGCCAGATTCAGTGCCCATTTGAAAACTCCGGGAACCATGCTTAAGGCATAACTGAATAATCCCTTGCCCAGATAGGCATCATTGTTCTGAGGATAATGCTCCAGGGTTTCTGAAAGGTACTTATTTGAGCTTTTAGCAGCCCAAATTGCATCCAGGGAACTATTATTCTTCATAAATGCCATGGCCCGGAAGCCATAGTTGGCTCCCAGGACATATAAAGCATTTTCATCATTATCCTTATTATCCAGAACATTCCTGGCCTTTTCTATCGCAAGATCCGATAACCGGAGAAATCTATCATAATCGCCCTTTTCCTTATTGCTTAAAAACAACCAGAGATAAAGGCTGGATTTGTAATGATATCCCCTTGGATCACTCGGGTAACTGTTTATTATTTTCTGAAATTCAGTCTCGGCTTCCTGAATCTGAAAGTTATAAGAGTAATCTAGTCCCTTATAAATCAAACCATAGATTTCATTTTGCGCAAAAACACGAACAGAAAACAACAGAACTATTAAGATTATCTTATGCATTTTCCTTTTCTGTCATGGAACGTGAATACTCCAGGGAAGCCTTAACAAATTCCCTGAAGAGTGGATGCGCTTTTACGGCTCTGGATTTGAGTTCAGGGTGGAACTGGCATCCTAAAAACCAGCGATGACCGGGAAGCTCTATCATCTCAACAAGCCTGTCATCTGGAGATGTTCCGCTAAAAATCATTCCCTGTTCCTCTAAACACCCCCTGAAGCTGTTATTGACTTCGTATCTGTGCCTGTGCCTTTCTGAAATCTCCTCGCTAGAATAGGCTTCCATCGCTTTTGTTCCATTTTTAATTTTGCATGGGAAAGCTCCCAAACGCATTGTTGCCCCAAGGTTTTTGACCTTTTTCTGCTCAGGCATAAGATCTATTACGTTAAAATTATTCTTAATAAATTCCGAACTGTTGGCCTTTTTCATACCGCAGACATTACGAGCAAATTCTATTACTGCACATTGCATACCCAGACAAATACCAAAGAACGGGATATTATTTTCACGTGCATATTTAATGGCTGAGATTTTACCTTCTATACCTCTTTCCCCGAAACCACCTGGAATTAATAACCCGCTGATTCCATCAAAAAATTTGGCGGGATCACTATTTTCCACGTCCTCAGCCCTGATATATTTAAGTTTTACCTTGACATCGTTTTCTGCACCGGCATGAACGAATGCCTCGCTGATACTTTTATATGCATCCAGATACTCTGTATACTTGCCTGTAATTGCAATCTCTATCTGGTGGGCCGGGTTTTTTACTCTTCCTACAAAACTTTCCCATTCCTCCAGCTTAGTTTTAATATCCGGCAGCTTTAGCCTCTTCAGCACAATCTGGTCAAACTTTTGTTTGTTAAGAACCAGTGGCACTTCATAAATACTTGAACAATCGTAGGCTGAAAAAACAGATTTAGTATCAACATTACAGAATAAAGCTATTTTTTCCTTTAGTTCAAGAGGCAGTTTTTTCTCTGAACGGCAAACCAGAATGTTGGGCTGAATACCAAGTTCCAGCAGGTTCTTAACACTGTGCTGTGTAGGTTTTGTCTTTACCTCACCGGCAGATTGAATATACGGAACCAGCGTAACATGAATACTGAGTGCATTTTTTCTTCCAACTTCCATCATCAGCTGCCGCATTGCTTCAATAAAAGGCAGGCTCTCAATATCGCCAACAGTACCGCCAATTTCGGTAATTATTATGTCGTACTCCCCTGTCTCTCCAAGCCTGCGCATTCTGCTTTTAATTTCATCAGTAATATGGGGAATAACCTGAACAGTTGCCCCCAGATAATCTCCCCTTCTTTCCTTTGTAATAACATCATAATAAACCTGGCCAGTGGTAGTATTATTGTACCGGCTCATATTTACATCGAGGAATCTCTCATAATGCCCCAGGTCCAGATCAGTTTCGGCCCCGTCATCAGTAACATAAACTTCCCCATGCTGGAAAGGGTTCATTGTTCCCGGATCCACATTAATATAGGGATCGAATTTCTGAACTGTTACACTAAACCCTCTCTGCTTTAACAGAAGTCCTAATGAAGAAGCAGTAATGCCCTTACCGAGGGATGATACAACACCTCCGGTAACAAAAATATACTTAACCTTTTTCTTATTACTCATTTTATTTTCTTTATAGGTATTAAATAAAAAATGTGTTTCCCTTTTATTCGATCTACAGCTAAAAAACAAAAAAGGATCAAATATTGTATTTAGTCTGGATTCAGATACTTATTTTAAAGGTATAGAATTCGAACTGAAATTGAGAACTGTAATCGGATTATTTTAAATAGCAGGTTTAAAATTATCTAAAAAATCATTAAACTTCTACAACAATCAGAAAATAGCAGAAAAAAATCCATAAGCCCTCGAAAACAGCCTATAAAACAGCTTTCTGCTTCCTTTTCACCCAAATCATTCCGCCAAAATGAAGGACCAATGCCACTGAAAGTCCAACAATCATCGGTTCAATCTCATTTATTACGTTTATCGTCATAAATTTCTCGCGTATCAGATACCAGATCAGACTTGCAATAAAGGCTGCTGTTATTTCAGCCAGAGCAATATTATTTGACACTCTGAACCTGGGATAATAAGCTGAAATTACCAGGAGAATCAAACCGGGTATACAAATTGTCCCAATTGTATACCATAAATCGATAACGGAGGGAATAAAATATGCCAGGGTAACTGAAATTGTTCCTGATACCAGCAGGCCAGCCATAGTAAATGGCTTCAGCATCTTTTCATCTTTTTTCCTGGAAAATCTGAAAAGAAAATCTCTTCCAAAAGTAGTTGCACTCAGAAAGAAAAAACTGTTTGAGGTAGAAAGGATTGTAGCAAGCATCGCTGAATAGAACAGTCCCTTAAGTCCCGGACCCAGTATCTTCTCAGCCAGAATGGGATATGATAATACGGGGGTTTTCAGGCCTGGAAATGCCGCCCTGGAATATAACCCCGTTACTGCCGTTAAAAAGTCGAATAATGCCCAGAAAAACACAGAAATGATAATACCTTTTACTGCAACATTCCCGTCTTTGGCAGCATAGCACCTTTGATGAAACCCGGGATCTGTAAATGTCCACAATGCTATCAGAAACCATACGAGAATATATGTGTATGAAACGCCGCCGCTGATATTCAGGTGTGTGGCGGGAAGATTGGCCTTGAGGTAGTGAAAATCCCCCAGCGTAAAATAGGCCACCAGAAATATTATTATAAATCCGCAGAACATAACGAAAAATTCGAATGCATCTGTCAATACATCACTTCTGTAGCCCCCTTTTAGCAGGTACACAGCAGACAGCAGAGTTGCTATAATCAGACTCCAGATTGTATTTATCCTGAAAATAAGACTGATCAGATTCCCGATCATCAACAGATATGGGGCAGGCGAAACCAAGACAAATAAAAGTACAGCACTGATTGAGGATATTTTTTTGCCATAAACCAGTTCCAGTTTGTCAGGAATTGTATACAAGGTAGCCTCACGGATCTTCCTGGCAAATAGTAGTGCAAAAATTATGGCGAAAATATAATACGGAAGCCCCTGTGTGAACCAACTCAGAAGTCCATACCTGTAAGTAAACTCCCCTACTCCAAGTATGCCTCCATACCAGGTGGATACATTTGTCAGGATAAATAAAAATAATCCCATTCTCCTGTTTGACAGCAGATATCCTTCTGCAGTTGAAGTTTCGCTTTTATCCGGCAGGAAACCGATAATCAGAACGATCAGAAAAAATATTATTATAACGGCAATATCTACCGGATTAAAAGAGATCATACTTCCTAATTATGCTAAATTCACGAATAATGAATATACTGCCTGATTTCACGTCGAAAGAAACCTCATCCCCAACTGCAACATTGCTTGTACTTTCTTTTTGTCCAAATGGCAATGGGATATTATTTAACTCATATTTAAGTCCAATGGACCTGATTCTTGTTTTCATATCGAAAGCATATATCGAAATAACTTCACCGGGAACCGTCTTAATTGATATACGTTTACTATGGATTGTCAGATATGATCTGTCACTGATTATTCTTAGCGGAATTTCTTTAGTAAATCTTAAAGCTATTCCCAGATTACTCAACGAATGGTCCAGCCTGTCACCAATAACCCCTAAGAGTACGCATTCCCTGAAACCTTTCCCGATGGCAAATTTCAGGCATTTTTCCACATCGGTATCATCCTGCCTCTTGATTCTTTTTATAATACACTGATTCTTATAGTATTCAAGTGTTTCGGGATGAATAGAATCAAGGTCCCCAATTATGTAATCAGGCTTCAGTGAGATTTGCCTGGCGCTGTTAGCCCCACCGTCTGCACAGATTATTGTTCCGAAACCTTTTTTTTTCAGAAATGGGAACAAACTCTTTCCGGGAGCCTTGCCATTAGCAATTATAATGCATTTATTCATCAGGGTTTATATTCCGTTCGGGTGATACAAAATGCTTGTAAAGCGAAACTGAGTTCCGCTTTACAATGAAATTCCACTATTAAAGTCCAACCTGAAGACCTATGATATAATTACGTTCTGCTGCCGGGAAGAACTCCTCCCCAATAGCATAAGCAGCATACAGGTTATCAAATATATTATTAATTTTGGTAAATATCCTGAATGTATTTGATTGGTTTTTTAGCCTGATTTCATAGCTTGCCATTAAATCAGCGGTATAATATGGATCAACCACATTATCATCGTATGAAACAAAGCCCGGGAACAACTTCGAATATTCCTGAAGATTCCTGTCATAGTTATCAGAATAATACTTGCCTACATATCTCATAGACAGTATGCCAAGAAAGCCTCCGTAATTTACCTTAAGAGTACCATTAAGCAGAATTTCCGGAAAAGCGCTTATCTGATTACCATCCAGTTTCAGTAAGGCTACGGATTTACTTCCTGTAGCCGGATCTTTGAATTTTATAAATGTCTGTCCTTCACTTATATAATTCTTTCCATATGTACCGTTGAGTGCAAATTCTATATTATTATTCAGCTTTATTACACCATTTATTTCCACTCCTGAATGTACTGTCCTTCCCATATTCCCAGTAACAGGCTGACCAAATCTGTCCACCGTTCCATTTTTCACTATCTCATTATTAAACAGCATATAGAAAACATTTACTCCAAAGGCGTAGATCCCATTGTTAAATGAAGTTCCGATCTCAAGATCATTCATGGTTTCAGGTTCGACCAGCGGCTTGCTGTAATTAAATGAACCATCCGGGTTCCTTTCAAACTGAGGCTCTTCTCCACCGCTGGATTCTGCTGCATCATAATAGTTTTTAAGTCTGGGTTCCCTAGTTACCCTGGCTAAGGATAAATAGATATTGTGGTCTGCATCAAGCTTATAATTCAACCCAAGGCGCGGGTTGAAGAATGTATTTCTTACCTTAAAATCTGTTCCCAGAAATTTTTCATCGAAAAGCCGGTACTGATTGTACGCCACCTGAATTTCACCCAATACATTAAATTTCTCATTCAGATTATAATTTTCATTAGCAAAAAAGTTAATAATGTCCTTTGCACCTTTATACTGATAATATCTGAATTCCTTATCCAGTCCCAGCGGAAGATTATCTGCATAACTTATACTTCCCCAGTGCAGGGACCTGTGCATGCGAACCTCTGCGCCAACCACCAGCTCGCCATTATTATGCTTCAGGCTTGCGCGGGGAATCCATCCGTATTGTTTATTTTCAACCTGGGCACGTATAAGTGCGTTTCCTGGATTCTCAACATGATTAAATCCATTAGCTGCAGTGAGCCTGAAATAAGACGTATCTGCCCATGAACCATCGTAGTCATAAAATCCATTGCCCAGGACCATAAAAAGAGCAGAATTTAATGAAATATTTTCATTAAGCTTGTATTCATTTAGCAGTTCGAAATGGGGTTGTGAAAAATTTTCAACTTCATCAGGTCTTCTTTCTGTAAAATAATCAAATTTCCCGTTAGAGGCTTCCCAGTAGGAATAGTTCAGTTTCCGCAAATCTCTATCCTTTATGGCAAATTTTGGCAAACCTGTATATGCCAGGCCATCAGATACAGGTCCTCCAAAGAAATTTATTTGTGTAGTAAGGTTTTTATCATAGCGCACGGCTGATACGTGATATGAATTAAAATCACTCCAGGCATTGTTTCTATACCCGCTGCTGAGTGTTTTGGAAAGTTTTGTATAAATTGAATATGTATTATTTATCAGCCCGCTCGAGAAGCTTGCACTGTACTTTCTGGTGTTGTAACTCCCTCCAAAGGCTGACAGGTCAAACGCTGAAGTATTGCTGAAAGAAGAAGTAATGATATTTATAGACCCTCCGATTGAGGGATATCCGATAACACCTGAACCAGCACCTCTCTGTACCTGAATTAGCTCGGTACTCGAAAGAATATCAGGGAAATCCAGCCAGTATACATTATGATCTTCAGGATCATTCTGCGGTATGCCATTGACTGCAACAGATATTCTCCTCTGGTCAAAACCCCTGATACTCAGATAATTATAACCAACGCTGCTGCCCGACTCTGAATAAAATGTAGTTGAAGGCAGCGAACTCAGCATCTCCGGGACATCCTGTTCGATATATTTTTCTTTGATTCCGCTTTTTTTGATTTTAGAAAAGGCCAGTGGTGTTATGCCCTCTTTACCAATACTTCCTGTTACCAGTACTGTTTGGGAAGATATGATTTGTGGTTCAAGACTAATAATCGCGGATTGCCTTAGGCTTGACGCTTTAGTTCTCCTGCTGTTATACCCTATAAAACTGACTGATATTATATCTTCATCGGAAATGCTTCCTGACAGGTTAAATTCGCCGTTTTCATTTGTAACAGTGCCTGTTGAAGTTCCTTCAACCATAACACTGGCGGACACTAAAGGTCTGGATGTCTCAGAATCGATAACTTTTCCCGAAATTGTTCTGCCCTGTCCGAACAGAAGATTTCCGGAAAATAATAAAAGAACAATTAAGTATTTCATTTTTCCTCCGTTTAAAAAAAAGAAAGCCGTTTCTATAACGAAAACGGCTAAATACTTAATTACTCTTTAGCCGTTTCCCTACGCTGGTATTATCCAGATCAGGTTTCAGGGTATAATCTCAGTCACGGAATTTCCGTAACACCCCTAACGGCAGCTCTCGCTGTTATTTTAACAAAATTTATAAAAACAATTTACTAAAGCAACTTAAAAATCCAGATTAATCAATAATCTTCAGTTTTTGTCCAACACTTAATTTGTTGCTCTTAATATGGTTCATTTTTTTCAGGTCATTAACATCAACATCATATTTCTGCGCAATTGTAAATAAAGTATCACCTTTTTTAACCTTGTGTGTTAAGGCTTTTTTATTCCTGGCATTCTTTGTTGCCGTGCCATTTTTAGCAATCACTTCTTTTCTGGAGCCAGCTTCTTTTTTCGAAATGGTTTCTTTCTTATCACCAGCGGGCCTATTAGCAGCGCCAATTTTAAGCTTATCGCCAGGAACAATTTTGTTCCCGGAAATATTGTTCCATTTTCTTATTTCAGAAGCCTTGACACCATACATTTCAGCAATGTGTCCTAATGTCTCTCCGCTTTTAACTACGTGCTCATTAGCAGAGGCTGTAACTGACTTCTCAACACCTGCAGACCTTTCAGTTTTTGCATTCTTCATACCAGCAGATTTTTCGGTCCTGGCATTTTTCATTGGCTTGGCATCAGCTGAAGCATATTGAACATCTTCATCCGAGTATATCTTCAATGTCCTGCCAATACCAATTTTGTTACTGTTAAGCTTGTTCCATTTCTTAATATTAGCAACCGATACGTGGTATTTATCAGCAATATTACCAATAACATCACCCGACCTGACCTTATAATAATTCAAAGTTGCAGGTGCTTTTGTAGTATTATCCCCAAGTGAACTTGGAGATTCATTGCCAAATATTTTGATGGTCTTTCCGGCAATTACCTTTCTGGATTGTAAGTTATTCCACTTCTGTAATTGTGGGATTGTAACACCAAACCTGTCAGCAATTTCACCAATTGTATCGCCATGTCTTACCTTATAACGGGTAAGGCCACTGCGTTTATAATTACTTTTAAGGTTTGTATCTGTATAATGGCTATTGGTTTCAGTGAGAATTTTCAGCTTATTACCGCCAACCAATTTATTGCTGCGCAGACCATTCCATTTCTTAATCTGGGCAACCGTAACCTTATACTTTGAAGAAATACTGGCTAAAGACTCACCTCTTCTAATCTTATGGGAAACCCATTTGCCGCCAGAATTGATAGTAGTTGACTTCAACGACTTCTTTTCAACTGCGGTCTGGTTATCCAGGCTTGCATAGTAGTCTTTCTTTTCTTCAGGAACATAAATATTTAATGTCTGACCGATATGAATAGCTTCAGTGTATGAAATATTATTCCAGTTTCTTAAATCAGAAACTCTAACATTAAACAGGTCAGCTATATCTGTAAGATTATCGCTCTTTTTAACATTGTACTGTACTAATGCCTTTCCTTCAGGACGGATAACAACATCAGACTGTTCCTCAGTATCACTGGTTGTAGTAGAGGTAGTTTCTGCTGCAGCGGTAGTTGTTTCTGTCGGAGTATCATTTGCAACAGCTACCTCTGTGTTATCCTCAGTTTCGTTCTGGGACTGGACAGTATAAGGAGCTTCACTGCTCTTGTCATTTGATTTATCAACAGCAGGTGCATTATCAGTATTAACAGCAAAATCCGTTTCGCTGAATCCTGAGACAGGTATCTTAAGGGGAATACCCTTAGGTAGTTTTGTCCTGGTGGAAATGTTATTTACTTTAGCCAGTTCAGTAGCAGCAATACCATATTTCTTCGCAACCTTAGCAACAGTTTCCCCTTTCTTTACATAGTGAAGCGTAAACTGAACCTTGGCATCATCAGGAATATTCTTGAAATTAGCTGCAAACATTTCTGAAGTACCTTTTGGAAGTTTCAGTGTGTATCCGCCTGTAAAATTAGGAGGAGTGCTACGCTGCGTCAGCTCAGGGTTCAGATCCTGCAATTCTTCCAAAGATGTATTAGCACACTTTGCCAGAACTTTAAGATCAATTCCTTCGGTTACCTTGAAAACATCATACTCAAGCGGCTTTTCAAACATTATATTATTAAAGCCATACTTTGCCGGGTTACTTGCAATAAGGGACACGGCAATAAACTGCGGCACATAACCCCTGGTTTCTTCGGGTATGTAGCTTCTGATATCCCAGTAATTATTCTTACCCGTTCTGTCAACTACTCTTTTTATTTTACCTTCACCGCAATTGTAGGAGGCCAGGGCAAGATACCAATCACCAAACATACCATACAGGTTTCTGAGGTATTTTGCTGCAGCTCTGGTGGCTTTTTCCGGATCCCTTCTTTCATCAAAATACATATCTGAATTCAGTCCGTATATCCTACCGGTAGTACTCATAAACTGCCACATACCAACAGCCTTGGCCTTGGATTTTGCAACAGGATTAACTCCACTTTCAACCATACTTAAGAAAATCAGCTGAGTAGGAACTTTTTCTTCTGCAAATATCTTGGCCATCATAGGGAAATACTTACCAGAACGCGATAGCCAGCGTTCCATATACTTACGCCATCTCCCCTGAAATATATCGATATATTGTTCAACATAACTGTTTACTTCAAGCGGGAAATCCGAAACAATTACAACCTGGTTTGTCTTGGCGACATTCTCTTCTTCTTTAACCTTTATTTCGGGCATGCTCTTCTTCATCCACTCTTCTAAAGCCGCAAAAGAGACACCTTCAGGTAATTCCGATAAACCGTCAACGAATTTCTGGTAATCCTCAGTAATAGATTTTTCCAACTGTGTATAGGCTTCATTATCGTCGATTTCAGGATAATAGCTTAAATTATTAAGAATACGAAGGGCTGATTCATAATAATTTATAGCTTCAGTAGTACTGTTCACTTCCTGTTTTGCCAGAGCGCTCACATAGTTCTGCCTGGCTTCTTCGAGTAATTCACTAACTATAATAGTTGGTTTTACTTTGGTCTTAGCATTTGTTGTTGAAGATTTATCGTCGCTACCTACTTTTGACAAGCTACAAGAGGAGACAAAAAAGGAAACACTTATCAAAAAAATAAATAGGACAGTTTTTTTCATGAGTACTCCGTATCTAGTGAATTTGGAAACCAATTTAAAGTCAAAAGCATTTATTGTCAAGATAAATGTACTTTGGCTTTCTAATTTAATTTAAAAAAAATATTTTAAATTCAAATAATATTTTTCATAGAGGAATATTTGAATGTTTTTTCTTCGGATTACTATCCGTTTTAGTCTTCAGTAATTGAAAGGAATTGATAAGTTTTATTTTTGTATTTGCAGGTATAATCACATCATCAACATAACCTCGTTCAGCAGCAATATAAGGGTTCGCAAACTTTTCAATGTATTCAGCAAGTTTTTGAGAGGTTTTTTCAGCAGGATTATCAGATTCTGCTATCTCTTTCTTAAAAATTATCTCTACAGCTCCTTTCGGTCCCATAACCGCAATTTCTGCGGATGGCCAGGCAAAATTAAAGTCACCTCTTATATGTTTTGAATTCATTACATCATAAGCTCCGCCATATGCCTTGCGAGTGATAACAGTCACTTTGGGAACAGTTGCCTCACAAAATGCAAACAGCAGCTTTGATCCTTGTCTTATAATTCCTTGCCATTCCTGTTCGGTCCCGGGTAAGAATCCGGGAACGTCTTCCAGAACCAATAGCGGAATGCCAAATGAATCACAAAATCTTACAAACCGCGCTCCCTTGATAGAAGAATTGATGTCCAGCACACCGGCCAGAACAAAAGGCTGATTGGCAACAATTCCGACTGACATCCCACCAATGCGGCCAAATCCCACAATCAGGTTTTCAGCAAAATTTTTATGTACTTCAAAGAAATCTCCGTTATCCACGAGCAAACTGATGATCTCCTTCATGTCATACGGCTTGTTTGGATTGTCAGGAATAATATCATTAAGCCTGGGTTCCGTAAGGTCACTACTGAAATCAAATTTGTATTCAGGAGGTGTATCCTTGTAATTCAATGGCAGAAAACTCATAAGTTTTCTGATATTATCGAAAATTTCTATCTCATTTTCGAATGCAAAATGGGCTACCCCACTCTTGGAAGCATGCGTTTCTGCACCGCCAAGTTCTTCGAAACTTACCTCCTCATGTGTTACGGTTTTAACTACACTTGGTCCCGTAACAAACATATGGCTGGTATGTTTCACCATAAAAACAAAATCGGTTATTGCCGGCGAATAAACGGCGCCTCCGGCACAGGGTCCCAATATTGCAGAAATCTGTGGTATTACTCCGGAAGCAAGAGTATTCCTTAAGAATATCTCTGCATAACCACCCAGACTTACCACTCCCTCCTGTATCCTTGCACCACCGGAATCATTAAGTCCAATGACCGGGATTCCCACCTTCAGTGCCATATCCATGACCTTACAGATTTTTTCAGCGTGCGTTTCAGAAAGAGATCCTCCGAATACTGTAAAATCCTGGCTGAAAAGTGCAACTGGTCTGCCTTCTATCTTTGCAAATCCGGTCACCACTCCGTCTCCCGGATACTGCATTTTACTAATTCCAAAATCTACACAGCGGTGCTTTACAAAAATATCGACTTCCTCAAAACTACCTTCATCAACAAGAAGCTCAATTCTTTCCCTGGCCGTTAGCTTCCCCTTTTCGTGCTGGCTCTTAATCTTATCTTCACCGCCTCCAAGGAGGGCCTCTTTCTTAAGCTCTAACAGCTTCTGGATTTTATCTTTCATAGACTACCAGGATTATCGTAAATATTTTGTTATTTTATATATAATACTAAATTTCTGCCCTTTAAATCCAATCAGTACAATTTCAGCTCATCTCATATATCTGGCTAATTTCTTTTCTGAGAGCAGCATACCTATCTGATTCCGGCAGCATCTCCCTTCTTGTACCGCTTGCAGCAACGGAAAATTCTTTTAGAATTCTCCCGGGATTTTTCCCCATCACCAAAATCCTGTCAGATAGAATGAGTGCTTCTTTTACTCCTGAGCAGGCCCATATTATTGTAATTCCTGTTTGTTCTTTTAGCCTGCAAATCATATTATAAATTTCATCCCTGCCCCTATGCGACACTAAATTGAGCGGTTCATCAATAAGGAGACTCTTTGGCATTGCAGCCAAGGCACTTGCTAAAGAAATCCTGAACCGGAAACCAATGCTGCTGTTATGAGGAATATGGTCGTCATATCCGTCCAGACCAACCAGCTTCGCATAGTCCAACGCTTTTGAGCTTGCCTCCCGTGTATACGTACCCCTGAGCTTTAACATTAGCTCTATGTTCCCCCGCACAGAAAGCCAGGGTAACGAAGATGGTTCGGAGGGCAGGTAGATTGCGTTTGGATTATAATTCAGGGGATCAGACTGGATAAATTGGACTGTACCCGAATCTGGTTTTTCAATTCCGCATATCAGCTTAAGCAAAGTACTCTTCCCGGCCTTTGGGGGAGCTAATATTGTAACTATTTCACCTTGTTGTACCGTAAAGCTGATATTTTCAAGTAAACGGAATCTTGCTCCGGAAGATTCATTACTTTCCTTGACCAGATCGGTTACTTTCAGTAATGTTTTAGTTTCACTCAATCAGGACTCCCATTCAATTAATTTGATATTAAGCAGTTTAATGATCTGATCCGCAACAAAAATGATCAGGCATATTATTATGGAAACTGCGATGAGTGCCGACAGATCCTGATAACTCAGGGCAAGTCTGTAAATATTACCGATTCCCATTGCCCCCTTTACATATTCAAAAAAAAGCATTACAGACCAAAGATAAAAATTCAATCTCCGGAGAGAACCGAAAACAGCAGGCTGAGAACTTTTCCATATAATATTTTTATTTATAAAGGTATGGTCTGCTCCAACTGAGATAAAAGGGTCAATATACTCCTGCCTTGTACGGGGAGTTTCTTTTTTTAATCTGCCGAATAGGTAAACTAGTGAAATGATAAGAGTAAAGAATAGCTCTGAAATATTAGATTGCGGAAACCAGTAAGCATAGATAACAACAAATCCCGGAATCGGAAAATACTTGATGATCTTAAGAAATGCAGCAAATATCCCCGGGCTCCTTAGTATCCGGATTATCCAACCGGCGAATAAATACAAACACAAATATGCTGCCAGCATAGGAATATATATTCCGGAGACGCTATAAAGGGCATTAATTATCAGGTTATAGTGAACCTGCAGGGAAAAAAAGGTTTCATAAAGCAGAGAGGGTTTAGGCAGAATTTTATTTACGGGAAGGATAAATTCGAACAGAATAATATAAAGAATCAGAATGCCTGCAATAAATATGTACTTTAACTTTCCGTCCTTTTCAATAAGGTATCTATTATCCATCGATATTCCCCGATTGTTTGTTGGGTAAAGTAACCACATGAATATATCGAAACCAACCTTTTATGTCAACAACAAGTTACGACAAAAAAGGATTGCTGGTCTTTTCAAAGCCGATGGTGCTTTCCTCTCCATGTCCCGGAAATATCAGAGTATCATCAGGTAAAGTAAATAGTTTGGTTTCAATGGAACTTATTAAATCATCATAACTGCCCCCCCAAAGATCTGTCCTTCCGATTCCCTGCCTGAAAAGAACATCTCCGGTAATACAAAACCTTGCACTTGGGAAATATATACAGTATCCCCCGGGACTGTGGCCCGGAGTAAATAAAAACTTAACATCATAGTTCCCAAGCTTAAAATCCAGATCTTCAGTGATGAATACGTCCGGACGGGGGGATTTCTCCATCCTGAACCCCATATTTCCCGCCTCTTTCAACATCAGATCAAGCATAAACAAATCTTCTTCAGGGGCCATGAATTGTGTGTTATACTTTCCCTTAATATATGCATTACCAAGGATGTGGTCAATGTGGCAATGAGTATTGACAAGAGCTTTTAAAGTCAGTTTACCGGAACGGATAAATATATCCAGCTGCTCTTTTTCCTTTGTATTGCTACACCCGGGATCAACTACAATCGCTTCCCCGGATTCTTCATCTGAGATAATGTAAGTGTTCTCAGCAAAAGCATTAAAAACAAAACGGTGCATCTTCAGCATTACTTATCCTCTGATTGACAATAACTCTTAAGCCTTAAAATTCCTGGCTATTCTCTTATTTAATTTTTTCACATAAGAAGAATAATTATCCCTGGTTTCCTCAATTGAATCACCACCAAATTTTTCCAGAAAGTACTTGGCAAGGGACCAGGCCATCATAGATTCTGCAATTACAGCACACGCCGGAACAGCTGTAAAATCACTTCTTTCCCTGCGTGCCTCCACAGTCTGCATTGTCGAAAGATCAACTGTATCCATTGGCGACATAAGTGTGGCGATCGGTTTCATGGCGCCACGTACTATAATAGGCAGACCGGTTGATATTCCGCCTTCAATTCCTCCGGCATTATTGGATTTCCGGGTTAACTGCTCATCCTGCATAATAATTCCATCATGAAATTCGGAACCATATACATCTCCGGCGGTGAACCCCCCGCCTATCTCTATACCCTTCATTGCATTTATTGACATAATGGAAAATGCCAGTTCAGCACTCAGCTTCTTGTCATAATGTACAAAGCTTCCAAGTCCCGGAGGTACTCCCGTAGCTATTACATAAAAACTGCCACCCAGCGTATCGCCCTTCTTTTTAGCGGTTTTTATTTTCCGGATGATCTTTTCCTCCTGCTGCTGATCCAGAACCCTTACGTCACTCTTGTCGGCTTCCTGTGACAACTCCCATGCATCGAACCCTTCAGCCAGGTCATTATCAAAAAGTTTCTTTGCAAAATTTTCTTTTGGATATATTCCCCCGACGTTTTCCACAAAACTGCCAACAGTGATTCCGAATTCTTCAAGGAATCTTCTTGCAACAGA
>JBLMZM010000365.1:0-2893 GCA_050258815.1 Ignavibacteriales bacterium
CTCTTCAGCATTTTGTAATACAATAGTCTGAATAATTTCAGGGTGAAAGTTATAACATTAGAGAAAAAAGTAAATTGGTATAAATACTATATTTTTATTTTCAGAATTTGCCGCGCCGTAAGTTGTTGTTTTATAAACTATTACAGCCATAAATATTTTAACAGGCAACGCTTTTGCATGGGAAAGGCATGGTATTAATACTATGCATGGTATTAATACTATTTAAAATCCTTCAAAATTTGTCTTTTGAGGCTAAATTTCTTCGTTTTCAGCCTAAAAACGAGGTTTTTCTAAAATATAGTATTAATACCAATTTACTTTAAGAAATTTTACTCTATATTTGCGATTAAAATTTGCTCAAGGATTGGTATGGAAAAAAGTGCAATAAGAACAATCCTGAATAAAACTTTAGGAGATAAATATATCTACTCTATTGAATATCAGGATAAATACTTTCTTTTCAAGGAGATCCAGGAAAAGCTCCCGGATGTCTCTGAGGATACTATCTATAGCGCCATCGACCAGGTAAATCAGGCTGTAAAGTCGCCGGTAAAGGGCAGGAAATTTGTTGAAATGTTCGTTAATACCCTGAAGATCTGATATGCCGCTTATTTTAGTTATTTTCAATTCTGCTCTCTCTGAAGAGATTGCCGAGTATTTTTCACTTCTGTGCGATTTCAGAAATCCCGTGTTTTTTTCCATATTTACAGCGCTGCTGTTAATCGCCATTTTTTTACTTGCAATGCGCAACACAGTCCTGCCGCAGCAAAAGAAGATCCTCCTGGAAAAAAGTCAGATTGAATCCAGGAATATACGCCTGATGGCAATATTTGCGGAACTTGATCCCGATCCGGTTTTGCGGATTAATCATTCGGGAGAAATAATCTTCATCAATCCCGCCGCCAGAAGCCAGGGCCTCGAACAGCTCATAGGCAAACCTGTAAGCAATATTCTGCCTGCACTTGATATTGAACCTGAGGTGCTTATAAAAGAGAATAAGGAATCGGTGCTCGATTTTTATTTTTCGGACAGATATTACTCGGTGCTGGTAAAAGGCATAAGCTACCTGGATATAGCACAGGTATACATGCATGATGTTACGGAGCTTAAACTGAAGGAAAAGGAATTAAAAAATTCACAGACAGAATTAAAGGAGTTTTCACGATACCTGCAGGAACAAATTGAAGATGAACGGAAGAGAATTGCCCGGGAACTCCATGACGACATTGGACAGAAGCTGGTTCTCCTGAAGCTCGGCCTGCAGAAGGATATGAGCAGCCTGGATATTCCCGAAGATTCACACGTATTTCAGAAGAATTCCCGGCTTATTGAAGATATTTCAAGGGATGTAAAGACTATCGCCCATTCGCTTATACCGAGCACATTAGAGGAAATTGGGCTATATTCCTCCCTGATTAAGCTTATAGAAACTGTTGACCTGCAAAGCTCCGTAAACGGAAGCCTGGACTTTATTGATATCGAGGGCAGACTTGACCTTAAGCTTGAAATAAGCATCTACAGGATTATTCAGGAAGCAGTAAATAACATTGTCAAGCATTCTAAAGCAAATGAATTTAGTATTCAGCTGATAAAAAAACATGACGCCCTGCGCCTGCTGATTTCAGATGACGGAATGGGATTTAATTCCAGGGGTGATACTCAAAGCAGGGGCATGGGCATAAGAAATATGAAAGAAAGAGCCGAAATCCATGGGGGGACATTCAAGATCAGTTCTTCACCCATGGAAGGAACAATAATAATGATTAATTTCCCTTTGGAGAACCTGAATTATGGCCAATAGCCAAATAAGAATAGTCTTAGCTGACGATCACAACCTTGTGCGAAATGGAATCGCCAGCCTCCTTGAAAATTGCCCGGGTATATATATTGTAGGAGATGCCAGCAACGGACGCGAACTGATAAACAGGTATTTTGAATGCACACCGGATGTCGTTGTAACGGATATCTCCATGCCCCTCCTTACGGGTATTGAAGCCGCAGAAAAAATACTGGCAAGAGATAAATCCGCAAAAATACTCTTTCTGTCGGTCAATGACTCTGACGAATATGTTTATAAAGCTTTGAAGGTTGGAGCCCTTGGCCTGATAAATAAATCCGTTGCAAAGGGTGATCTTGTACTCGCGATTGAAAAAGTAAACAGCGGTGAAAGATACTTTGGCAAAGCTTACAATGAGGAAAAACTCCTCGCAATAAGCTCCAGGTATAAAGAAAAAATGAAGACTAAATCGCATATCAATGCAGCCCTGACAACTAATGAGCTTGAAACACTGCGATTAATTTGCGAAGGCATGCAAAGCCAGGAAATTGCAGAAAGATTGTGCCTCAGTAAAAAAACAATAGACAGCTACCGTGGTGCCCTGATGAAGAAATTTAAAGTCATGAACACATCCCAGCTTATCAGGTATGTATTCGTGAATAAAATTCTCAAATAGTATTTATACCCGGGCGCTGAAGTTATCAAAATCAGCAGACTTGTTACTAATTATTCAATTTCTTTATAATCAAAAGGTGTATAACATGAAAAAACTGAACCTCAGTACTTTTTTATTTCTTGTGTTTTTTTTAGCTTTGGGCTGCAAAGTATCCGTTGCACAAACTGTGGCCGGGAAGGTATTCTTAAAGGAAGAAGCAGATAAGTTGTTTGGCCCTGTTTTACAATCAGTCACCATGACTTCTGCACAGTTCCAGTCCATCCTCAGCCAGTCAGGTAATTTCCTGAAGCTTAGGTTTGATGGTCCCGATTTATCCATTTTAAGCAACGATAGGCGCGTACTGTTCCAGACCGGTTCATTAAGAACGTTTGCAGCAACAGAACAGCTTAAAGTATACAGCGCATCCGTAATTAAGGAATTATTAAGCAAGGGACAAAGCG
>JBLMZM010000366.1:0-25765 GCA_050258815.1 Ignavibacteriales bacterium
TCATCAGACTATGGACGTTTTCGTTTTGATTCCGCTCACAAAGTAAATACATTTTATAAATAAAATTTGATTTTAGCCCGTTATTTGTATAAGAATTTAATTGAGGGTTCTGATATTATGAATTTAATGAGGAGCTGCGATGGAAAAGATAGTCGGTA
Organism: Ignavibacteriales bacterium; assembly: GCA_050258815.1. Lineage (GTDB taxonomy): Bacteria > Bacteroidota > Ignavibacteria > Ignavibacteriales > SURF-24 > JAAXKN01. Next base: position 159 of record JBLMZM010000366.1, read on the forward strand.
CCGATTTTTTTCTCTGTAAACACGCGGGCGAAAATGTGTACGAGGTGAAGAAACGGCCCTTTAAGGAGCTGGATTTCGATGAAACATTCAACATCTTTTACCATAAGGAATACGGATGCTACCTTATCCTCGATTTCCAGGGACGCTATATTAATCTCGATATCATAAAGGCCGGGGCCTGGCGTGACTGCCGTATCTGCGGCATGCATCTGCTCTGGAAGAAGGATTATCAGAGGTCAGTCAAAAGGGATGAAATGGCAGTCTACTAAGCATTCAACTACAGACTCATTTTACAGGGAATTCGCGCCTGCAAATTCCCCGTCTTTTTTATTCATTTCGCACCCCAAATGCTAAATAAGCTTGATTTTTTCTATAATCCTCTTATATTAACGTTCAAACTGAACAATTATTGCTGCATTCCGCTTTCAGAATTATGGCTTATTATTTTGTAACCATCTGGAAGAAATATGAATAATGATACAACGGCTGTTCCTCAGGACGGTTCTCTGCTGGACAAGATCCACAGGATACTGCAAGGCACCGAACGTGAGCCAAGTACGGTTGCAACCCATCTGGACCAGCTCCTTGCTGAGCTCAAAATCCAGAATGATGAACTGCATAAGTCCAGGCAAAGGCTTGAAGAGGAACACATGAAATACCTGGAGCTGTATGATTCGGCTCCCGTCGGTTATTTCACCTTCGATAACAGTTTCATTATCATGGAAGCCAACCTCACGGCGGCAAAGCTGCTGGGCGTTTCAAAGTCACAGATGATACAGAGACCATTGGCAGGTCTGATTGCCCCCGGATACCATAATACCTTCTATTCGCACCGGGTAAAAATATTGAAATCCGGAGAAAGGCAGATTTGTGAGCTGAAATTCAAAAGGCGCAATGGCAGCCAGTTCTTTGCCCTGCTGGAAAGCATTCCCATACCCTGTAATGACAATGGGAGTCTGCAGATACGTTCAACTCTGAGCGATATTTCAGAACAGAAGCACGCCGAGATAAGATACCGCGATAAACTGATACAGACATCAATTGAAACCATGATTGATTCCTTCGTAATCTTCAGGGCCAGGCGCAACCACCTGGGGAAAGTAGTGGATTTTGTTTACGAATATATCAATGAGTCTGGCTGCAGGTCACTCCAGCTTCCGCGCGATAAAATCGTTGGCAACAAACTCTTATCCCTGCTCCCCGAATACAAAAATAACGGAATATTTGACGACTATTGTGAGGTCATGGAAACCGGCCTGCCTAAAATAAAAGAATATTTTTTCTACGAGAATCCCAGGGATAAATCAGGCATTATCAGCGTTTACGACAGCCGCATCAGCAAACTGCAGAACGGGATAGTTGTAACCTGGCGGGATATACTTGAGAGGATCAAGACTGAGAAGAAACTCCAGGACGAGCTGAAACACATGGAGCTCCTGTCTGCAATATCAAAAGAATTCGACGATCTTAGCTTCGACTGCAAGGCACTGGTTGAAAAGACTGTCAGGCGCACTGCTGAGTATATCGGGGACACGTGCATAATACACATTATTGCTGAAAATGATACCAGGCTGGAGTCATTCAAATTTCATAATCCGGATGAAGCCGTAATGAAACGCCTGCGGGAATCCTTCTCAAACGCCGAAATAATGCCTGAGATGGAAATGCCGGGGCATTTTGCCGAGGGAAATCCCCTGCTGATCCCATCCTTCGACAACACGAAGCTCAAACAGATACTGAAAATAAAGGAACATAATTTCCTTAATAACTTCCCTGTCTTCAGTTTTCTGGCTGTGCCCCTTCGCGCTCAGGGGAAGGTAATCGGCGTTCTTATTCTAACGCGTAATAATAAGGAAAACCCTCCTTATACGCTGGAGGACCAGATGTTCCTTCAGCAGATAGCAGACATTTCTGCAATGGCCATAACCAATGCAAGATTATACCAGCACAAAATGCACGAAATAGAGGAACGCAGGCAGGCTGAAGCACAGCTGGCTGAAAAAGAAGCGCTGCTCAGGGATGTGCTTGAGTTCATTCCCGTGGGTGTCTGGGTAATGGATGATAAATCCAGACTCATCATCGCAAACCACATGGTGAAGAAAATCTGGGGCGGATTGAAATTTGACGAAAAGACCGGCTTTGCAGATTATAAGGCCTGGTGGACGAGCAACGGGGAAAGGATTCCTGAACAAGAATGGGCATCGCTAAAGGCTGCAAGGGGTGAAACCATACTGAATGAGGAGCTGCTTATTGAATGCTTCGATGGTACATATAAGACCATTCTGAATTCTTCAGTGCCCATACTGCGCGACGGCAAAATACTTGGGGCCATTGTTACCAATGTTGACATTACCGAAATCAAGGATAATGAGGAAAAGCTGAAACACCTGCTTCTGGAGCTTGAGCGCTCAAATAATGAGCTCGAACAGTTCGCCTACGTCGCTTCGCATGACCTGCAGGAGCCTATCCGGATGGTTTCCAGCTATACACAGCTTCTGGCAAACAGGTACAAGGGTAAGCTGGATGAAAAGGCAAATGAATATATAGAGTTTGCTGTAGACGGCGCCCGGAGAATGCAGATTCTCATAAGGGATCTGCTGAAGTATTCAAGGGTTACCAGCAAGGCCAAACCGTTTGAAGCAATCGACTGCAATGAAATCATTTATGACATACTATCCGACCTGCAGCTAATCATCTCTGAGAACAGGGCCGTGATTACACACGAAAACATGCCTGAAATACTGGGAGATCCCACACAGATACGCCAGCTGCTGCAGAACCTTATAATTAATGGAATTAAATTCCGCGGGGACAGGAACCCCGAAATCCACATCCGGGCCGTCAGAAACCAGAGGGACTGGATCTTCAGCGTCAGCGATAACGGCATAGGCATTGAACAACAGTTCTTCGACAGGATATTCATGCTCTTTCAGAGACTCCATGAGAAGGAAAAATACCCGGGCACAGGAATTGGCCTGGCAATCTGCAAGAAGATCGTGGAACGGCACGGGGGCCGCATCTGGCTGGAGTCGGAACCTGAGCAGGGCACCACGTTTTATTTTACCCTCCCATTAAGTAAAGACAGGGTCAGCTCCATAAGCACAGAGCCGGTGGCACTTATCCCCGGTACATAGAGGGCTGTGATAATTCTATTATCGGGCATAATCCATTACGGCGGCATGGACACTGTTATTTTATTTAACGGCTTTGCCTCCCCATTTTATTCGAAAAATTCTGCTACGCGGCTGAAGGTGGCGGAGAAATAATGCTCCGTCTCCTGCCTGTTCCCTTTCATAGGGAAAGGGGTCTCGTGCGAGTATTTATAGGGATAATCCATTACCTCCACTCTCACAGGTAAATCTGCACTGCCGCACCTCAGGGTCTCAACTACACTGCCGGCTGGAATTACGGAATCCTGTTTCAGCGGAATCGCAAATATCCTGTCCTTCAGCCTGCTGAATCTGCCGGTGCGGTATTCAACCAATTTCTGTGAATTCAGCATGGCCTGAAAGGCCACGGCCTCAGGCAGCGGATTGCTGTAAAAGGCCTTCATGATACTGTTTGCACATACCTCATCTTCATATTTCTTCATGTAGAAGGAGCTGAATTGCTCGTATGCCGCACTATCCATGATTGTCTTAGTGACGGGCTGGAATTTGTCCGTCGTGGTGCCTCCGCAGAAAAGAAAGAGCCGGGAGCTGCTCAAATTATCATAAGAATCTGCCAGGAAAAGTATCTCTGAAAGGAAAGCGCCAATTGAATAGCCGAACAGATCGATCGAGGCTCCGGGACTAATAAACTGGTTGGTTCCCGATTTTATTTGTCCAATAAGCCGCATTATGTCATAGTAGGTCTGGAATCCTGAAAAAAAGAAACGGTGCGGTTTGAGTGACAGCCGTGTACTGATAGCTGCATTCGCAAAGGAAGAACATGCAAGTCCCGGATATTTAAGCTTCCTTTCCTCCGATATTTCGTTCATCAGGCGGGCGTTGCTCCAGCAATCGGGTACCCTGTTCATATGGAAAGTGATGGGGAATAGTATAACCGCCTTACCGGTGAGTCTCTGCAGCCTTGCGGCCCACACTAGATATTTATCCCACGCCTTTTCGTTCAGGCCGTGGAAAAGAAAAATGACACCCTCGGATTTTTTACGGGACCTGCCCTTCAGCAGGATATACCGGAATGAGCTGTTTACTCCTATTGACTGGTCCGGTATGTCAAAGATATTGCGGGTTTTGGAAATGCAATCCGTATCCTGCTCCCCCCATACGGTTCCATTCTTACCCAGCTCATCAGCTACAATCTCATCCCCAACACCGGGAAGTGTGTAATATCCGCCCGATCCGAAGGGTATGTTATATATGTTCAGATCCAGCGCGGAAATGCAGATATAATCTTCAGTCAGATTGAAGTTCTTCTGCAGCAGCAAGTATTCATCCAAATAATCCATTGTAAACCTTCTGCTTGGTCATTAAAAATGAACATTCAAATATAAACTTTGCCAAATAAAATGAAAGAATTCTTTTTAAGTTTTAACTTCCTCCCCCGGACATTCCCGCACTGATTTGCCATTCAGGCAAATATGCTCTGTCACACCCTTTGCTCAGGCCAGATCTTCCGCTGAAATTTTGACAAAACCATCAAAAGGATATACCATCTTATTTTCCTCTTGACATAATGCATCAAAATGAGTAACTTTAATTCGGAACTTTTAGTCTGAATATAGAGTTTATATTATAAAAAGGAAAGTAATAGACATGGAAAACAGAGTTCAGGAATCGGAAGCCCGCAGCGGTTTCGGCAAATTAATAATTAAAAATCTGGTCACAGAGAACTACAAAACCGCAGAGGTTTTTGAAAAATACGGCATAGATTTCTGCTGCAAAGGCAATCGTCCCATCGAAGAAGCATGCCGCGAAAAAGGCATAGATATGGATGCTCTCTCGGCTGAACTGGAAACTGCCATAGAAAAAGGCAGCCAGGAAATCAACAGATACAGCCTTTGGGAACCTGATTACCTTGCGCAATATATAGTAAACAATCATCATGCATATGTGAAAACGGCCATTCCTCAGACTGCGGCGCACCTTAGCAAGGTGGTGAATGCACATGGGAGCAGGCATCCCTACATACATGAGGTCGCCGGATTGTTTGCTGCAATAAGCAGAGAACTTTTAGCTCACATGGAGAAAGAAGAAGTGATCCTCTTCCCCATGATCAGCCAGCTGACGGAAATAAAGAAATCCGGTAGTGACAAGGATCTGGGACAGCTTGCCGGGATAGGAGCACCCATCAGGGCAATGATCTACGAGCACGACAACGCCGGTGAAATCCTTGAAAAGATCAGACATCTGACAGAAAATTATACTTTGCCAGCAGACGCCTGCACTACATTTGCACTCACATACAGAGAACTGGAAGAATTTGAAAAGGACCTGCACAAGCACGTGTTCCTGGAAAACAGCATTCTCTTCACCAGAGCCCTGGAAATGGCAAAGGGATAATTCCCCCAAAGAAATTTTAGCAACCCCCGGATTCCGGGGGTTGCCTGCTATACCTTGTTTCTTTACCTGTCCTTTCACCACACCTTTCACTACTGCCTGTTAAAGGGAATTGATATTTCATTTTATATGTATTATTTTCAATAGTTATTTAACAAGCATGAAGTTTTTTTTGGCAAAGTACATTTTTAAATTCTCCGGAACCTGGAGCCTTTATGCAAGAAGATAATTTTCCTGATCCAGGTACCGGCACAATCCCAGGCAGCATAAACTCCCAGCTTACTGAGCAGATTATTGACCTGAAAAAGAGGCTGTCCGATCTGGAAGCCGAGAATGCGAGGCTGAAACAGGCAGAATATGCTCTCAGAGAGTCGGAAATGCAATTCCGTAACGTGTGGGAATATTCCTTTGACGGAATGCGCCTTATAGACTCCGGCGGCATAATCAGGCTGGTAAATGAAGCTTTCTGCAAAATGGTGGATAAACCGAAGGAAGAGCTGGAAGGCAGGCTGTTTACGGATATTTATAAAAGCGAGCAGGACGAGAAGCTTCTCAAGGCCATCCGCAGGATATCATCCGGCAGTATCGTCCCCCGCTATGAGGAGGAATTTATCCTCTGGAACGGCTGGCACCGCTGGTTCGAAGTCTCCAATAACCTGCTGGAAATGGATGGAAATCCGCGGCTCCTGCTTAGTATTTTCAGGGATATTACCGACAGAAAGAAAGTGGAGGAAAAACTTACCCAGACAATCTCCAAGCTGGAAGCCTCCAACAAGGAACTGGAACAGTTTGCATACGTGGCTTCACACGACCTGCAGGAACCCCTCAGGATGATTTCCAGCTATACACAGCTTCTGGCAAAGAAATACCAGGAACAGCTGGATGAAACTGCCAGGGAGTTCATTAACTATGCGGTGGACGGCTCAATCAGGATGCAGACCCTTATAAAGGACCTGCTTGCATACTCCAGAATTACAACAAAGGCAAGGGCCTTTGAAATGGTGGACTGCAACGACATTCTGGATGAAGTGCTCGATGACCTTAAAATTTCCATTGAGGAAAATAAAGCCACTATTAAAACCGGCCATCTGCCGGTTATTTCTGCAGATCCCACACAATTCAGACAGCTGCTGCAGAACCTGCTGTCAAATGCGCTGAAATTCCGCACCGCAAAAAACCCCGAAATAGAAATTAAGACCGAACGCGGCACCAACGAATGGATATTCAGCATCACGGATAATGGAATCGGCATCGACCCGCAGTACTTCAGCCGTATATTCCTGCTGTTCCAGAGACTGCATGACCGCGACTCATATCCGGGAACAGGCATTGGGCTTGCTATCTGCAAAAAGATAGTCGAAAGACACGGCGGGCGAATCTGGCTGGAATCCGAAGCTGACAGGGGCACTGCATTTTATTTTACCATGCCGGACAGACTCATCTGAAGCAAAGCCGCACTATTCCTTTTATAATTCATTAACTTTCCCTTCCGGCGAGTCCGGATTTATCTGTAATGTTTCATTTTTATTTTTAAATTATAAGAACAGTTGCGAAGATAAACTAATATTCCGGGTGACGGACATTCATGTTTACTATGGCCGGACACGGATTTATGAAGTAAGGGCGGCTTACTTAATGAGATTTCTTAATTTATATAAAACTGTCATCCTCTGGTTAAAAAAACACCTGAGCAGCCGGCAGTTCCTTATAATTTCAAGCATAATTGTAGGGTTGACAGCCGGACTTGCGGCCGTTCTGCTGAAATCCGTGGTGCATCTTATCCACTCCCTGCTTACCCAGGATTACGGCTTCAGCGCACAGAAATATATTATTCTCGTCTTTCCGGTTATCGGTATAGTGCTTACGGTGGCATACATAAAAATATTCCTTAAAGGCAACTTCGGGCGCGGAGCAGCGCATATACTAAGCACTATTGCCCGAAGATCGGGACTCATAGAGCGCTCGACCATGTATTCCCACATTATTACGAGCGCACTGACTGTCGGCTTCGGAGGCTCGGCAGGCCTCGAAGCTCCTATAGTAGTCACTGGTTCTGCCATCGGATCCAACTACAGTAGGATAAATCTGATTGATTACAGGGACAGGACGCTGCTGATAGGCTGCGGTGCTGCCGCAGGAATTGCAGCGGTATTCAACGCTCCTATTGCAGGCGTGATGTTTGCCCTGGAGGTTCTGATCTCTGAGGTAACCATTACTTCCTTTATTCCCCTTATCATTGCAGCCGCAACCGGTGCGCTCTGCTCTGAGATAATACTCCAGGAACGGATACTGCTTACATTTAAGATGGTGCCTGTTTTTAATTATATGAACGTGCCTTACTATCTGGCCCTTGGCATACTTACGGGAATCGTTTCCCTTTATTATGCCAGGATGTTCTACAGGATCGAGGATATGTTCAAGCCCCTTCAGAGCCGCAACTACCTGAAGGCAGTCGTGGGCGGAGCCATGCTGTCGCTTCTGGTATTCCTTTTCCCCTCACTGCTGGGGGAAGGATATTCCAGCATAATGGTCCTTACGAGCGGCAATACTGATAAGCTGTTTGAACGCAGCCTCTTTTATGAGTTCAGGCATAATGAATGGTTTGTAATCGCCTTCGTGGGCGTCATTTCGCTGATCAAGGTAATTGCCACGGGCTTTACGCTGGGCAGCGGCGGAAACGGCGGTAATTTTGCCCCTTCCCTTTTTGTAGGGGCATACCTGGGATATAGTTTTTCCAGATTAGTGAACCTGCTTAATATTTCCAACCTTCCTGTTAATAATTTCACCATTGTCGGTATGGCAGGCATCATGAGCGGAGTGATGTACGCTCCCCTGACCGGCATATTCCTCATTGCCGAGGTAACCGGGGGCTACGGCCTGATGATACCCCTTATGATTGTGTCGGCACTTACCTATGCCATAGTCAACCATTTCGAGCCATATTCCATGGATACAAAAGAACTTGCCCGGAGCGGGTTTCTCGATACCAGGGACAGGAATATTCTGCGCCTCATCAGCACATCGGAGCTTATTGAAACCGATTTTCAGGCAATAAAAAGCCATGCAACTATACACGACCTGGTACAGACCATTTCACACTCCAAAAGAAACCTTTTCCCGGTTGTTGACGAGGAAAATAAACTCCTCGGCATAATTTCACTGGAAAGCATACGCGAACTGCTTTTTGAACTGGAAAGCTACCGCGATATGCTGGCCGTTGAACTGATGAACAGGCCCCAGGCAATAGTAGAGATCAGCGAGGAAATGAGCTCGGTCATGAAAAAGTTTGACGATACGGGAGCCTGGAACCTCCCTGTTGTTGACGACCAGAAAAAATACGTGGGCTTTGTATCCAAATCAGGAATATTTTCCAGTTACCGGGGGCAGATCATCAGCAGCAGTCGCCTAAGATAATCCTCCCTGAACCAGCCGGATCTGTATGACCATTTTGATTTACATCACAGTGCTATACAGCAACAATTCATATCTTTTTTAAGGGACACATTTTTTAAGGACATGCGGTAGATTATCCTTCTGCCCGGCAGCAGGTGCTGCAGATGCAGGAACCGCATTTGTATATGTTTCATTTCTTGTCAAACAGATTGGATTGCTATGAAAAGTATTTATATGAGACTCCCCTATTTTTTAAAATTCCTGGTAGTTAACCTCTATGGTTTTTTAATATTCAGGAAAAGATATACAAAAGAATTTTTCAGGATCCTTGACGATTATAAAAAAGCCGACAGACCCGAACACCAGACTCTCAGGCTCCAGGAACTGCAGACGCTGCTTGAGGAAGCCCCTTTCTATAAGACAAAATACGCACACAACTTTTATAATCTGCCTGTTATTTCCAAGCAGACGCTAAGGACATCTTTTAATGAACTCTTTAACCCCCGGCATCTCGACTCATACCTTACAACCGGCGGCACAACGGGTTCAGCACTGAAAATACCTGTCAGCCGTGAGTTTATCTACCACCAGTGGGCTGTTTTCTGGAAATTCAGGATGATACACGGACTCGGGTTTAACGACTGGTGCGCATATTTCATGGGAAAGAATCTGCTGGTAAAGGACCAGAACAAACCGCCCTTCTGGATAAGGTCATATACAACCAGGCAGCTGCTTCTTTCGCTTGTGCACCTGGACGGCAGGACAGTGGAGCTGTACCTGCGTGAAATTAAAAAGAGCAGGATACACTGGCTTCATGGCTATCCTTCTGTCCTGAACCTGTTCGCCGGTCTCATTCAGGAAAACAACCTCGTTGAACTGGCCCGGAGCCTTAATCTATCTGTTATTACCACCAGTTCGGAATTGCTGCTTAAAAACCAGAAATCCAATATAGAGGACGTTTTCGGCTGCAAGGTAAGGCAGTTGTACGGACTTACTGAAGGGGTGGCCAATATCTTTGAATGTGAACATTCGAACCTGCACATTGATGAAACCTTCTCTTTTGTGGAATTACTGAAGGAAGGACATGGAAGCTCTTTCTGCAGGATTGTAGGCACGCAGTATCACAACAAGGCATTCCCTCTTATCAGATACGATACAGGAGACCTGGTGATCCCTGAAAAGGCAGAATTCAGGTGCCCTTGCGGCAGGAATTCAAGAGTGGTAAAAGAAATTGCCGGCCGGGTTCAGGATTACCTGCTCCTTTCAGATGATTCAAAGGCCGTGAGTGCCGACCTCATATTCAATGATACCTATAATGTAGTAAAAGCCCAGATTGTACAGGATAAAAAGGGCTGTGCAGATTTTTACATTGTGCGCTCTGAAAACTATTCCACCAGGGATGAGGAAGCCCTCAGGGAAAAGATCCTTAGCGTTCTTGGAAACAGCTTCCGCTTCCGTATAATATATACGAATTCCCTAAGAACCACAGAGAACGGCAAGGAAAGATTCATAATAAATGAGGTTTTCGGGAATAAGGAGACAATTCATTCATAGCAACTATTTTCCTCTTTCAGCCTGACATAACTCCGCTTACCCGGTCTGCCCCCATTCAGGGGTGACCGGGTTTTTAATTTCCGGCCCGGTATTATTTTCAGACATTTACACTTTTTAATTTTTACTTTTCAGTTTTCCTTGTTAATTTCCATCGTCAAATTAACGATTTATAAAGAATTTCAGGATGGGTATAACGATGAAGAAATTTTTACTGTTCCTTTTAGCTTTTCTATCCGCTTCTGCTGTAAACGCACAGTACCAAATGGATACGCTCGCCAGTTATAATGTTGGCCCCGGAGTAAAATTCATACGTATAAATGCACCGGCACTCCCTCTGAATATTAACGTGCTGGAAGTAGATCTTAAGAATCCTGGTGTCAGGATGGAATCCGCCAAATCAAATGACAAGCTGAACGGCGGAGCCGAGAAGACGAGTTCAATGTCCTTGCGTAAAAATTTTGACGGCCATTATGTAATAGGCGCGGTCAATTCCGACTTCTTTTCGGGCGGCAGTCTGGGCTACCCCATACAAATGCAGGTTCTAAACGGAGAGATACTGCACAGGGAAAGGACTGACGGGCTATATGCATCAGTCGCCTTCAACAGGGATAATTCTGTTGAATTTACTTCCCCGGTTTTCAGCGGCTCTGTTACAACTAAAGCAGCAAAGCTGGCCATTTCAGGCGTGAATGAATCACGCGCTGCAGATAAGCTGGTCATGTACAACAGTCTGTTCGGCTCATCAACCAATACTACAGCTGCAGGTACGGAAGCGGCCCTGCACCCGGTTGGTGAATGGTACGTAAATGATACTGTACTCTGTGTTGTGGATTCCATTGCACAATCAGCAGGCAATTTCCCCCTTGTAAAGGGATGCATAGTTCTCTCAGGAACCGGCACGGCTGCAGCGTTCCTGAATGCCAGCCTGCACGCAGGTGATACCGTTAAGGTTTACACCAGGGCTACGCCCAAACTAAAACAGCTGAAGGATCTGGTGGGAGGCCACCCATTCATAATGAGGAACGGAAACATTGCACCCATCGATCCCAACGATCCCATGCTTTATAACCGCGATCCGCGCTCGCTTATAGGCATCAATAAGGATACGACGAGGCTCTACCTTGTAAATATTGACGGAAGGCAGACCTCAAGCACCGGGCTCAATGTATGGGAAGTAGTGGATTTTCTTAAAAAGCTCAATGTTTACGAAGCCATGAATTTTGACGGCGGCGGTTCGGCCTCAATGGTAGTAAGAAATGAGCTGATCAACTCCCCTTCTGACGGCACGGGTGAACGGCCTGTTGGCAACAGCATTCAGATAGTATCCACTCTAAAGGCTGATGTTCTTAGCAAAATCAACGTTAACCCTCAGAAGATAAAGGTGTACAAGGGAGGACAGATAAAATTCAGCATTGCGGGTTCCGATAAAAATGACATTCCGGTGCCCATCGTTCAGTCGCAGGTTAAATATGATGTCCCGGCAGGACTCGGTACAATTGACAATTCCGGCAATTTTACAGCTGCCGGCACTTCTGCCAGGGGGTATATCCGCGTTACCTGCGGTAATTTTAAGGATTCAGCACTTGTTACAGTAAAGGATATAGCACATATCACTCTGTTGCCAAAAACAGCCGTTGCAGATTCCAGGACAAAAATAACAATGAAGCTGCGCGGCTTTGACGCAGATAATGTGGAGCGCCCGGTTTCAAACAACCAGGTCTCATGGTCCACAGAAAACCCTGCAATCGGTACCGTGGACTCACTAGGCATTTTTTCTGGAAAGAGTGAGGGGAAGACTAAAGTAATTGCTGCTTACCCCGGCGGAATTACCGATACCAGCCTGATTACTGTTCAGATAGGACAGGGTAATTTGGTTCTGACGGGCATGGAAAACCTTACAGGCTGGAAGCTTACAGGCAGCAATATCGACACAGTGAATTCAAAACTGAGTATATCACAGGTGAATAAAACCGAGGGCAGCGGAGCACTGAAAGCAGACTACAAATTTGTTTTCAATCCGTCTACTTTCAACATGCTTTATCTGGATACTGATATTCCCGTCTACGGAATACCCGATACGCTTTACATCGATGCCGGTACTGATACCCTTCAGCACAAGCTGGCGTTTATTTTTGCCAATCCTGATAATGAGCTTTTCAGGTTCATGGCTTATGGTTATATAAACAACAGGAACGGACTCAGCACAATTCCGGTGCCGATGAAATCGTTCACTGCACTCGGCAGCGGAACTCTTTACTTCCCAATCAGGCTGAAACGCGTCGAGATCCAGCTCCAGTACAGCGTTCCCGGGAAGGTCTCTGGCAGCACATATTCGGGCACGGTATATCTTGATAACTTCAGGGCAAAGTATCCGGTTGTGACTTCCGGCGTTGAACTTACAGGCAGGATGCCTGGTGAATATTCACTCAGCCAGAACTATCCCAATCCTTTTAATCCTTCAACTACAATTGAATTCCTGATGAAGGAAGGCGGAAATGCATCGCTTAGGGTTTTTGACATACTGGGACGCGAGGTAGCAGTGCTGGTAAACGGAAACCTGAAGGCTGGTCTGCACAGAGCCGTATGGAACGCGGGACAGAATACCAGCGGAATTTATTTTTACCGCCTGCAGACCGGCAGCTATACAGAAACCAGAAAGATGATGCTGGTGAAGTAAAGGCTGAATTGCCGTTTACTTGTAAATTTTATCGGTATAGCGGGGTAAATATAAAACTGCAGCACGCGGTAAAACTAAGGATAGTACAGGCGCTGAAAGCGGAGTAAAGAACAGGCTGGGTTTGGAAACCTTTAAGTCCCAATAGCTTATACATAAAAAAAATGCCGGTCACATGATGTGACCGGCATTGTAAATGATACTGAATATTAATTTTTCATTTATTAATAATTGCCTTAGAACAGGCCTCCTTCGGATTTGTCGCGGCCGTCATCTATCTGTCTTTCGCGCTTGTTCTTGAAATCGTTGAACATCCATGTGATGGAAAGAGCAACACTGCGGCTGTTCTTTACGAATCCCCTGCTGTACATATAATAACTGTTAGCCCATGTCTCTGAAATTCTTTCACTGGAATCAAGCAGGTCGTTGCCAGATATGCTTACGCGCAGTTTCTTTTCCAGAAATTCCTTTGTTAGCGATAATCCCAGACTTACAGAGCCATTATAAGCGTTCCTTGAGTCTTTCGATTTTGGTGTGTACCTGCAGTAGATCATGGCATTGACGTCCCACAACAGGTTCAGACTGCTGTTGGCAGAAATTCTCCACACGTCGCGTGTAAATGCGTAGTTCTCACTCAGGTAACCCGCCTTGTCTTCCATCCTGAAGTATGTTGCGCTGATATTAATCATGCCCAGCCATGAAGGCAGTTTGACAGGGTACTGGGGACTGTTAATTATTGGCAGGTTAAGTTCAACGCCGTATGTCTTTGTGCTCATTGTATTTACGGTGGAACTCACCATAATGCTGTCATTTTCCAGTGACGAGATGTTCTGGGGCCTTCCTGTAGAGGACGTATAATAAAACTTAAGAACCGGCATGAGACCGAACTCATAGAGATATACATAAGTCGGGTCCAGCTTCGGGTTTCCCCTGGAGATGCTGTTGGGACCGCTTATGCGTGTAAACGGGTTAATCATGTCCATCTGTGGGCGCGTAATTTTCCTGGCAGTATTAAATGTTATCTGCATCATGGGACTGAAGTTATACGACAAGGTAAAATTAGGGAAAAAGCTGAGGTAATCCATGTCAAAGCTGCTGTTGGAAGTAACCTGGTCGCCGTGGGCAAATGTCTGCTCCAATCTGGCTCCGAGTCTGTAATCCAGTATCCAGATTTTATTTGAATAATTTGCATATACGGCGTGGATGCTCTCTTTGTACTTGAAGTAGTTGCCCAGACTTAGGCTGTCACCCCATCCTGAATAGCCGTACATATAGTTCAGGTTCACGTAGTCATTACCCCTGTCCCTGAAAGTAAACCTGTAACCTGCGTCAAACTTACCGATGCTGGCAGAAGGGTTCACATAATCTATTTTAAAGATCACGGTATTATTATCCACAGTATTGTTTGTTTTCTGCAGCTTCGGAGTCAGCATTGCATAATTGTATGCTGAATTCAGGTCGCTGTTATTGACGTTATCCAGGATTGAGTAGAACACGTCAGAAGAAATTTCGCATCCCTTGTCATTAATTTTATTTTTATAGTATGCGGTAAATGCATAATTATCGTAGGTGCCTTTATTGGCGCTTTTATTACTGTATGAATAGGTAAACAGGTTCTCGATGTTATAGTTATAATTCTCCGTATTAAAATCATTATCCATTTTCACCCGGTAGTAACTTCCGGTAACAGAGAATGAGTTTATGGGATCCGGATCGTAATCCACACCCAGTTTAATTCCGGTCATAAAACCGCTGAATGAATTGACACCGTTGCTATTCTGCTGGTGCACCTGTGTGCTGCTGCTCGTTCTCATGGTGGAGTTTTCAAAGTCCATCGCACCGAGTCCCCCCATCAGAGAAGAGGAGAAATTTAAAGTACTCTTCTTAAAATTGAACATAGCACTGCCGAAAGTCATTCCCTGTGTGGAGGTATTGAGAGAAACAGAACCGTTATAGTTATCTGAATTCCCCTTTTTTGTCACCAGGTTAATAGTTGCAGCGTCGCCTTCGGCATCATCCTTTGCGGTACCATGCGTAGATATTTCCACCTGGTCGATCATTGAGGCGGGCATTTGGGTAATCAGGTCAGCGCCCATGGGCATAGGTCTGCCGTCAATGAGTATATTAACCCCCTGGCTTCCCCTGATACTTATTTTTTTACTCTGCGGGTCCACATCCACTAATCCGGTGTTCTTCAGTGCATCGGTTACCGAACCGCTGGCGCCGGGGACCTTATCCATGTTAATTACCTGTTTATCCATCCTGTATTCGATCATGGGCCGCTGTCCCTTTATCTCAACTTCTGACAGCAGTATGGAAGAAGGCGGCAGCAGAACGGTACCAAGTTTCAGTTCCTTTGATTTTTCAGCGTGCAGTGAATCAATTATTTTAGTTCCATAACCTATAATTGTAAATCTGATCCTGAATTCCTGCAGTGCTGCATCATCTATCCTAAAGGATCCTTTATCGTCGGAAATTACCCCCTTAATGACCTTGCCGCTCTCCCTGGAAAGCAGTGTAATGGTCACACCTGGTAGTTTGTTTTTGGTAACCGAATCGGCAACGGTGCCGGAAATGGAAAAGGTTGAAGAGTTCTTTGCGGTTTGTGCAAAAGTTAACTGACCCAGCATGCAGAGTGCAGCCAGGAGCAGAAAAAGCTTAACTTTCATTATTTTCTCCGAAATTATATTAAATTAAAATGTAGAAAGCCGCTGAAAGAATAATTTATAACTGGAACTGCAGACCAGCACTCAGACTGGAATACTGGCCGTAAGAATCCGAAAGGAAATGGATCTTACCGTTGACCCAGAGACTGATTCCGCCTGTAACAGGCAGCATGAGTCCCAGATTGGGAGCAACGCCATAATATATGCCTTTATATGAATCCTTGGTAAGTGTCTTAACGGGGGGATTTACGGTTTCATCCGTAGTAACCAGGTAAACATCGTTCTTAAAATAACTTAAGCCCATTTCAGCTCCCATATAAGTCCTGATGAAGCTATTCCAGAAGTAATATCTGAAGCCTATCATAACGGGAATATGCATATACCTGGCTTTATCGTTCAGGTCGGTCATATCAGTTTCGGATTTAATCAGGCTGACGGACAAGGTGGCCTCAAGATTATTGGGGAGTATGGAGCCTGCCTCCAGCGTAACAGCCATACCTGCAGGATAGTGGATCACGTTTGCGATTCCGCCGTTTACACCCAGATAATATTTATCCTGTGCGGATAATATTCCCGTAAGTAAAAGCAGTGTAAATAATAGTAATCTCTTCATTATTAATCCCGTCTGGTTTTGGTTAGTTACAAATAATTACGTGCGATTCCCGTAACCGGTAATTTCCGGTCATAATTTAATGCAGCCGTAAATAAGATGCAATTCTTTTATGGAGAAGTGTGCTGAATGCAAGGCAGGTAACGGCATTGGCAGACGGGCTGAGGCAAAGACAAAACTATGGAGGTTTTTATCTTTACCTCATCCTTCCCCCTACTTCAGGTAAATCATCTTCCTTATATTCACAAACTTGCCTGCGCTCATGCGGTAGAAATAGACACCGGCCGTAAGGTTGTATCTTTCAGCGTCAAAGTGCACAGTATAGAGACCCTGAGACTTTTCGCCGTCAATGAGCAGGGCTATTTCATTGCCCAGCACATCAATAACTGCCAGGCGGATCCTGATGGTGACAGGAATACTGAACGTAAATGCCGTTGTTGAGTTGAAGGGATTCGGATAATTCTGCTCCAGCGAATAACCTTCGGGTATTTCCGAGGACCTTTTAACGTGATCTATTATGACCACGGGGAAGCCCATATATTCCCATATTCTGCGGAAGACCGGAGTACCATCAGGCAGCTTCGGGGTGCTGGCATCCACCACCACGCTCCCGTGGTAATCAGCCGGTTGATCAGGTGTTTCCAGAGTAGAAAGCATATGGGTGGTGGGATAGAATACCGAAATGCTGTCAATATTAATAAGCGGACCGAAGGCATCCATCCCCAAATCGGTCCATATTTCCTTATACCTCTGGATTCCATCCTTCACGTGTGCAAAACCGTAAAAATGATCAGGCGGGGTCTGATGCTGTTTTGACAACCAGAAGGCTGGCTTATTGAAATAATCACTGTAATCTGTTGGAGCTGAGAACATGGCTACTCTTGCCACCCTGTTCAGGTGTGCTATCATGGCAGCCATGCCGCCTCCCAATGAATGACCGGCAACAACGATATACTGCCAGTTGATTGTATTATCAAGATTAATGTATCTGCCCCAGTTGGCCTCCGGATAGTTAGCCTTAAGGTAAATGAGCAGTTTGGTCAGCCGGTTCTCGACTGAATTTGCCTTGCTCACACTAATGAGTCCCGTCCTGTCAGTCCCGTCCCACATCTCCATACGCACCTTCTCGTAGCATGAGGAATCTGTGCTTTTAGAACAGAGGTCCGACAGCGAAAATGAATTTGGGTATCTCAGACCAATAGCCTTATAGCCCTTATTCGCCGCCTGTTTCAGTATAAGAAGGTCGTAATCAGGAGTATGGCCTGAGCCGGCGAAGAATAATAACAGTCTGCCCGATTCCGGAATGGAGTTGTTGACGTAAACGTAATGATCTTCCGGCCATTTGTCTATGGAATTATCGGTGGTCCTGGGTGCGATTCTGTATTCAGTCTGAGCCGGTATATTTATTGAAGCAAGGAAAAATAAAATCGTAAAAATTATTCTCATACCTGCTCCTTTCTTTTATTAAAAAACCGTCAATGGCAGATTGGTAGGGTATTTAAAATAAATCTAGCAATAATCAGTCCTTTATCAATGCATTATAGGAGTATAGTATAATTGCAGGCATGAAAAAATGAGTTATAATTAAATTCGTTTACGGCTTTGTGTGTATTTTGATAAATAATTTTTTAATTTCATATTCAAATTTTTAATTTCCGACAACTCTGGAGGAGTTAATTGTGAAAAGCTCTACTTTCAAATACCGCTGGTTCGTAAAGGAGGATCTGAACGGGTTCTTCGGCCTGATGTTTGACAACCTTACGGTGCTCTCCTTTCTGGCCGGCATTCTGATCTTTGTTTTTAAGTATCCCGCCGAAATCGTGTATGGCAAGATGTTCCCCGGAACGGCTCTTGGTGTGCTTTTCGGGGATATGGTTTATACCTGGATGGCTTTTAAGCTCGCAAAGAAGAAAAACAGCTCTAATGTTACTGCAATGCCGCTGGGACTTGATACTCCGTCCACTATCGGTATTACGCTTACGGTGCTGGGTCCCGCATTCATTTTCCTGAAAGCCAAAGGCATGGCCGAGATGGATGCTGCAATGATGACCTGGTACATTGGCATGGCTACAATGGTACTTATCGGCATCATAAAGCTGGTGTTCTCATTTATCGGCGGCTGGGTTCAGAAAATCGTTCCCCAGGCAGGTCTTCTTGGTAGTCTGGCCGGTATCGGTCTGGCCCTCCTGGGTTTCATACCAATGGTTGACATTTTCAGTCTGCCCATAATCGGTATGGTTTCGTTAGGACTAATACTCTACAACCTGGTTGCCAAGATCAATTTACCCAGGAAATTCCCCGGTGTTTTTGCCGCAGTACTTGTTGGAACCGCCATTTATTATATTGCTGCACCATTTGGATGGCTCGGTACAGCTTTTGCAGTTCCGCAGCCCGAACTTCATTTAGGTTTCCCTATGCCAACGCTGGGATTTATGCATGGATTTATTGAGGCACTCAGGTATCTGCCAATAGCTTTTCCGTTTGCGATACTTACAATTGTCGGTGGTATTAATGTTACCGAAAGCGCCAGGGTTGCCGGTGACGATTATAAGACACGCGACATCCTGCTGACAGAAGCCGTTGCAACGCTGATTGCAGGACTTACCGGCGGCGTTGCACAGACTACCCCCTACATCGGACAGCCAGCATACAAAGACATGGGCAGCCGTTCGGGATATACGGTGCTGACCGGCTTATTCGTGGGTCTGGGCGGTATGCTGGGATATGTATCATTTATAGTGGAACTGATACCGCGCGCTGTTCTGGCTCCCATACTTATATTTGTTGCGCTGGACATTATGGTCCAGGCCTTTGAAGCCGTACCGAGGACTCACACACCGGCCGTGGCATTTTCACTCTTCCCCAACGTGGCCAGGCTGCTCCAGATCAAGCTGGGGAATCCGGATTTCATTCCAATTGCCAGATTTAACGAGCTGATGACGCTGCCCGGGAAGGTGCTTCCGGAAATGCTTGTAACGGTTGCGCTTGGTAACGGGTTCATACTCACTGCTATGCTGTGGGGTGCTTTTGTAGCAGTGCTGATTGATAAAAAGCTGAAACTTGCATCGGCTTACCTTGTATTTACCGCATTGCTTACATTTTTCGGCATTATTCATTCTGCCCTTCCGACGGGAGACATGTATCTGCCATGGACTCTCCCTGACGGCCTGAGGAATGTGCCATATCAGTTTACAGCCGGATACCTGATCCTGGCTGCCATGATATTCCTGTTCTCCTTTTCAAAGGAAAGCAAACAGGCAGTTACGGTTAACGAACTAGTAGAAGCAGAATAATTTCCTGAGTTCCTTTCAAAGGACCCTGGGGGCTCAGAGCCCTCAGGGTCTAATCTGTTGTTAACTCCTGAACCTCTCCATCAGTTTACTGCGGAAACGTGATATGCTCTGAATCAGAAGAATGTCATTCGCATCCAGGACTTCCTGGTACATTTCACTTGCCCTCCCTCCGGCAATAATCAGCCTGTTGCCAGCCAGCCTGTGCAGTTCACCAAGCTCCCTGCGGATCTGCAGGTCATCGGGATAAACAATGCTCAGGCAAATTACCTGCGCATTTAAATGAAATGCGGCCGAGGCAATTTCACTGGCCGGAAGGTTTGCCCCCAGATAAACAACATTCCATCCCTCGGAGGCCGCAACGGCTGCAATGATTAGCGCTCCAAGCTCGTGCATCTGTCCCTGCGGCGTAGCAATTACCGTTACCGGCGCCCCTGCAGGCACCTTGTAAACACTCCTCAGATACTGCAGAAATGAAACCAGCACTGAACTGGCCATGTGCTCCTGTGCAATCCTCATTTCACCATTATACCAATTTTCCCCTATCTCATGGATTAGGGGGATGATGAGTTCCTCAAGCAGGACATTCTGGCTCAAATCGATTGACGCCCTGAACAAAAGGTTCTCCAGGCTAAGAGGGTCATATCTGCCGATTGAGTCAATGCAGAGTTCCAGGTAAGTGCCCTGGGCTTCCCTGCCTTCCGGCACCGGACCTTCCTTTGCTTCACTGACTGTATCTTTTCCCCTGTTAATTATATTTCTTATCTCGTCTTCAGACAGCTTTACCGCATTGCCAATGCTGATACCGGCAGATACTACCAGATTAAGAAGCTGCAGCTTCTTTACATCGGCATCTGTATACAACCGGCGGTTAGTGGCGGTCCTTTCCGGCCTCAGTACATTGTATCTGTATTCCCATGCCCTTATAACGTAAGGACTGAGTCCTGTTAGCTTCGAAACTGTTTTAATAGAATATTTGGGTTGATCTTCCATAAGATCAATTTAACACATCGTCTAATATTTGTCAACTTAAATGAGATTTATTAAATATTTGTATGGATAAGGGAACCATTTATATTAGACATAAGTTATACAGTTATTAGAAATAATAATGGACCATATCAGGTTCTGATAAAACAATATGAAGGAGAAAAAATGGGGTATTCGATACAAAGTTTTGTAAAGAAAGCTTGTATTACGTCTGTTTTGCTGCTGCTGCTGTCCCCCGTCCTGTTTGCTCAGGCAGGGGGTGAATTAAGGGGCAGGGTGCTGGATTTTGCAACCAGACAGCCTCTTCCGGGGGTTAATGTGGTGGTGCTTGAATCGGAAACGGGGGCTGCAACAAATGCGGAGGGAGAATATGAGATAAGGAATATTCCACCGGGCAGGATAAAATTAAAAGCCACTATGATAGGTTATACCCCAATCATAATACCTGATATAATTATAACTACAGTTAAAGCCGCGGTAGTGAATTTTGAGCTGCAGCAGACGAGTCTGGAACTGCAGTCAGTAACCATTAAGGCAGACTATTTTCAGAAGGATCCAAATATAGCAGGAAGCATAACCAGTTTCAGCTATGAGGAGATCCGCCGTGCTCCGGGTGGTTTTGAGGATGTGGTTCGTTCCCTCTCCTCGCTGCCCGGTATAGCACAGGCTGATGCCGGGCGCAATGATCTGGTCGTCCGCGGCGGAGCCCCGTCAGAGAACCTTTACATTGTAGATGGAATAAAAATACCCAACATCAACCATTTCGGCAGTCAGGGTTCGACAGGGGGTCCCTTGAGCTATATCGACCTGAACCTGGTAAAGGATGTCAGCTTTTCCACTGGTGGTTTCCCGGCTATATATGGGGATAAGCTTTCCTCCGTGCTTAAGATCAACCTGAACGACGGGAAACGCGAAAGGCCGGGTGGCAAGGCAACAATATCTGCCACCCAGTTCGGTATTAATGCCGAGGGGCCCATCGGGCGTAACGTAAACTTCCTGTTGTCCGCCAGAAGGAGCTATCTGGACCTTATTTTCAGAGCTGCCGGTTTCGGTTTTGTACCGGAATATTACGATGTTCTTAATAAGATCAGCTATGATGCAGGCAATAATAACACGCTCTCTTTCCTTTTTATCGGCGCTTTCGATAACATACGCTATTTTAACAGTACCCCGGACCAGCGCTATCAAAATTCCAGGACGCTGGGCAATGACCAGACTCAGTACGTGAGCGCACTTTCCTTCAGGCATCTTTTTGACAAGGGGTTCTATAACCTGAGCGTAAACCGCAATTACGTCAAGTATGAATTTTCCCAGAAAGATACCCTGCAGAACCCTATTTTCCTGAATAACTCGCTCGAGGAGGAGAATAACTTCCAGGCCGAGGCAGTAATCAAACCCACATCAAATACAGAAATAAATTCGGGAATTGAGGTAAAGCTGATTGAATTCAGGACGGATGTACGGCTTCCCTACTTCAGAACCTCCTTTGGGGACGTCCTCTCTGTAAACTCCCTTAAGGGAAGTGAAAAATACAGGAAGGTTGGCTTCTATACTCATTACAACAACAGGCTGAATGAATGGGCCGGCATAAACCTGGGGGTCCGTATGGATTATTTCAGCGGCATTCAGGACCCGCTTACCTTCAGTCCCAGATTATCCCTTTCCCTGTTTGCTAATGAAGTTACAACGCTCAGCTTCAGCACCGGTGTTTATTACCAGAGTCCATCCTATATCTGGCTGATCGGAGACAGGCAGAACCGGGACCTTAAGAGCATAAGGAGCACTCATTTTGTAGCCGGAATTGAAAGGCGTCTCAGGGAAGATACGCAGGTAAGAATTGAAGGGTTTTATAAGATATACAGTGACTATCCTGCAAGTTCGCTCAGGCCTTACCTGGTAATGTCCAACACAGGTGCCGGTTTCGGCGGTTCTGACGATAACTTCTCGGCTTTCGCACTTGAACGCCTGGTGAGTGAAGGCAGGGGGAACGTGAGAGGAATTGAATTTCAGGTACAGAAAAAGTCATCATCCATTCCCTGCTATGGACTCCTGAGCCTGACCTACAGCGAGGCATATTTTACCGCGCTGGACGGCATTGAAAGGCCTGGCAGCTACGACCAGAGATTTATCTTTAACCTGAGCGGCGGATATATGCTGGATAGCAGGTGGGAGTTCGGCATTAAATTCCGCCTGGCCACGGGAAAGCCTTATACACCATTTAACGGTGACGGATCACAGGATGCCGGAAGTTTAAATTCGGCAAGACTGGCTACCTTACACAGTCTTGACATCAGAGTTGACCGCCGCTGGACTTTTGAAGGATGGACACTCATAACCTACATCGACGTGCAGAACGTATACAACAGGAAGAATATCACCTCCATACGCTGGGATCCGGCGAAAAATATGGCAGAAAACTCATCTTCACTTGGTATACTCCCCTCCATCGGCATAAGCGCGGAGTTGTAATCGGAAATGGCACAATAATCAGGGGGAAAACATGAAGATTTTACTGACAGGAGCGAGCGGATACATAGGAAAAAGGCTGCTTGCGGAGCTGGTCAGCCGGGGGGATGAGGTAACATGCTTTACCAGGAATCCGGGCGCATTACAGGGAATCCCCTGGTTAAATGACAGGGTTAAGATACTGGAAGTCGACCTGCTTAATCCTGTAAGCGATGAATACAGCCAGCTGGAATTCGACGCAGCCTATTACCTTGTGCATTCGATGACCTCATCAATTGAAGATTTTGAAAAATCGGAGGCTTTGACCGCCGTGAATTTTGTGGATTATATTGGCAAAACCAGTGTCAGACAGATAATATACCTGGGCGGAATTGCCAACAGCAGCGAACTCTCGCCCCATCTTGCTTCAAGGCGCAACGTGGAGGGCATTCTGAAGATGAGCGGCAGGGATACCACAATACTGCGGGCAGGCATTATAATAGGTTCGGGCAGTGCATCGTTCGAAATAATAAGGGACCTGGTGGAAAAACTGCCGGTGATGATTACTCCCAAATGGTTAAACACAAAATGCCAGCCGATTGCAATAAAGGACGTTATAGGGTTTCTTACAGGAGTGCTTCTGCGCAGTGAGACATACAACAGGACGTATGACATAGGGGGGCCTGACATACTGACTTACAGGGAGATGCTGATGCAGTTTGCAAAGGTACGGGGATATAAAAGGTACATAATTACGCTGCCCGTATTGACACCCAGGCTGTCGTCATACTGGCTCTATTTTGTTACATCCACATCCTATAAGCTTGCAGTAAATCTGGTAAACAGTATGAAAGTGGAAGTGACCTGCCGTCCGAATGACCTCGCCAGGCTTCTTGGAATAAAGCCTTTGAGGTATAATGAAGCTCTGGTTTCTGCATTTCAAAAGATTGAAAAGGATCTGGTTCTTTCGAGCTGGAAAGATCCCATCTCATCCAGCTCAGCCAACAGGAACATACTGAAATTCATAGAAATCCCCACGCACGGGTGTCTGATGGACATACGTGAGAAAAAAATCAGGGGGAACACGAATGAGGTAGTAAGAAGGATATGGTCCATTGGGGGCACGAAGGGCTGGTACTATGCAAACTGGCTATGGAATATAAGGGGGATGCTGGACAAGCTTACGGGTGGAGTGGGGCTCCGCAGGGGCAGAAGGAATGAGGAAGTGCTCTATCCGGGTGATACTGTGGATTTCTGGCGCGTATTGATTTCAGACAGAGGGAGCAGCAGGCTGCTTTTATACGCCGAAATGAGGCTCCCGGGTGAGGCGTGGCTGGAGTTCAGAATTGTAAAGCGGGATGAGGATAATTACCTGAGGCAGACGGCAACGTTCAGGCCGCGGGGGCTTTCGGGCAGGTTATACTGGTATATGGTACTTCCCTTCCATGCATTCATTTTTAACGGAATGATAACCAGACTGGCGGGCGAAAGCCGGTAAGAAAAAATAATTATACTTTTCATTTAATTCTCAGAATAAATAACCGATAATACACTAAACTTACTTTTCCAGTGGGTTAGCATGCCGGAAAGTGGAGTAACAACGTTAGTCAAGTGAGTTTTAGGAATAATTAGTGTTTGTACTCATACCTCTAAAACTGCCCTTGAAGATCTGAGCTGAAAACCAAACCCTTGTCTGGCGGCTCGGGTTGCGGATCTTCAAGGCTGTTCTATTATACCGCAGAGAAGATATTCATATCATACATTTCGCAAATAATAATTTATTGCATCAAATAAAAATATGACGTGTATATTATTACCAAGTGAATTTCGCAAATCGATGCCCGATATTACATAAATGATAAATATTGGGTTCATTATGTGGATATTATCAATTCACATTTAATTGTGCCCGTTCATTTGTGTGCCCGCCCAAATTTGAATATGGATCGAAATCCTATCAATAACCCCAGCCTTCCAGGCAGGGGAATGAGGAAGATTCCTGAGCCACGCCTTATCCTTCACTACCCCTTGCTTCAGCCCGGGTTACCTGTATGCGTGAACAATATGGATATACCCCTCATCAATAGTTCCAACCTTCAGTCCGGAGAAAATGGAGGATTCCGAATGGAGTACTCCCGACATCCTCTTTATATTTTACCACATCTTTATCTTTTAATACATCTTTATTTTTTACAATCCCGGGCTTTAGCCCGGATTACCTCTATATGTGAAGAATATGGATCTGAATCCTTATCAATAGCCCCGGCTTTTAAGCCGGTGGGAAAAGGAAGGCTCCCTGATCATCATCAACTAACTATATCTACCCCGGGCTTTAGCCCGGCCCACCTTAGTGTGTGCAGAAAATGGATCTAAATCCTTATCAATAGCCCCGGCTTTTAAGCCGGAAAATAAGGAGAACTCTCGACATCCTTTTTATCTATTACCACCTCTTTATCTTTTACAACCCCGGGCTTTAGCCCGGAT
>JBLMZM010000367.1:0-11606 GCA_050258815.1 Ignavibacteriales bacterium
ATTAAGTACTGACAGCATTGCATTAGTTGGCGCCGTAACTGCATTGGCACCCTGAATACCCCTGGTGACCTGTTCTTTATACTCGTGCCACATTTCAGACGGGGGAGTGCCTTTGACGGCATGATACCATGTGTAAACGCAGGAATGAGCTACTACCAGGACAGGCGCCTGCCATTGCAGGGCTGCGTGTGCATAGTCATTAAGGTGAATAATATCAGGCTGCAGCAGGTTTTCCAAACCCAGGAGCCATTTACCCGCTGCTGCCACGTCCTGCCAGGGGTTATCCATCCATTCCAGCTTGTAGCTGCTTTCGAATAGTTTTATGTTCTGAATCCGTTCAGCTGCCTCTCTCTGCTGTCCGGTAAGGGGGGCTCCCATTGTGGCCAGAAAAATCCGGATACCATATGGCTGCAGCGCCTCTGAGAGTTCAAGTGCATACGTCCATACTCCGCCAATTGTATCAGCAGTCATCAGGATGCTGCGGATTTCCGGCGTATAATTACCTGCAGTCATTTTCACACTGGCCCTTTTGCTTACTCATAAATTTATTCTTCCATAGATTGCATCAATAGTTTCGGAAACCTGAATCATATGTTCAATTTCACGGTCATACCTGTTGCTTAATGCCAGTTTTTCAGTCCAGTCAATTGCTGCCCTGGCACTCCAGTCATCAGGCGGTTCGCTCAGAGTCTCAGAAGCGGTCCAGCGGAAACGTTCAGCCTTAAAATCATAAAATGAGCCGTTGACATTGCTCAGCGAAAGTCCGCCTTTTGTTCCATAAAAGGATGCTTCAATAACGGCGTCACGGCCGAGCGACTGGTGCCATGAGCATGCAAGGTTTACAGTTGTATCCTCATTCAGGTCAAAGCGGGCAATGGCAAAGTCCTCCACCCCAAAGAAACTATCTGTTACGGGTCTGCCCTGTGTATAAAGTCTGGCTGAGACGTTAGAAACCTTAGGATAGCTGAGTATCCAGAGTACCAGGTCAACCAGATGAATTCCGAGATCAATAACGCAGCCTCCTCCTGAGAGTTTTGGGTCGTAGAACCACTGTTTATCCGGTCCGTAGGAATTATGAAAAACGAGGTTGACTGCGTATATATTGCCGATCTCTCCGGAATCTATGATCTGTTTCATCTTCCGGATCCCATCCAGGTACCTGTATGAAAGATCGACCGAGAGGAGCCTGTCGGCCGCCTTGGCAGCGTCAATCACGCGGCAGACTTCTACTACGTTCCGTCCAAGGGGTTTCTGGCAAAATACAGCTTTGCCCGCTTCAAATGCGGCAATAGCCTGTTCGGCGTGAAGGGCGCTAGGTGTTGCAATTACAATTGCGTCCAGGTTCCCTATTAGCAGAGCGTCCATGCTATCAAATATTTCAGCCTCAGGAGCCAGCTCCCTGGCCTTAAGTGCCAGGTCTTCCACCGGGTCGGCAATGGCAGCGGCTTCAACTTTATTCTGCCGCACAATGGCTTCCATCCTGTTTCTGCCTATCCATCCCACGCCCAGGAAACCAAGGCGGGGTTTTACAATTACAGGGGCAGAAACTTTTTTGCGCATCAGCTCATTCATACCTGATCACCGCCTTAAGGAATCCATCCGGCCTGCCTGAGGACACTTCAAAGGCATCAGTGATCTGATCGAGTCCGAATGAATGTGTAAGTAATGGGAAAGGGTTCAGTCTCCCGCTTTCCACTGCAGCAACCGCTGCCCGGATGCCATCAACATAGACCTTCCGGTCCCGTTCATGTGCATTTATGACGTCGAGTCCCCGCCAGTTCCAAAGCTGCATATTAACCTGTCTGGGCCCGTCCTGGTGATATCCTGCGATGATCAGCTTCCCCCTGACTTTTGTCAGTTCTCCTGCCAGGTCTATGGGCCATTGCTTGCCGGTTGCTTCAATAACGCGGTCGCAGAATTCACCGTTGGTAAGTGACCTTACCTGATCAATTATTTTCCAATGGTCATCCATAATAATGGTTTCAGATGCACCATACTGTTTTGCGATGTCAAGTGAGTAAGGTCTTCTGGAAATTGCGATCACTCTGGCTCCCGCATTAGATACAAGGTTTGTCAGCAATGCACCCAGAAATCCTATTCCAATAATTGCAACAGTCTGTCCCTGTTCAATTTCACTTCTCTTAAAGATATTCATTGCGCATCCAAGCGGCTCACCCGGAAAAGGTTTACCCCTCAGGGATTCAGGAAGTTTTACCACTTCACCAGCAGGTGCCGTATCAAATTCAGCATATGCGTGGTAGGTAATGGCGGCCACAGGATCACCGGGGGCAAGGTCTTTTACATTCTTACCGACTGAATCGATGACTCCCCAGCCTTCGTGTCCCGGGGCACCCGGTTCGAAAGGATAATTAAACCACGACCGGCCTTCCCATACGGGAAGATTTGAAGCACAAACACCGCATCCCAGCAGCCGGATTCTGACCTCATCATCAGCAGGATCAGGTTTGGGGATATACCTTACCTTAATTCTGCCAGGATCTGAAAAGACTGCACCCCGCATTATATCTGTCCACAGGCTTTGCAGTTCTCTGACCGCCTTGTCAGGGTCCCCTGTAATAGTGTCCAGAGTTTTCTTTTTTTCATCATTCATTGTGCCACCTTTTTCATTCTGTTATATATTGAAGTCTTCCTGTTCTTCAGCAGCCAGTGGTAAAGTTTTTCCACCCCTTCACGTGCATTAACCTTCGGATACCATCCTGTAGCATCCCTGTATGAGGATGTATCAGAAACATAATAACGCTGGTCGCCCTGTCTCCATGCACTGAAGTTTATCCCCGGGCTTTCTCCGTGAAGCTCAGAGATAAAGGCCAGCAGTTCCAGCAGGCTGATTGTATTTTCAGGACCGCCGCCAATGTTGTATGCATTACCCCGCGTAATTTCTATTTTTTCGTGGGCCCTGATCATTCCTGTTATCAGGTCTTCGGCATAAAGAATGTCGCGAACCTGAAGGCCATCGCCATAAATTGTGATTGGTTCACCCCGAAGTGCCTTAAGCAGGAAGAATGCCACCCATCCCTGGTCCTCGGTCCCGAACTGGTGCGGCCCGTAGATACAGCTCATGCGGAAAACAACATTAGGCAGATTATATATGCGGGCATAGTCAATGACATACTGGTCGGCAGAGCCCTTAGAGCAGCCATAGGGGCTGTGAAAATCGAGGTGCCTGCCTTCACCTATGCCATGCAGCCTGATATGCTCATTGGCTGGTTCATAGCGCATTCCATTTTTAACCATAGCAACGTCACTCAGTTTTCCATAGACCTTATTAGTGGATGTAAAGAGCAGGGGAATGGGGTTTTTCAGTGAACGCAGGGCTTCCAGTATATTTAGTGTTCCGCGCAGATTTACTTCGAAATCATTAACCGGGTTGTCAAGACTCGTTGTAACAGCTACCTGGGCAGCAAAGTGATAAACGCTGCCGGCCTGCTGCACGGCTTCGCGCACAGCATACGGATCGCGCGTGTCGGCTACTTTGACCTGAAGCAGTTCGCTGTGTGTATCGATTAGCCATTGCAGGTTTTCCTCAACTCCGGGTCTTGAGAGGTTATCAAAAATAATAACCGGTTTACCTGAGGACAGGAGCCTGTGTGCCAGGTTTGTACCGATAAATCCTGCACCGCCAGTAATAAGAACGGGACGGTTATCAGCATAATTCATCTTCCTGTGTCCGGAAGCGGCTTCATGTTTATTCCCTTTGACATCAATTACCTTTGTCTTTTCCTTGAGGCTTAAGTGCATGAGTGTTCCGAATCTAGCCATTGTTTTAATTCCTGAAAGTCCTTCCTGCGCCCATACACGGTAGAGCAGTTTGGGTCTTCCATCGGCATATTTGAGTCCGAAATGATAATGGCGCTCATCTCCGTGAAATACCTCCAGGTAAGGCAGGTCAGGATGTATATCCTGTGCAGAGTGCCAGTATGCCCTTTGGACGGGAGCTTCCATGAATTTTGCAAAATTGCGCAGCTGCCTGTATTCATCATGGCGCCAGGTGGAGTAACCGGCAGCTGTAATCCATATCTCCGGATTTGAGTCATGGCGTGCGAGGGCTTCGCGGACCTTGCCCACCGCATCAGGCCATTCACTCCAGTCAAATTCCCAGGTACCGGGAAAGCCATGCATCCCCACGGCGTCGAAATTTTCCATGACATTTCGCTGGCATAGCAGGTCTATCCAGTTGGGATCGATGGGGGACATGCCGCCAAGCACGGTTTTAACGTTATTCTTCTTAAGCCACCGGGCAGCAGTTCCTATCATTTCACTGAATATTTCCCAGTTCGGATCCAGCCGCCAGTCCCAGTCATATATATTATTCGGTTCATTCCAGAGCTCCGCCCATTCGAAATACCCGGAGAAGTGTCTGAACACGGATTCAAGAAATACAAGATAGTCCTTTGGGTTTCGCGGCGGGGATGAAACTTTGGGTTCTAATCCGAGACCCGGGGGAGTATAGGTAAAGCAGGGTAAAATATTGACATCCTGACTGAGACGGGGGATCAGCCATTTGTACCATTCTTCACCCTCCCTGGTGTACCATTCAGCCCATGAGAATCCAGTACGGATCTCTTTGATACCAAGGGCTTTCAGGTCGGCGAGTATATCTTCGACGCGCTGCATTTCGCCGATTCTGAACCATTCAACTATTCCGGTCAACGCACGTTTACGCTTTGGCAGGTAATCTATCTTTAACTTTTTCATATTGTCAGTCCTCTGTTCTCCAGCTCTGAGTTGGCAGTATCGACTTCATCCCGGGCAATTTGTACCGCCAGCCACTCTGAAAGTTCAATGAGCCCTTCGTTCAGCGTGACAGCGGGGCTGTAGCCGAGTATGGATTTAGCAAGAGAGATATCTGCAAAGCAGTGCCGGATATCTCCAACGCGGTATTTCCCCCTGATCACGGGTTCAAGGTTTTCTTTGCCGAGCACGTGTGCCATTTTTTTTGCTATATCCCGGATCCTGTAGGGACGGCCGCTTCCTATGTTAAATACCTTGTATGCTGCCTCATGAACTTCGAGTGCCAGGCGGCAAGCCTGAGCAACGTCATAAACACTCACGAAATCGCGCATCTGATTGCCATCCTCAAAGATTACCGGGGGCTTGTGGTTCAGATATCTGGAGCCGAAGATTGCCAGTACGCCGGTGTAAGGATTGGAGAGTGCCTGTCTTGTTCCGAAAACATTAAAAAATCTCAGTGCTACTGTCGGTATGTTATATGCCTGTCCTATCATCAGGCACATTCTCTCCTGGTCAAATTTGGACAGCGCGTAAACAGATGAGAGTGACGGCTTTTTATTCTCGGGTGTCGGGACCGGCTGAAGTATGCGGCCTTCAGAATCCTGCAATTCCCAGTTGCCCTTTTTCAGCTGTTCCAGGCTACGCTGTGCTCCGGTCCTAAGTTTACCCTCAGCGGTCCTGTAGAGTCCTTCACCATATATGCTCATGCTGGAGGCAACGATAAGTTTTTCGACAGGTTTTTTAATAAGTTCTTCAAGCAGCACCGCCGTACCGATATTGTTTATGCTGGTATATAGCTCAATCTCATACATACTCTGTCCCACGCCCACTGCGGCAGCGAAATGATAAACCGCATCAATATTATTGAGGGCACGTCTTACAGCCTCACGGTTACGGACGTCACCATTAATAAATTCAGCTTCTTTATTCAGATAGGCAGGAGGAGTATGAGATTCTGTACCATGTACCTGGGGGGAAAGATTGTCTAGAACACGAACTCTGTAGCCGTGCCGGAGGAGTTCATCGCAAAGGTGCGAACCGATGAATCCTGCACCTCCGGTAATCAATATATTTTTACCCATATGGTTCCTTTTTTTAGATGAAATGATGTCTTTATAAATTCAACAAACCTTATATTACACCAACATCCATTTTTGGTAAAAAGGTAAAACTTATCCTTGTCAGCAGACCTGGTGGAAACAGAAGACAACGACAAGTTCCTTGATTGCGGAATAGCCTGGACCATTCCGTTCCCGGAACACAGGTTGTTTGAGGCGGCCCCTTGTGAAGAGTTTATCTGTAAAATAAACGGATCGTAAGTATTGAAAGAAAAATTGTCAAACTGTTGTTCTGGCAACCCGCACAACAGTTTGACAATTTTTCCCGATACTAAATATTTTAACTCAACTATATTCTTATTTTCAAACAACGTGTCTTGTTTTTATTGTAAGAACTTTGTTCTACTTAGTCAAGGACATTATTTCAGAACCTACATACAAACCCTGGAAATCAGTGGAGTTTTTGAAGCAATTACCGGAGGTTACATTTTATGCGCAGCGGATGGTATCTAAAGGTAATTAAAAGCAGGTCTCAAGGTCATTCATGCGTTCCGGAAAGAGTGAAGGTAAAAAATGCGGATAAAGGACACTGAAGTTAACCCGGCTTCAGTGTCCTTTAGGCTTCTTAATAATTAGCTGATTCAGGTTACTCTCCTCATTTTTCTCTTTGCGGGTATTCTGGGGTTTTCATCCTCCAGGTGAGTAATCAATTCCTCTCCCATTATCTGTCTCAGCTTGTTTTTCAGTCTCATCATCTGAATAAACAAATCGTGTTCAGGCACAGTATTTAGCGCATGCATAGGGCTCTTGAAATAGAACGACAGCCAGTCCTGTACGCCCTTAAAACCGTTCCTCTGGGCAAGATCAGCAAAAAGAATAAGGTCGAGTACGATAGGTGCAGCCAGAATGGAATCCCTGCACAGGAAGTCAATCTTCAGCTGCATCGGGTATCCCATCCAGCCGAATATGTCTATATTGTCCCATCCCTCCTTATTGTCTCCGCGCGGGGGATAATAGTTGATTCTTACCTTGTGGTAGAAATTCCCGTAGAGCTGGGGATATAATTCGGGCTGTAGTATTCCTTCAAGGACTGAAAGCTTGCTTTCTTCCTTTGTCTTAAATGAGCCCGGGTCATCCAGTACCTCGCCATCCCTGTTACCCAGTATGTTACTTGAGAACCAGCCATTCAGACCGAGCATCCGGGCTTTCAGCATGGGGGCAATGACGGTTTTAATGAGAGTCTGTCCGGTCTTAAAATCCTTGCCTCCTACGGGCACACCCTTTTTTTCTGCAAATTCCATCAAGGCGGGCGTATCCACTGTCAGGTTCGGAGCGCCATTAATAAAAGGCACCCCTTCGGCAATTGCGGCATAGGCATACAGCATGCTGGGTGCAATATTGGAATTGTTGCTCTTCATAGCTTCTTCAAAAATCTCAAGCTTCTTGTGAGCCCCGTTTACAGGGATGAATACTTCCGTGCTGCCGCACCATATTACCACCATTCTGTCCACACCCTGTGCTGCCTTGAATGTTCTGATGTCATCTCTCAACTGCTCCATCAGGTCATGCTTATTGGGTCCCGTTTTAATCCACGTCCCGTTCAGGCGCTTTACATATTTTTTTTCAAAAACGCCGGGCATGGACCTGATGCCCTGCAGTTCATCCTTTACCTTGAGCAGGTCTTTTTCTTCCAGGACATTTGCTGTCTTAGCCGACTCATAGCAATTTTCATTCCTGATATCCCATCCTCCGAATACCAGGTCCTTTAAGTCTGCAAGTGGAACAAAGTCTTTGATTTTTGGAAACCTCGCCTCATTCCTGTGACCCAGTCTTATTGTCCCCATCTGTGTAAGAGAACCTATTGGTTTGGCCAGACCCTTTCTGATAGCCATCACTCCGGCCAGGAATGTTGTTGCAACTGCTCCATTGATACCTACGATCAAAACTCCCAGTTTGCCCTCAGGTTTTTTGACATCCATATTTCCCATAACATCCTCTCCTTAATATTATACGACAAGTAGTTTGAGTAAATATTTATTGCATATACATGGAAAACCCTCTTTTATGCCCTCGGCTGAACATACATTTAATATAATTAAATACAATTAAAAGTAAACATCTACAAACACTGTTGTTAAGTTCAGAGGATAAACTGATTCAATTATGAGGTGGATATTTGTCAGTCCTTTTGATTCTGTGGGCGGATCGGGAGGAATTTAC
Organism: Ignavibacteriales bacterium; assembly: GCA_050258815.1. Lineage (GTDB taxonomy): Bacteria > Bacteroidota > Ignavibacteria > Ignavibacteriales > SURF-24 > JAAXKN01. Next base: position 8,031 of record JBLMZM010000367.1, read on the forward strand.
TGAAAATACCAGAAAGTGGGTATTTACCCCGCTCATTTATTAGAATATATTTAGCTTCTTATTAATACAGGATTTTTACATGAGGAGAAGGATCGAAATATGAAGAAATGGTTTTCTGATCTTAAAATAATGACGAAGATACTATCCGGTTATCTTTTTGTTGTATTTGTTAGCATAGTGATTGCTTTTGTAGCCTATCTGTATTTATCAAAGTTCAGTGATAGTATCAGCGATCTCTATTATAACAGGGTAGAACCGATGGCGGACCTTGGCGATATGTATTCTGACCTTATGGCAATACGGGGTGATATACGATTAATGCTGCTGGAAACTACTGATGCAGGCAGGGAGAAATGGTTAAAGGCAATTAAAAAAGAAGGCGCACAAATAGACAAACGTTTGGATGAATTCAGCAAAATATCTTTGATAAAAGCACAGCAGGATACACTCCCCATGTTCAGGAATGCCTGGAATAATTACAGGGAGAAGGTACTTAAAGCATCGGAACTTATGTTCCAGAACAGGAACCAGGAGGCCATGACTCTGCTGGATACCGAGGCAAGAGACTATCTAAATATTTGCAGGCCTACACTAAGGGCACTAATCACCATAAATGTAAACACTACCAAGCAGATCCATCATGATACCATATCGGATGTAAAGGCTGCAATTACACTGCTGCTCATTTTAATTGCAGCCGCCATGGCCGGAGCTCTGCTGTTCAGTTATTCAGTAACTAAAGTAATAAAAGACGGATTAAACAAAGTACTTCATATGGCAAACGAAATGCTCAAAGGGCATATTAAGGCCAGGGCAAATGTTGAGTCGAAAGATGAACTTGGTGAAATGGGAAATACGCTCGACAAGTTTGCCCAGCTTGTGGATGAAAACATATGCGGTGTATTGAACAGGATCGCTTCGGGTGATGTTACGCATAATTCAATTACAACGGATAAGGAAGATGAAATTGCACCCGTTCTGAACAAGCTGGCATCAACCGTGCGTGAACTGGTTTCAGAGACTTCTGCACTTACCCAGGCAGCAGTAGAAGGTAAGCTCTCCATCAGGGGTAAAGCTGAAAAGTTCGAGGGAGGATTCAGGCAGATCATTGAAGGAGTAAACCAGACACTCGATGCAGTTATCCTTCCGATAAAGGAGGGGAGCGACGTCCTGGAAGTAATGGCAAAAGGGGACCTGTCGGTAAGGGTCCAGGGTGAGTACAGAGGCGATCACCGTATAATCACAAGCAGTATCAACCAGCTCGCTGAATCCATGGGTGAGGCATTGCGTGAAGTAAGTGAGGCGGTTCAGGCTACTGCCAGTGCTGCCAGTGAAATTTCCAGCTCAAGTGAACAAATGGCCGCAGGAAGCCAGGAGCAGTCACACCAGACTACTGAAGTAGCCGGTGCTGTTGAGCAGCTCACGCGTACGATTTATGAAAATACAAAGGGGGTTTCCATATCTTCTGAAACACTTAAGAGTGCAAGGGAAAAAGCTGTTGAAGGAGGAAAGGTAGTGGAAATGACTATTCAGGGCATGGACCAGATATCCACAGTAGTTGCAAAAGCCACAATGACAGTTGAGGACCTTGGCCATAGCAGCAATCAGATCGGCGAGATTATCCAGGTGATTGATGACATTGCCGACCAGACAAACCTTCTTGCACTAAACGCTGCAATTGAGGCTGCACGCGCTGGTGAGCAGGGCCGCGGCTTTGCCGTGGTGGCAGATGAGGTGCGTAAGCTTGCCGAACGTACCATAAAGGCGACGAAGGAAATTGCCGATATGATAGGCAAGATTCAGCGTGATACGACCACTGCGGTCGATGCCATCAGAAAAGGGACCAGTGAGGTGGAAAAAGGGAAAACCTATGCGTATAGTTCGGGTGAGGCGTTAAAGGAAATTATTGCTGATGTAAATAAATCCGCAGATATCGCCCTCCAGTCTGTCAGCGCTAACGAAGAAATGTCAGCTGGTGCTGAAGAGATCAGCAAAAATATGGAGGGAATTTCCAGTATCACGCAGCAGAGTTCAGCCGGGACTGAACAGATAGCCCGGGCAGCCGAAGATCTGAACCGCCTGACTGTAAACCTTCAGGAACTGGTATCCAGATTCAGGCTTAAAGAAAGTGAGAAAAGTTTCCCGGGAAACAGATTCTCTGCAAGAAACAGCAGGCAGTTAATCAATTAATCTTCTTTCCATTGGAGTTTATATATTTTGTTCCCCCATTTCCTGCCGGCGGTAAACTGCCGGCAGGAAGAATTTATTCAGCTTCCCGCACTAGTAAAAAACACTGTCCATTCTTACCTGATTTTTCAGATCACCATCATGCCAAATAATTTTCTGCCTTGAAATAATGATTATTTATAAAAATTATGATTATACAGTTAAATTGGAATTATAATCAGAAAGAGGCATGACAATGATTGCTGATTGGTTGTACGATCAGAACAGCGAAGCCCGGTTTTATCTTGAAGAGGACCGGTTTATAAGCAAAAGCGGGAAACCTCTGGCAACTCTTGAAGGGGATAAGGTAGTTTCCATAACGGGTGAGGTTTTGGGAACATTTTCACACGGAGCGGTTTATGATATGGATGACAGGCCGATTGCCGTCATTGAAACAGGGCGGGGATATATTCCCGATACCTCAGAAATCCTGGGGGGAGCCCCGGATGATGCTGAATACATTCCCACAGATGAAGATCTCACTGAGGCTCCGGGTGACCCCGGGATCTCAGGCGTACCTGTTAAACCGTTAAGCGGCGACTGGTCGGATATGACGCTTGAAGAGTTTTTTGGTACTGATCTATGACTGTACCCCCGGATAGCAACCTGTCTTCAGATGCGGGCAGTATAAGCAGAATAACACTTCTGTTGTACTTTCCGCATTCGCTGATTGGCACCGGCAATTTTCTGGCTGTTTCAATTAATAAATCATTGCATCAGGAAGTTTAATGACCTTCACACGGATATTTTTTGCCATTTTAATCCTTATTGTGCTCCAGGTATACTTCACTCTCCGGGTTGCTGCGTCCATAAGGAATATCTCAGGAATCTCCACTAATTCCAAAGCCATAAAAACAGGTATTGTTATTTTTTTGCTGTTGTTGAATGCTTACCCTCTTTATGCGCTCATCGGTCTGGCTGTTACCCAGCTGAGCCAGGGCGGAAGGTTTCTGCAGCCTGAAGGTTTTTTGTTTAATTATTTTGTCTTCTTTCCTTTTATTTTTCTGACACTGATTATGGTTCAGGTAATACTTTTTCTGCTTATAATAGATATCCTTAAACTGCTGCTGCTCCCGGTTTATAAAAAATACGGCAATAAAATAAAACCTGCAGAATCGTGGATAATTGCCATTCTTGCCCTGCTTACATGTATCTACGTACCTGCAAGGGTCTATTATGATTTTAACGTTGTAAAGGTCAGACAGGTTGAGTTTAAAAAGGCAGGCCTGCCCGAAGAGCTGAATAACTTCAGGATAACTTTTATTTCCGACTTGCAGGCTGATGCCTTCACCAACAGGAAGAGGCTCGGGCGCTATATAGGCATGGTAAATGACACCAGGCCTGACCTGG
>JBLMZM010000368.1:0-12245 GCA_050258815.1 Ignavibacteriales bacterium
CGCGTCCGCGAGTGCGGCAGCCTTTCAAATGCTGTCCTGCTTACTACCGACCACCTTAACATCGCCAAATACCAGGATATTAAGAAATTTGATGAGCTCACTCATAAGGTAAGACTCTACCGCAACTGGGGCGATTGCTACGGCTATTACCTCCTGGCAACAGGCTTCGCCGATATTATGATGGATCCCGTCATGTCACCCTGGGATTCCATGGCTCTTGTACCCGTTATCCGCGGGGCAGGCGGTATTATCACCGATTATCAGGGGAATGACCCCGTTACGGGTAACAGTATTATTGCGGCTTCAAAATCGGTGCACGGTGAGGTTATCAGGATGCTGAACCTGTAAGTTCTATTGCTTTTTCTTTTTGGCCCGGGACTCTTTTACCGAATCCCTGCCTGCAGTACTTAGTGTATCGGGCCTTATGTATCCTTCCAGAAGCAAACGGTCTGTTGATTTGAACATCCTGATGCTTACTTCAGTGGTCTCATATACCCCCTTCGACTCAATCTTGATGCCGTTAATCTCTTTTTCCAGCCGGACCGAGGCAACAAGCTTGTCTTCGGCAACCAGGTCATTATCCACCAGACTCTTCTTCGCGGGTATGTTGCCCAGCGCCCAGTAAACACCCTTTTTGGCATTCTGATACGCCCTGTCCAGGTTTTCCTCAGTCACAGCCTGCGGAAATACAAGTCCGGGTATGAATATTATCAAAAATAACAGCTTCATGTCCCCCTCCATTTAAGGTCCTATTGTCCTGTAAACGTTAAAAGAACTAAAATCTGCATCTTTTTGTTGTAAATTGCATCAAATTATATAAATAAACAATATGAGGTGGCAATGAACAGCAATATTGTGGTGGGAACTGATTTTAATTTTGATTCGGAAGTCCTCTCTCAGGGCACACCGGTCCTGGTAGACTTCTGGGCGCCCTGGTGCGGTCCGTGCCGCATGGTTGCTCCCATTGTAGAGGAGATTGCCAGTGAACTGCAGGGTAAACTGAAGGTAGTTAAGGTAAATACCGATGAAAACTATAATGTGGCAACCCGCTATGGAATCATGAGCATCCCGACACTCGGAATATTCAAGAACGGCAAACTGGTGGATTCTGTGGTGGGTGCGGTACCAAAACATTACCTGATGAATAAAATCAATTCTCACCTGGAAAAGATTAATTAAAGAAACCTGACTGATAAGGAAAAACCCGCCATAGGGCGGGTTTTTCAGTAAATAATGTCCAATTTATATTATTCTGTTATGATGGCATCAACAGCACATACTTCTGAGCATGTTTTGCAGTCAGTGCACAATTCAGGTGCAATATAAGTATGATCTTCTGAAATTGGGCTCCTTACCTCGCCATTTACTTCGTATGATTCTCCGGCATTATAAATAGCATTGCTATCGCATTCTTCTACGCATGCTGAGCAGCTGATGCATTCGTCTGTAATCTGCATTGTTTTTTCTCCTGATTTTATGATAAATTTTTATTTTTTAGAAAATTCTATTTAAATATTAACAGTAAAGAGATCCCAATTAATGAGTAAAGTATCACTTTATTGTACGTTTTCGCGGAAATTCTAGCAAAAAGATGATTCCCCGCAATAATACCAACCGCAATTACAGGCAATAAATACAAATACTGTACCATAATTCCCCGGGTTATTAACCCCGCCAGGGCGTGGGAGGAGACAATAACAACAGAGGTAAATGTAAAAAATCCTATAAGAGAGGCCTTTACTTTCTGCTTGTCCCAGTCCTGTAAATATGAATAAATGAGTACAGGCGGACCGTTTGTATTGAATGCTCCACCCAGCATTCCCGATAAAATGCCGTAAAAATAGCCCCAATTGCGGCTGATTCCTCTTGGCTTTATCTTTCCGGCTATCGAAAAAAGCGCAAAGAGCAGAATGATAACAGCCAGTAATAATTTTAATATCCGTGATGGCGCATTGCGCAGGAAAATGACCCCGGCAGGAATTCCAATAATCGCCCCAAAAATCAGATTCCTTATCTCTGAAAATGAAATATCATTCTTAAATTTAAGAAAAAGCGCTGCATTAATTACTAAGCCGCATAATGCCCCAAGTGGTATTGCGGATTTTATATCCATAAACACCGACAGCAGGGGCACACTTATCAGCGCAAAACCGAATCCGGTCAGCCCCTGTGTCATCGCCCCGATGAACACTATGGCCATTATTATTAAAAATGAGTAATCCACGGCATGTTGAATATTTCTACGTTGAGCTGCTTTTGTTTTCCGTAAAACTAATAAAACTATGCCTTAAAAACCAGTTATAGCAGGGGAATCTTATCTTCTATTTGACACTCACGCACCGATAGGCTATTTTAGCAATCTGGTATTTACAGATAATTAAGCTTACTCCAAAGCATGCAATCAGTAGATAAATTAACTTTAATTTTAGTAAATAAGGGTTAAATTCAGCATATTCACCCATGAATGAGATAAAAGCAAAATCCGATAAAAACAGGACTATTCAGATAAATGACAGTGAGCGGACCAGGTTATGTGAACGCCTTATTTCAGTTTTACCCGGTGAAAGGCTCTGTGCACCTCCTACCGGTACCATCAATGGCGACTGCCTGCAGTGGGCAAAAGTGCTGCCTCAGGGATTCGTGGATCTTCTTTTCCTGGATCCGCCATATAACCTGGCAAAGGACTTCCACGGCTGGAAGTTTAACCGCCAGAAAGTTGAAGATTATACCCGCTGGCTCGATGGAATACTGGGAGAACTAAAACCGCTGCTCAAATCCACCGCATCTGTTTATATATGCGGCGATTGGTTTTCCTCAGCCTCTATATTTGAAGCTGCCTCAAATCATTTCATTGTACAGAACAGGATCACCTGGGAAAGGGAAAAGGGCAGGGGAGCCAGGGCTAACTGGAAGAACTCCAGTGAGGATATCTGGTTCTGCACACTGGGAAGTGAGTATTATTTTAACCTGGAAGCCGTCAAACTGAGGCGCAAGGTGCTGGCTCCCTATACTGAAAACGGAAGCCCGAAAGATTGGGAAAAAACCGGCTCGGGTAACTATAGGGATACTCATCCGTCAAATATGTGGACGGACATTACCATCCCGTTCTGGTCAATGCCCGAAAATACAAATCATCCAACGCAGAAAAGCGAGAAACTGCTGGCCAAGATCATTCTTGCCAGCACACCTGAAAACGGCTTCGTACTGGATCCGTTTCTTGGCAGCGGCACAACCAGCGTTACGGCAAAAAAACTGGGCAGAAATTACCTGGGTATTGAGCAGAACACCGACTACTGCCTGCTGGCAGAAAAACGCCTGGAGATGGCAGATACAAACAGGAAAATTCAGGGCTTTACGGGCGGCGTCTTCTGGGAACGGAATACACTGCACCTGCAGGGCAAGGAGTAAAATATGAGCTTTTTACCTAAGTATTAGGGTCCGACAGCTCATATTAATTTAGTGTAGAGTGGAGTTTTTAATATAATTTCGGCATTTTTAAAGCAATAAATTTAATTTTCTTTAAAGGAGAATTTATGGCTGTCATCAGACCTTTCAAGGCACTCAGACCCGGTAAAAATGTTGCCCACCTGGTTGCCAGTGTTCCTTATGATGTTGTTAACCGCGAGGAAGCTGCCCTGTATGCACAGGATTTCCCTAATAGCTATCTCAGGATCACCAGGGCGGAAATTGAACTGAATAATAACGTCAATCCTTACTCAGACGAAGTTTACCAGAAAGCTAAAGAAAACCTTGAGAGGATTAAAAGGGAAGCTCCGCTTATTGTGGAGGATATGCCCCGCTTTTATGTATATAAACTGGTCATGGGCAACCAGCAGCAGACAGGTATCGCCGCAACATTTTCAGTTGAGGATTATGATAATAATGTTATATTAAAACATGAGAAGACCAGAAAAGAAAAAGAAGACGACAGAACCAGGCACATCATTACTACTGAAGCACAGACGGGTCCCGTATTCCTTACCTATAGGGGAGTTGATGCAGTAAACAATTTGGTAGAGAAAACAATGAAGGAAACAGATCCTGTATATGATTTCACTGCCCCCGACGGAATTAAACATACCATCTGGATTATGCCAGGAGAATATAATAACCAGCTTGAAAATGAAATCGGCAGCGTAAAGAGCTTGTATATTGCAGACGGCCACCACCGCGCCGCCAGCGCCAGCAGAGCCTGTAAGGTAAAGAAAGACGCAAATCCTGCTCATACCGGACAGGAGGAGTATAATTATTTCCTGGCCGTTCTGTTTCCTGCTGAACAGCTCAGCATTATGCCTTACAACAGGGTCGTCCTTGATATGAACGGACACACAAAGGAAGAATTCTTCAACGGAATCCGTGAGTATTTTACCGTCGAATCCTCCGGCAGCCCCGTACCTCCCGAAAGAAGATCTTTTGCAATGTACTTTGAGGGAGCCTGGTACCTGCTCAGACCAAATGATAGGGTCCAAAATTCGGAAAACGTAAGTGACAACCTGGATGTCAGCATATTGCAGAATTACCTGCTCAGACCTGTTCTGAATATCGATGACCCGCGTACAAATAAAAGAATTGATTTTATAGGCGGGATCAGGGGAACCAATGAGCTGGAAAAACTGGTTGATTCAGGGAAAGCTGCCGTTGCTTTTTCTATGTATCCTCTCAGCGTTGAAGAACTGATGAACATTTCTGATGCCGGTGAGATAATGCCTCCCAAGTCGACCTGGTTCGAACCGAAACTGAGGGACGGGCTATTGGTGCACTTAATTTAATAAATAGCTCACCGTGTCTGCGCACCCGGAAATTAATATTGGGTACGGTGACACAGTGAAATAAGCATTAATTATAAACAAAAGAGGAAGACTAAGATGGAAAAGAGAATTTATAATTTTAGCGCGGGTCCGGCCATTCTGCCCGAAGAAGTGCTGCTCGAAGCACAGGAAAACCTGTTTATGCTGCCCGGTGTCGGAATGTCAATCCTGGAGATCAGCCACCGTTCCAAAACCTTCGATGAGATCATACTCGGTGCCGAAAAGGGCATAAAGACTCTCCTCGGAATTGATGATAACTATACGGTCCTGTTCCTTCAGGGAGGTGCCACACTTCAGTTTTCCATGGTTCCGCTTAACCTGATGCCTCCAAAGAACAAGGCTGATTATATCCTCACCGGAGTATGGGCTAAGAAAGCAGCCAAGGAAGCAAAACGAGTTGGTACGGTTAACGTTGCAGCTTCAACTGAAAGCGAAAACTTCACCAGGATTCCAAAACAGGAAGAATTAAAACTGGATCCCGATGCATCTTACGTGCACTTTACCTCCAACAATACTATCTATGGAACAGAATGGAAGAAAGAACCGGAAGTCGGAACTGTTCCGCTGGTATGCGATGCTTCCTCAGATTTTATGCACAAGAAAATTGACGTTAGCAAGTATTCACTGATCTATGCAGGCGCTCAGAAAAACCTGGGACCCTCGGGCGTAACCGTTGTTATAATAAGAAAAGATATGCTGGAAAGAAGCTCAGATAACCTGCACACCTATCTTAATTATAAAATACACGCCGAAAACGGATCAATGTATAATACTCCTACCACTTTCGGTATTTACATAATTTACCTGGTAACAAAATGGCTCCAGAAACTGGGTGGCCTGGATGCAATGTACAAGCTCAACTGCGAAAAAGCAGGCATTCTGTACGATTATATGGATGATAGCGATGGCTTCTATAAAGGAACTGCCCAGATGGACAGCCGTTCACTGATGAATGTGACATTCCGCCTGCCAAGTGAAGAGCTGGAAAAGAAATTGATCGACGAGGCTACAAAAGCAGGATTCTCAGGCCTGAAGGGCCACCGTTCTGTCGGAGGCCTCAGAGCTTCAATATATAATGCATTCCCGAAACAGGGAGTGGCTGACCTCGTACAGTTCATGAAGGACTTTAAGGCCAGGAATTAACTTAAAAGAACACAAACTGAAATAAAAAGGCGGCGTAAACTGCCGCCTTTTTATTATTTACAGGAATATTACATGAAAAAAGTCGCCGTTTTTTTTATATTGATCTTAATAACCCTTGCGGCATGCGAAAAACAGAGGGATAAAAAACTGGAGGCGTACAGCCCCGAAGCTTTTGCATACAGCCTCCCTGATGGATGGGAAGTAAATGCAACTGTCAGAGTAAGAGGATTCGACGAGGACATTAAGGATAAGGTCCATAATGCAAAGCTTGCTTATTCGGTTGACCTGCTTACACCGGCAGGCAGAACTATGAAAGCCGTTGCCGCAGATACTGTTGATGAAAAGAACCAGGAGGAATTTATAGATCTTCCCGTTGACGCACAGCTGGATCTGGATTCAACATACGTGCCGGGAAAATATAAGGTCATTTTCAATATACGCGACCTCTTGTCGGGCCAGGAGGTAAATTTAGCCAAGGAGTTTGAACTGACTAAATAGAATTTGAATACTAAGATGGAGGGATAGATGTTGCATGATAAGTTTATCGGGCTGATTGAGACTCATGCAGAGTTGTTAACAAAGAACTGGATACATGAGGTAAAAAATAATCCTCTGACCCCGGGATACAAGGACCTGGCTGAAGAAGATTTACACTTCAGGGTATATGATATCTACAGACGCCTGGGTGCATGGCTTCCCCACGAGGAAACTTCTTTCAGGCGCACTGCCGAGCATTATATGAAACTGGGCAGGGCAAGAGCCCACGAGGGCTTTAAACTCAGCGAGGTCATTTATGCCGTGTCTCTTTCCAGAGTCGAACTATGGAAATATATTAAAAGCCAGGGAATTATAAACGACGCTATGGATATGTACCGCGCTCTGGAGTTCTACCAGAGAATTGATTATTTTTTCGATAAGGTTATCTACTTTGTCGCTACGGGTTATGAAAGCGCTCACCTCGAGGAACATGAGGTATTTAAAGAAAGCGGTTTCTTTGATAAAATTGTGGACTCTTTTGCCCACTGGTTCATGAAGGATCTAAAATAACGGGAATATTCGTTCAAATGCCAATATATTTTGGCAACTCTTATATATAATTGCAAGGGAATAAACCGCCATGAAAAAAATCAGATTACTGTTTCTGTTCCTGTTCTTTAGTACTGTAATTTTTGCTCAGCAGTTCAATTCTGTTGACACAATAATCAATAACTCAATAGCCAAACATATTTTCCCCGGTGCCGGAGTTATCGTTGGTACCTCCGATAAGATCCTTTATCAGAAGGCTTATGGCCGCTTTACATATGACCCCGCTTCAAAACAGGTGACTGATGAATCCATGTTCGACATGGCCTCATGTACGAAAGTCTTTGCCACTACCTCCTGCATAATGAAACTTGTGGATGAGGGAAAAGTGGACCTTGAAGCTCCCGTTAAAAAGTATCTGCCTGAATTCGCACAAAGCGGCAAGGGCGACGTAAAGGTAAGAAACCTGCTGCTGCACAACAGCGGTCTTCCTGCCTACTATTCACCGAAAAACGGTGAATCACCGGAAGATATTTTAAATAAGATATTCACAATCCAGTTCCAGTATAAGACCGATTCCAATACTGTTTACAGCTGCCTTAACTTCGTCAGTACAATGAAACTTATAGAGGCTGTAACAGGAATGCCCATGTATAAATATTATAAGGAAAATTTTACCGACCCTCTGGGAATGACGCGTACCATGTTTATCCCCGGCGATGAGTATAAAAAAGATTGCCTGCCTACGACGGATTCATTACAGGGCGTTGTGCACGATCCGCTGGCAAGGGGATTAAAAGGACTCTCCGGTAATGCAGGACTGTTTGCTACAACAGGCGACCTGGCCAGGATATGCCAGCTGCTCCTTAATAAGGGCGTATTCCAGGGCAAACGCTATTTCAGCGAGGATATCGTAAAGAAATTTACAAAACGCTATTCTCCTGCAAGCTCACGTGCACTTGGATGGGATACAAAATCTGATTCAGGCTATTCATCTGCAGGCAGATTGTTCTCAAAGAATTCTTTCGGACATACGGGATATACCGGCACCAGCGCATGGATGGATCCGGACCGCGGTATATTTGTTATACTGCTTACAAACAGGGTTTATCCCGACGATAAGGCTAACGTAGCACACACCAGAGCTGCTGTTGGCGAGGCAGTAGTAAAAGCATTGGAAAATATTTCAGGTAAATAATCCGGAATGGATCATACCGGGATGCTGATAACTTCAGCATTCCGGTATCTGACCCTCATATGATAACCTTAAGGTTAAACTGTAAATCAAAGCTCCCTTCCTGATAATCCTGCCGGGCTTCATTTTTTACTCTTTTGCTTTTTACTTAATCAGAGCTATATTTCGTGACATTGTTTTAAATTTTGGAGCAGAATTAAAATGGATAATAATCATAATCACAGACCCTCCTGGGATAATTATTTCCTTAAACTGGCGATGCTTGTTTCTGAACGTTCCACCTGTCCCAGAATGCACTGCGGATGCGTTTTGGTGAGGGATAAGCAGATATTATCTACGGGTTACAATGGCTCCATTCCCGGTGGTGAACACTGCGAGGATGCCGGCTGCCTGATAGTTGATAATCATTGCATCAGGACCATACACGGCGAGATGAACGCCATACTTCAGTGTTCCTCCAATGGAATCAGCACTGCAGGAGCAACGGCTTATATTACCAATATGCCTTGTACAAATTGCGCCAAGGCCTTAATTGCGGCTAAAATAAAGGAAATAGTAATATTTTCTGATTTCCATGATACCATGGCAGAAAAATTCTTCAGTGATGCCGGCATTAAAATCAGAAGACTGGAGATGCCCGAAACAACAATATCGTATGATCTTGAAAGTTTTAGCTCTGCAAGGAAAACTGAAAACAGCAAATAGGTAATACGTATTGCGGCCATCAGGCGCTTTTGCAAAGAAAAATAGGTAAAAAAATAATATATTTATTTAAAAACAGTTTTAACATGCAGTCTAAAGAATTATTAAAAAAATACAATAACCCGAAGAATTACTTTAACCGGGATCTGAGCTGGGTGGAATTTAACAGAAGGGTGCTGGACGAGGCACTGAATCCTCATCTGCCTCTGCTTGAAAAGGTGAAATTTCTGTCGATATTCAGTTCTAACCTGGATGAATTTTATATGATCAGAATTTCCGGCCTGAAGGAACAGATAGTTGCCAAGGTAATTGAGCCGACTATTGATGGACTTACACCGCTTCAGCAGCTGAGAAAAATTGAAAAGGAAATTCAGCCTATGCTGAAGACCGCAAGGGACCTGTGGCTGAATGAGATAATGCCATGCCTCAGGAAGTATAATATAATTATTTCCGATATAGATGAGCTTACTGCCAAAGAGCAGAAACTGTTGAATGAATATTTTAAAAAGGAAATTTACCCGGTTCTTACACCTCTGGCATTCGACCCTGGCCGCCCTTTTCCATATATCTCCAACCTTAGCCTGAGTCTTGCTGTGCTGGTTAAAAAGCCTAACGGTGAAAAACATTTCGCGCGCGTTAAGGTGCCGAGCATACTTCCGCGCCTGATGCAGATTGATGAAATTATTAATCCGGAGAAAAAGACAAATTCACACATCAGCACAAAGTTTATATGGCTTGGCGACCTGATAAAGAATAATCTGCATCTTTTGTTCTCCGGGATGGAAATACTGGAAGCGCACAGGTTCAGAATTACACGCGACACAGATATCGAGCTTCAGGAAGACGAAGCCGACGACCTCCTGCAGGTAATTGAGGAAAATATCAGACAGCGCAGGTTCGGATCAGTAGTAAGGCTTGAAGTGGCAAGCACCATGCCCGAATTTATGCAGGAGACCCTGATTGAAAATCTTCAGATTACCAAGGACGATGTCCACGTGATCGAAGGACCCCTGGGCATGAGTGATGTAATTCGTCTTTATGATCTGCCTTTCCATAACCTGAAGGAGAAGCCTCATTATCCCGTGGTCCCCTCGATCTTTGAGGAAGAGGAAAATATATTCAGCCTCATTAAACAGAGGGATATCCTTCTGCATCATCCCTATCACTCATTCAGTCCCGTGATTGATTTTATTAAGGCTGCCTCGAATGATCCGGATGTCCTTACTATCAAACAGACACTATACCGTGTGGGTGCAAACTCGCCCATAGTAAAATGCCTCATTGAAGCCGCTGAAATGGGCAAGCAGGTTGCAGTACTCGTTGAACTGAAAGCCAGATTTGACGAGGAAAATAATATTTACTGGGCGCGGGAACTGGAAAAAGTTGGAGTTCACGTGGTCTATGGGCTCGTGGGGCTGAAGACACACGCAAAGATGACTCTCGTGGTACGCAAGGAAAGCGAGGGCGTAAAGCGCTACGTGCACCTTGGCACCGGAAATTACAATTCTATTACTGCCAAAGTTTATACTGACCTCGGCCTGTTTACTGCAAATGAGGATATATGCGCCGACGTGTCGGACATATTTAACTACCTTACCGGGTATTCAAGCCAGAAGGATTTCAGGAAACTGTTTGTGGCTCCTATCAATATGAAGGAAAAATTCCTGAGACTCATCGGCCGTGAAATTGAAAACGTAAAGGCCGGCGGTAAAGGTCACCTCATATTTAAACTGAATTCACTCGTGGATCCGATCCTTATCTCAGCACTTTATGAAGCTTCAAATTGCGGAGTTAAGATCGATCTCGTTATAAGAGGCATCTGCTGCCTTGTGCCTAATGTGCCAGGACTTAGCGACAATATCCGTGTAACCAGTATCGTAGGCCGGTACCTCGAGCACAGCAGGGTTTATTATTTGTATAATAACGGGAATGAGGAAATATATCTGAGCAGCGCCGATCTTATGCCCAGAAACCTGTACCGTCGGGTTGAGATCGCATTCCCGCTGGAGGATGAAAGCCTGAAACAGTATTTGATTAAAACGCTGCTTAATGTTTCATTGAAGGACAACGTCAAGGCACGCATACTGATGCCAAACGGCAAATATGTCCTGCCTGAAATTGCCGATGGCGCCAAAAAAATAAATTCGCAGGAATGGCTGATGAATTACGTCATGAAGGATAACAAGAAAAAGATTAAGCAAAAATTATAATCCTATCCATTCTTTTTGCTTAATTATTTCATGCTTTGCTTCTTGTACTGAAAATGGCCCACCCGGCGGCGGCTCCGATATATGCACCTAAAAACGCGGGTACCAGGGCAATGCTTGTTTCCCATATGTTCGGCTCGACGGGGTCCATGGTATGATATCCTAAAACGGGGCTTAACAGGTGAGCAACCAAAATGCTGCTCCCTACTAACAGTGCCGCAACCCATGCATTACGCGGCTGGATAAAACCCAGAAAACATGTAAAAATTATTATCAGCAGGGCAGCCGGTTGTACTTCTGAGGCATTGACGTCCACATATCCCGCAATTGTTCCAAATATAACTGCAATAATTATACAAACCGTCGTGCTATTCCTGAGCTTATCTAACATAAAACTCTCCTCAATTTATTATATCGTTACATAGTATCAGTAGAGCTTTTCTTCATATATCCCTTTTACAAATATTAATTCCATGCTGTTCCTGCTTCCGCAGTTTTGAAAATATAAATAACAGGAATTAAAGATGCACGGTCAAAAATAATTATACACGTCCCTGCACTTTGTATATCTCCGGATAAGCCAAATTGTCTTGACATTGCACCCAAAATAAATTAGAGTGCACTAAAATCATTATAAATAGAAATCTGACCATTTCCCTTTCTATCCTGCTAATACCATGGAGCCGGTCTGTGTTATAAAAGCTATGGTTGTTTTGCGCTCATTAAGTCACTTGTAAGTCATAATTTGTTTCCTGGCAGGAGATGCATTATGTATTCAGGCAGACTATTATTGCTGATTCCGGCTGTTGCAGGCCTTCTGTTGAATTGCTGCAGCTCTGCGGGCGGGAATGCCGGCAAGAGTCAACCCAAAGAAGCCAGCTGTTCATTGATCCCTACGTAGTCGACCCTTCCGATGAAAATGTGATGATCTATGCTGCAGGAGGCGATATATGGCGAACCAGCCGGCTTGGGAGTCTTGTCCCGGGTATGACAGGCGCAACCTCAGGATGGACACAAGGGTAAAAGCGGGCAGTTTCAGTTATGCAAGAAAACTCGTGTTCATCAAATGAGGCCTGAAAGACGTTATTTACGTTCTATTCCCCTTTGCGGGAGGGGAATAGAACCTTAAACTTTTGATCAGCTCATCTCCAGCATGCGTTCAATAGG
>JBLMZM010000369.1:0-2869 GCA_050258815.1 Ignavibacteriales bacterium
GTATTATAAGTGGGAAACGAGTCCGGTTAAAAGGCTCGCTCTGCAGATAGGATTGAATACAGTTCATTCTTTTCTGTTAATGTTCATAATTATAGCGGGTTATAGTCTGATACTTTCATTCTTTTTGCCTGAGGCGGTGCGCAGTGCTCAGGAGAGCGGGGCTTATCCGGTAATAAAGAATTCGATTTATATTTTTATAGCAATATTCTTACTATACCAGGTCACATATATCAGCTTTTATTTTTTCAGGCAATGGAGCAATACTCTTGTTGAATCAGAAAGGTTAAAGCGTGAAAATCTTTCCTCCCGGCTTCAGGCCCTGCAGGCGCAGGTCAATCCCCATTTCCTTTTTAATAGCCTTAGCTCACTGGTATCTCTTATAGAAGCTGATAAGAATCTGGCCATTGAATTTGTACAGGAGCTGGCAAACGCTTACAGGTATCTGCTGCAGCAGAAAAGTGAACCGCTGGTTAAGTTATGCGATGAGATGAAGTTTATTAATTCATTTTTATATCTTCACAAAGCAAGGTACGGTGAGAACCTGAGGGCGGAAATTAAAATTGACAGGAAGTATAATGGCTATATGATTCCACCACAGACTCTTCAGATACTGGTAGAAAACGCGATTAAACATAATATAATATCTGCAGCGCGGCCTCTGACAATAAAGTTCTATAATGATGATAACCGTAACCTTGTTGTTGAAAACAACCTGCAGAAGAAGGTATCTCCACAGCAGCACACGGGTATTGGTTTAAAGAACATTATGGAGCGCTATAAGCTTATCGGCAGAGAAAACATAAAGATTGAAGATACAAATAATATATACAGAGTGACTGTCCCCATGATTAAACAGGAAGAATGGAATGAGAGTACTGATAATTGAAGATGAGGTTTTAACATCGCGGCGTCTCAGGCAGCTGATTCAATCGGCAGATGATTCCATTGATGTATTGGCTATTCTGGACAGCATTGAGGATTCTGTCGAATGGTTTTGTAATAATTCTGCTCCTGATCTTATTTTCATGGACATACAGCTATCGGACGGATTATGCTTTGAAATATTTAACCGGGTGAAGGTGGATTCACCCGTGATTTTTACTACGGCATTTGACGAATATGCAATTCAGGCCTTCCGGGTAAACAGTATTGATTATCTGCTGAAACCTGTAAAGGCGGAGGAATTAGAAAGAAGCCTGGATAAATATAACAGCATAAAGGGACAGTCTTCACCATCGTTTAATCCACAGGAAATCCATGATCTGTTAAAGCGAATGAGTTCATACCAGCAGATATACAGATCGAGGTTCCTTATCAGGACGGGCCAGACATACATCAGGATTAACTGCGAGGATGTTGCATACTTCACTACAGAAAACAAACTTACTTATGTTGTACTATTCAACGGGAAAAAATATCAGACCGATTATACTCTGGATACGCTGGAGAAAGAGCTCAATCCGGGGATATTCTTCAGGATTAGCAGGCAGTTTATTATTAATGTAGATTCTGTCGAAAGCGTACACGCATACTTTGGCGGAAGTCTGAAACTGCACATTAATCCCAAAACTGATGAAGAGGTAATTGTCAGCCGCCGCCGTGTAAATGGCTTTAAGGAGTGGATGGATCATTGAAGCAAGTTCTGAGAAGGGAAATAATATAACATATTCCGGACTTTGAACAACTTCTTTTTATTGCCGAAATTGATTATTATTCTTTACACGGAGTATGAAATTCATAAGGAATAATATATGCGGATCAGGTTTAATTTCTACTGTATAGTTATTTCAGCTATTCTGACTTCTTCAGGTTTGTGTCATGCCCAGCAGAAGACATATTGTAACCCGATTAATCTGGATTATGCATACGCTGCAATTCCTGAATTCACCCAACAGAAACACCGGGCAACAGCCGATCCGGTAATTGTTTTATTTCAAGGGAATTACTTTTTATTTTCCACAAACCAATATGGTTACTGGTGGAGCGAGGATATGTATAACTGGAATTTTATTCACCGTAAATTCCTGAAACCATACCACAAGGTGTATGATGAGCTCTGCGCCCCGGCTGCTGCTGCAATAGGTGACACCCTGCTTCTTATTGGTTCCACCTACACAAAGGATTTCCCTCTTTATATGAGCACAAACCCCACAAAAGACGACTGGAAGGAGGCGGTGGATTCTTTTCAGGTGGGGGCCTGGGATCCCGATATTTTCCTGGATGAGGATAACCATTTGTACATATACTTCGGATCAAGTAACCTGTATCCAATTTATGGACAGGAGCTTGACAGGAAAACATTTCAACCCATTGGGGAACGCGGAGAAATGATACGGCTGCACGATGAAATTCACGGATGGGAGAGGTTTGGTGAACATGCCGATAATACTTTTCTCAAGCCCTTTATCGAGGGAGCGTGGATGACAAAACATAACGGGAAATACTATTTGCAGTACGCTGCCCCGGGTACCGAATTCAGCGGGTATGGGGATGGTGTATACATCGGGGAAGGACCTCTTGGACCCTTTACATACCAGTCCCACAATCCGTTTTCATTCAAACCTGGCGGGTTCGCCAGAGGGGCAGGGCATGGAGCGACCTACCAGGATAAATCTGGCAATTGGTGGCATGTATCAACAATTGCAATTTCAGTAAAAAACAATTTTGAAAGGCGTATAGGAATCTGGCCTGCGGGATTCGACCAGGATGGTATTCTATTCTGTAATACCTCCTATGGGGATTACCCCCATTATCTTCCTGAGGCAAAAAAGGGTGTTGATGCTGCAGATCCTGATAAAGTGCAAAGCGGCTTTACGGGATGGATGCTTCTGAATTTCAGCAAGCCTGTTCAGGTCTCCTCCTCTTTTGG
>JBLMZM010000370.1:0-18823 GCA_050258815.1 Ignavibacteriales bacterium
ATTATTGAAAAGTTGAATTAAAAATACTAAACACATTATATCATTATCAAGCTGGTCTCAGGCTTTTTTTATTTTCTTTACAGCAATGACGCTGGGGCCTGATGGCAACCTGTATGTTTCAAATAACGGCTTTGCCAGTGCCCCGGGAACAGGCCAGGTTGTAATGGTAAATATCAGCACCGGCGGCAGCTGCAATGGCGGCCAGAAGATGGCTGGCAAATAAAGTTTTTACAAAATGATATACAGACTGGAAATGAATGAAGAAATAGTGCACAGTTGTTCTTAGAGAAGATAATTGTGCACTGATAATTTCCTCCCTCCAATTCCAAATCATTGCTGTTGTGCGCGTAATTTCATATTTTTACACCGGAAAATTGATTTATATATCTGGTGAAATTAGGTCCATATATTCTGATATTGTTGATTCCTGTAGAGCCCTGAATTTTTGGAGGTTGAAGATTAGCCAGCCGGCTTAAGCATAAATGCTATTTTTACTCTGAGTGCTTTTTTGATCATTTCCCCAATCACGTCCGGACATATCTTCCCAGCTTATCTGGCCAGAAAGTGAACCATTTCTCCAGCTAGACCCATTTTTTAATGCCTTTATGCAATAAAATGTATCTCAAATGTTGGAATTTAACATAAAAAGTACAATTCATAAAAAAGTAATAATTTTACTTCTTTCCCTTGCAGCACTTTTCATTATTGCCCTGAATATTCTGAAGGATTCTGAAACTGAAAAGGTCAAAATGCTCTTAAAAGATGAAGAAAATGAGCATGCTGTCCTGCTGGAAAATTCAGTCAGGAAACTTGGCGAAGGGCTTTACACCTTTACTGACGACTATTCCAGGTGGGATGAGATGATGATGTTTATGAAAAATCATCAGGATAAGTGGGCCGAAATTAATATTGATGCTGCTTTCCCCACGTTTAACATACAGGCCTTCTGGTTATTTGACACGAATTTTCAGCTGAAATATTCTAAAAACACCCTTAAAGGTACCCTGAGTGAAATCCTGCCTGTTCATGACAGAAAATTCAGGGAATTTATTAAGGCTAATCCTTTCTGTCACTTTTATACAAAAACTCCATACGGAATACTGGAGATCTGCGGTAATCCGGTTCAGCCTACAGAGGATTTATCAAGGAAGTCTCAGCCCCAGGGCTACCTTTTTGCCGGGCGGCTTTGGTCGCAAAAACAGCTGCAGGAGATATCGGCCTTGATTTCCGATTCTTTGACCATCGGGGATGCCGCCAGCACCCAAAAAGAAAAGGGAAGAAAAGATTACTTATCCATTGAAAATTCGAAAAAACTGCCCGGCTGGGATAAAAAAACCGTCGCAGTTATTAAAGCAAGGAAAGAATATCCAATTTTCAAAAAAGTGTTTATCTGGGCCTATATTCAGTATATCAGTATGATCATCTTTACTTTTGTAATGCTTTTGTGCATTTCAGTATTTCTGTATTATACTGTTAATCAGCCGTTGAGTGCTATTTCAGGGGGCTTGAGAACAGGGGCGATGGGGTTTCTGGATAAGCTTAAGAAAAGAAAGGATGAATTTGGTGAACTTGCTTTATTGATGGAGGAGTTTTACAAACAGAAACAGATTCTGGAAAATGAAATTAAAAGCAGGGAAAATGCCGAATCTGAGCTGAGGAAAATAAAAGATGGTCTGGAAGTCAGCGTTGAAAAGAGGACAATGGAATTAGCCGGCGTAAATGAGAAGCTGGAACAGGAAATAACAGAACGGAAGAAGGTGGAAAAGAGTCTTCAGGATTTCCATAAAAGGCTGACAGGCGCTTTTTTTGGAAATCCTGATTCAATAAATATCTCCAGGTTAAGTGACGGGATGATAATTGATACCAACGAAAGTTTTTGCCGCCTTACGGGTTACAGCAAGGAAGAACTCCTTGGTAAGACCACACTTCAGTTAAAATTATGGGTGAGACCCCGCGAAAGGGAAAAGATGGTTGAGCGGCTCTTATCCAATGAAACTATCAGCAATTTAGAAACCGAATTTAAGACAAAAGACGGAAGCCTTAAAGCAGTATCTATATCTATCACATTAATGGAATATGCGGATGAAAAAGCGCTTCTCTTCATGATCCGTGATGTAACTGAAAGAAAGCGTGTGGAAAGTGAACTGGTGGAATATAAACAGCTGCTTGAAGGACAGATAGAGCAAAGAAATAACAAACTGAGTGAATTAAATAAAAGCCTGTCAGAGCAGATCGGGAAAGTTGAAAAAGCTGACAATGAAATAACTGATCTGATAATATTCTTCAAAACACTGCTGGATACTATTCCAATCCCGATTCTCATACAGGATGTTAATAACAGATATACCAACTGCAACTATATAGCGGAAGAATTTTTTGGAATACAAAAGAAGGAACTGATAGAATCGTTGTCCGGCGGCAGTTCCTTAATTTCCGGGAATGACAATGACTTCCATCCGGCTGACGCAAAATTGCTGAATGAGAGGACATTTCAGAAACTTGAATCGAATGTCATACTGGCAAATGGCGAGACCAGAAATGTTATAATCTACAGATCTTTATATAAAAGGAAGAATGACCAGCCTGGCGGAATTATCACCGCAATATTTGATATAACTGACAGGAAGAAAAATGAAGTTGAACTGCTCAAAACATTGGAGAAAGAAAAAGAGCTTAATGATTTAAAGTCCAGGTTCATTTCTACGGCTTCCCATCAATTCCGGACCCCGCTGGCAACCATTCAGAGTTCAACCGACCTGCTGGACATGTTCGGGAGAAAATGGCCTAAAGAAAAATATAATGAACAGCTTGCAATTATTCAGGATCAGATCCGGCAGATGATAGAATTACTGAATGATGTCCTGACTGTCAGCCGGGCTGAAGCCGGAAAAGTAGAATTTCAGCCCTCATTATGCAACCTTCACCAGTTATGTTTAACTGCCTTTAATGAAGCAAAATCTCTAGCTAATGAATATCACAGTTTTGCGCTCGATTATAAGATGAGCGAAGAGGACTTCTATATAGATAGAAAACTATTGAAGTATATCCTGAGTAATCTGCTTGGCAATGCGGTAAAATATACATTGAAGAAAGGGGAAATAAGGCTGACAGTGGAAAGGGAAGAAGGCCTTCTGGCAATTGAGGTAAGTGATCAGGGCATCGGCATTCCTGCAAAGGATATGATTAATCTGTTTGAGCCGTTTTACAGAGCTGAAAATGCCGGCAATCTGCCGGGAACAGGATTAGGGCTTTCAATTGTAAAGAAGTCGGTTGCACTGCATGGGGGTGAAATATTCTGCAGGAGCAACGTGGACGAGGGAACAACATTCAGGGTGATATTACCTGTAATTGATTATCATGGGGAAGCAGTAAGTTAATAATGGAAAAGATATTAATAATAGAAGATGAACAGACTCTCAGCAATAATCTTAAGATACTGCTGACAGAGAATGGGTATAAAGTTTATCAGGCCGCAAACGGCCTAGAGGGAATAAAGATGGTGCATGAAAAAAATCCCGATCTTATTATTTCCGATATAATGATGCCCGGAATTGACGGCTACCAGGTGCTCGAAATAATAAACAGTGAAAAAAACCTTAGTATCCCGTTTATTTTTCTTTCAGCAAAAGCAGAGATGGAAAATCTTAGGACCGGAATGCAGCTGGGTGCAGATGACTATCTTACCAAGCCTGTCAAGGCCTCAGACCTGCTGGAAGCAGTAAAAGTCAGGCTGCAAAAGCACAAAAACTACATTAAACAGCAGCTGAAGGCCGCAATCAAACATTCTGCCCCGGGCAAAGAGTCAAATGACACAGTAATGCTCAGACTTAACGGCAAAATTGAGCTTATAAATAAAAAAGAGATTATCTGTGTAGAGGCTTTCGGCGAATGTTCCACGGTTCATTTAACAAAAGGCAGAAAGATAGTTGCCAGTAAATTATTAAAGCAGTGGCAGGCAGTACTGCCTGAAGAGGTGTTCATAAGGATCCATCGCTCCACCGTCATCAACGTGAAGTATTTAGATAAAATTGAACCCTGGTTTCAGCGCTCCTTAAAAGTATATCTTAAGGAAACCGAAAAGACATTTATTGTAAGTAAAAGGTTCGCAGCAAAGCTGAAAGGGCATCTGTCAATTTAATGGCCCGCTTATTATAATATTTGTCCCGCTTATTAATAAACTGTTCCCCCTAATGAATTGATCTGTGTTGACTCATATAAAACCCCGATTATTGAAGTAATAGTTGGGGAATTATATGGTCCGGGTACTTATTGCAGAAGGCGATCATTCCTTAAGAAAAAATATAAGGGCTTTACTTGAAAGCAGCGGCTACTTTGTGCTTGAAGCAGAAAACGGCTTAGAAGCACTGCATCTGATTGAAAGTGAACTGCCTGATCTGGTTTTATCCGAGGCCCAGATTCCTCTGGTGAATGGCTTTGAACTGCTTGAAAAGCTCAAAGAGAAAGCCCTTTACCCTATGATCCCTCTTATCTTTATTTCTACAAGAGCTGACCTGACTGACATACGTGAAGGTATGAATAAAGGCGCGGATGATTATATCGTTAAACCCTTCAAAGCAAAGGATCTTCTGGAAGCCGTAAGGATAAACCTGGAGAAGAATGCTTTACTTATCAGTGGGCTTAATAAATTCAGAGATCAGATCGCAATGAATTTCAGCCATGAGCTCAGAACACCCTTAACCCCTATCCTGGGATATTCGCAATATCTGAAAGAATATCATTCCGGACTCTCAAAAGAAGAAATTGAAGAGGCATGCGCAAAAATACAGGTTTCCGGCAACAGAATGCTGAGGCTGGTAAATAAACTACTGCTGCTTATTGAAACATTGTGCATTGCTAACGACAAAAAGAAGATCCAGGGCCTCCGGGAAAGCGGCAGAGCCGACGCCGGGGCGATAATACCTGAAACTGTCTATGAAATTGCAGCCAGGTTTTCAAGAACCCGGGATATACTGGTCAATATTGAGGATTCCTGCTTAAGGATTACTGATTCATACCTGGAGGTAATGATCAGTGAATTGGTCGAGAATGCGCTTAAATATTCACCCGAAGGCTCAACAGTGGCAATTTCCACAGAAGTTACAGATGATATATACAAGTTCAATATTGCAAACCAGGGCTGCGGGTTTACAAAACAGGACATAAAGAAGCATTGTGCATTTGATCAGTTTGAAAGGGAGAATTTTACAACCGCCGGACTAGGCGTCGGATTTTCACTGGTCAAAAATATCCTGGAAATATTTGACGGCAAGCTTGAGATTGACAACGAGTACAAAAAGTATACAGATATAAAAGTATCGTTACCGCTGGTAAGTAATTAACCGTTTTCTCAATAATTCTGCTCAAGAGGTCTAAAATGTTTAAGCATTTACACTCAAAACTCGGATTGATAATTCTTGGTACTGCCATTCTGTTTAATATAATTAGCAGGATAATATTTAAGGATCTGGCAATGTCTGCAATGGACATTACAGTAGTTGCAACAACCAATATATTGCTCGCAGTGATTTCAGGAATATTCATCAACATTTTCCTTATCAAACCGATAGAAAAGCTAAGCCGTTCTGCAATGGAGGCTTCTGTTGGAAATTACGACATTAAGATAAATACTCACACGAATGATGAACTGGGAGTACTGGGCCGTTCGATAGAGAAGCTGCTGGTGCATATTAAAGACGAAATAGCTATTTCGCAAAGTTTTCAGTTCGGAATTAATTCAGCATTCTTTATTTCCGATAAAGATACAAACATACTGTCAATAAACGAAGCTGCCTGCAGATTAATGAAGTTTAATAAAACACCGGAAGAAATTATTAAAAAAATGAAAGTGAAAGATGTTTTTCTACAGGATGGGCTGTCAAGAAAAGCTTTCAAAGGAGATTATCTGAAAGGGGACCGTGTAACTTTGAAAGATCACAAAGGAGAAGAATTTCCCGTTTTAATACAAACCGGTCCTGTGCATAACAGTAAAAATGAGGTTGTTGCAGTTTATGGATTCTTTGAGGATTTGCGTGAACTATTAGACAGACAAAAGCAATATCTGAATGAACAGATTGGACCGATTGCCGAAGTAATTAACTCAGTAGCACAAAGCGACCTTACAAGTTCAATTAAATTAGATGAAAAGAGCGATTTGTATTTACTAGGGGCAAATGTAAATAAAATGATCGACGGCCTTAACACTACATTGAATGAAGTGAATCTTGCTGTTCAGGCAACGGCAAGCGCCGCAACTGAAATATCCTCATCGTCCGAAGAAATGGCCGCAGGTGCGCAGGAACAAAGCCAGCAGACAAATGAGATTGTAAGTGCTGTTGAGCAAATGACAAAAACTATCTTTGAGAGCAGTCAGTATGCAGCAAAGGCCGCGGAGAACTCCAGGCTGGCAAGTGAAAGTGCTTCGGCAGGACAGAAAAAGGTTGAAGATACAAAGAAAGGAATGTTAAAGATTGTCGAATCCACAAAGTCTACCGGTGAAAAAATTACCTCGCTTACAAAAAAGACTAATCAGATAGGTGAAATTACACAGGTGATTGATGACATAGCGGATCAGACAAACCTGCTTGCACTTAATGCCGCAATTGAGGCCGCCCGTGCAGGCGAGCAGGGACGCGGCTTTGCTGTTGTGGCAGACGAGGTAAGAAAACTTGCCGAGCGCACCACAAAAGCAACCAAAGAAATTGCAGAGACAATCAGCCAGATTCAATCTGAGGCGAACGAAGCCGATAATTCTATGAATGAAGCAGGAAAGGCTGTTCAGGAAGGGATGATGCTGACAGAGGCTGTTTCACAGTCATTGAATCATATACTTGAAGTAATTCAGAAAGTTTCAGATATAGTTTCCCAGGTGGCTTCTGCAAGCGAAGAGCAGGCAAGTACGGCAGAGCAGATATCGAAGAATATTGAAGGAATTTCCAGTGTCACCCAGCAGTCTGCCGCAGGAACAGAGCAGATAGCACGTGCCGCAGAGGACTTAAACCGTCTGACAGTAAATCTGCAGGACCTTGTATCGGAATTTAAATTGATAGAAAATGATAATAGAAGTAATTCGCACAAACTGGCCTTTAGAGGAAGCGGAAGGCTTGTAAGGCAATCAGCATAAAGAATATGCCTCTTAAGGTTTTGAACAGATGCTGGTATTAATATGAAGAAAGCCCGATATTTTTTGGTATCGGGCTTTCTTTTTAATACGATCATATCTGTCAGGTTCCTGTGAAAAGACAAATGGCACTATTTCAAAAGGATCATTTTCTTTGCCGCCCTGAAATTCTGCTTCCCGTCTAATGAACGGGCTTCAACAGAATAGAAGTAAATTCCAGATGAAATGCGTCCGTTGGTCTCCCACAAGACACTGTATTTGCCTGCTTTTTCAGCCTTGTCCACCAGGACAGATATAATCTGGCCAATAGTGTTGTAAATAGTTACTTTTACATTGCTTTCCTTTGCAAGTGAATACTTGATATTAGTTGTGGGATTGAAGGGATTGGGATAATTTTGCTCAAGATCGTATTTGTATACTATTGTGTTCGCCGGCTCAACGGCTGATGTAGCTGTATCGGGGTAGACTTTTACATCCCAGCTTATAGAAGAAGAATCTTTTGAGTTATACGCATATGCCGTAATTATTTTCTTTCCTGTATCAGCTTTAGCCGGGGTAAACTTAAAAACAGAATCTGTACTCATTAACTTTTTGTCTACGTACCATAAATATTTTACTTTTTCGCCGTATGGATCTTCGGCCTTGAGGCTGAATTGCATTTCTTTACCCACCCAGGCAGTATCAACTTCTCTTTTATTAATCTGGATTACCTCAAAGTTTGCAGTATCGGTTACAAGCTTGTAAGGGCTCCATCCTGTAATATCCGGTGGAAAACTGTTGCTCCAGAACCTCTGCAGAATGTTCATTGTAATTCTTTGGACAATACTGTCTTTGGGCAGGCCATATACCCAATAAATTGATGAGGAATTGAAAACAGCGCCACCTTTTTTATTTGTATATAAGCCCATAGTAGTATGCCTGCCCTCAATTGTATCTCCCTGGCCAACGCAGGGAGAAATGCCAAGTATTCTGAAATTCTTAGGGGTGCCGTCTGAGCCCAGGGGTTTCGGAAGCCCGTTGTCCCAACGGAACAGAGCCCCGTCAGTCTCATAGCCGACAACACTGGCCAAAGAGTCTTTCGGATCACGCCCGAATGTCTGACCGTCTTTCAGTCCTGTATTCTTAAAAAGCCAGTGCTGTGTATTGTGAGCCGAAAATCCGCCGTAGCCCTGAGCATGAGTGAAGTCCTTGTGATTAATATCATCCACATAACCGGCCTGTCGGAAGCTGGCTCCTAAGAACAGGTTTTCAGGAAGGTTCAGCGGCTTATCGAACCAGTTGACGGTCATCAGAGAATCCACCTTCCCATATAGAGGGTCTGTCTGTGGGTATTTATAGCAGACCAGTGTGCTGTCGTTGTCCTCAATTCTTATCTGCCACCAGCATGTATTGCCGGAGAGGCTTAAGTACTTTCCTCCATTATTAATATAATTTTCCACATTACGTCTCTGATCGCGTGACCAGTATTCAGCATGTCCCGGCTGGATAACAATATTATAGTGGCCCAAAAGATCCGGATACTTATGAACGTCCATCTCGGTCGCTACTTCGTACCTGATTGAATTTGCTTCAAGCCATTTAATCATTTTATAAGGATATGCCCTGAACTCAGCATACCCTCCGCTGAATAGGGGACGGTTAAAGGAGACGCGGGCACCCATTTGCCCGTTCGTAGAATTTTCAGGATAAACGTTCTTCCCGCCGTAAGTATTATAGGCTACCCAGTTAAAGAAAGGTATTACAACCAGTACGTCGCTATGCGTGCCGGGATTTTTCTCCTTTACAAAAAACAGTAATGTTGATTGGCCCGGACCTGTTTCCAGAGGGAATCTTGCCGCATATGCTCCTGATTCCCATCCTTCCGTATTTATGCTCAGGCTTACGGGCCACCTGCAGCCTGTTTCCCATGGCCTTTCGGGCAGTCCTCTGTGTCCGCCTTCAATATTATTGTAAGTTGCAACCAGCTTTTCAGATACTCCAAGTTTATAAACTTTAACAGTGTAGGGAGTATAGGTTGTGGAAATGTGAAGATTGACCGTCTCACCCTGTGTAACTGAGCAGGGGGTAGGATACCCATTCTCATTATAAGCAGGTTTCCAGCTCGAGGGCTGGGAAAACAACTTCTGGCTGAAGAAAACTGAAAATAAAATTATTAGCAAGAGATAAGATATTTTTGAGACATTAGTATCTGATTTTTTCATGGGGGCCCCGGAGAATTTATTCATACAATCTGTTTTTAGTCATGGCTTGCGTTTTGTGCTTCTCATACCTATCCACATATAATAATATTATAATCTAATGACTAAAAATTCAAACATTTTTTTACAAGTCATGACGTTTCGCACAAGTTATCATGGAATTCATATATGCTATGTACATTTACTTTCCAACTTTTATTTTTATTATATCAGGCTTACTGCAGAAAAAGGTTTGATCCGGATAACACAAATTTTACAGAACATTGACCTTTTATATGGGAATTTTTATGAAATATTTGCTTACCTGCTGTGTGTTGCTTTTACTTGCTTTCGATTCATTCCCGGAGAGCCCTGACACTGCAAAAACAATTTGCATTATTACGAAAGATGATGATGTGGCGGCTTTCAGAACTATGGGGCGAATACTTAACGTATCGGGATACGACCTGGAAGACTCGGAAGAAGCACTCATGGTTATTACTACTGAAATAATGAATAAAGACTATGGGACCTTTAAGCTGGATAAAATAGCCTTAAGGCTCCGTGCCGAAATAAATATGACAGACAGTTTAACAATAATTAAACTTTCCGGAGATTACCTGGAGAAGGGGATGATCAACCGTGAGCTGGCGGAAACCTACTTCGATCAGCACTCAAATGCCATTGCACACCGTCCCGCTTCTTCTCCGGCAGAGGAGACGGCATGGAGCTACATGATGGAAGTGGCAAAAAAATACAAAAACGGAAAGATACTCCTCCAGTGACAAATAATTATACCAAAGACACGATAAAAGTTTATCCTAAGAAATTATGTTTACAGAAATTGATAAGCTGCAATATAAAGTAGCAGAGAAAGGTAAAATCAGCAGCAAAGAAAAGAACTTCAATCTTCTGGCCGTACCTTTTATTAAGAAGCTGCTCTTCTGGAAAGCATTCCCATGCTCAATTCAGACATTTATTTTGCTGGTTCTGTTCGGGTTTATCATTATGGGCTGGGGTGTTTATACACCGGAAGGCCTGGATCAGGAGCTTTTTGCAAAATCGAATATAGTATGCCTGGTTATCTGGGGCATCTGGTGGCCCATGATGATATGGATAGTTGTTATACTAGGACGCCTCTGGTGCATGATCTGTCCCCTTGAGATGATGAGCAGGATAGGAGCAAAGATAGGACAGCTCCTGAAAATAAAAAAACTATCAATAAACAGGCCTGTTAAATCCGGCTATATTATCGTAAGCTTATATGCTGCAATCCAACTGCTTGCAGCGGGTACAGGACTGCATTATGTTCCTGCTTACACGGCTTTATTCCTCTTTTCTCTGATCGCCTTTTCCATGGTTATAGGTTTAATTTTTAAGAGCGGCTCATTCTGCAAGGGGTTCTGCCCGATTGCAATGACATTAAATGCTTATAGCAGGGGAAGCATGCTGGCTGTAAGGGCCAGTTCCGGCGAGAAATGCGAAGAGTGCAGAACTAAAAACTGTATGAGGCCCACCGGGAACCGAAGTATATTTAAGTCAGACGGCGGCTGCCCGGTAAACATCTATCCGCCCCAATTAAAAAGCAATAAAGACTGCCTGCTGTGCGGACGGTGTTTGAAATCCTGTACATCCGGCAACATGCAACTGCTACTAAGGCTGCCCTTTAGTAAAAAAGACCAGCGGCAGAAAAGTGTGTCCTGGGCATTAACATTCTTTATAATGATGGACAGCGGCTTTGTCCTTAGTGAAATTTGTGAGGAGTGGGATCTAACCGATAAGATCTTTATGGCAGTTCCGCAGTATTTTCTGAACTATTTTAATTTAAAGGGGTATTCCGGATGGATTGAAGGCCTGTGGGCACTTTTCATTTTCCCTTTATTTCTGTGGACGCTTACGGGGCTATTCCTTAAGAGCATAGGGGTGCTAAAGAGCATCATTCATTCGTGGAGGTCTTTTGCCCTCCGGGCAGTAATTATTACTTCCTCGCTGCATTTAATGAAGAGCCTCATAAGATTTTCTGAATGGTCGGCTTTCTTTCCCTATGCCCTCAAAGGACCATGGGAAATCAATAATCCGGAGCCCCTCAGCAGCAGTGTATCATTTTATCCGGAGCCTTTATTTAACTGGTTTGTAGTTTTATCCATCAGTATAACAATCCTTTGCTTTGCGTTGTATTTCTTCATACTTGAAAAGCATATTGGGGAATAATTACTAATTCACCAAACATAAATGAGGCGCAAATGGTATAAATGAATGTTTAGACGCCATCAATTGCAACACCATCCTGTGAGAGAAATAAGCTCTGCCTGACCAGCTGTCATTAAATGGCGTCATCTTCCATATTGAATGATTCATATTCCAAAGTGAACTTACATCGGTTTTATTGACTGGTCACAAAATAACCATTATTTCCTTTTAAGTATAACTGTTGAATATGCTTCAAAATCTTTATTTGGAGGGGCTAATTCAAAGGTTTCCGTGAATTCATTATCACTATTTATTTTGTATGTTTCTTTTGCTCGCCACCCCGGTTGGATGTTTTCAATTGCTTCGGAGATGAAAATAATTATTTTTCCATCCGGCGACATACTCTCAAGTACATATTGGTTTACAAATCCTTCAATATGGAACTGCCTTAGTACAAATGTCTTTCTAAGCTTATCATAGCTGATATAACCGATATCTTCATGAATCTCTCCCTTTGGATTTTCAGCCGAAGGGGGAAAGGCCGATTTATTTCTGACTTCGATAAATTTATTGTTGAGTATAAAATTATAACTGCGCTCATAAATCCCCTGCCCCGGTTCGCCGCCGCCTTTGCCTTCCCAGTTCCCAG
This sequence comes from Ignavibacteriales bacterium, assembly GCA_050258815.1. Classification (GTDB taxonomy): domain Bacteria; phylum Bacteroidota; class Ignavibacteria; order Ignavibacteriales; family SURF-24; genus JAAXKN01. The sequence goes on from JBLMZM010000370.1 coordinate 12,134, forward strand.
ATAGGAATTTTAATTTCTGCCAAATGCTGTCCTGGTCCGCTTTCTGAGCAAAACAGGAAAAAGATAAAGAGAGTAGTGCAACTGCGATTATTTTTATCATTTGATATCTCCGGACAGGGTTAAATTAAAAATGTAATCTAAACTGCAATAAAATAACAAAACTCCGCTTCAATGGGAAACACAAATTCCCAGAATTTCTGGATGCCCGGGTTCATTATATTGCACTTTCTATGCAGACGTTTACCAGGGCAAACGCCTGCATAAAATTATATGGGTCATCAGGAAAATACTTCTGTTTTATTTTTTGCACGTATTTTGCAGGTAGCCAAACAGTCCGTGACTTTCATCGTCAGGACCTGCGGTAAAATAAATTCTATCCAGGTCTCCGGTCATATTATGCTGGCCGTCAAATACACCGTCATCTATAGTTTTTATTGCCCATAGTCCGTCAATTGCAATTGGTTTACCTTGCGTATCCATAAGCGGGCCGAGGAATTTTCCGCTGATATCGAACATGTTAACGCTTCCGTCGCCGAAGTTTCCGATGAGTATTGTGGCCGCTTTCCCATGGAAATTATCAGGGGCAAGGGTTATGCCCCATGGCGAATTAAGGGGGCCGTTGGAAGCAAAACGCTTAATTAATTTGCCTCCTGTGGTGAAGACGTCTATAAACCCGTTACCCGGCCCTTTCTGATCATCCTCATTATCCGGGCCTTTTTGTTTGGCATATGTTACAAAAATGCGGCCATATAAGCGTTTGATATTAAATGGAGCAAATCCTGCCGGAATGTCGTTATCGGCAAATGACATATTGGAAACCAGCTTAAAATCAGAATCGAAGACATCTATTCGTGCCTGCTTAAAGTTGGCGGCATATAAAAAGGGGCGCCCATTATGTATGGCAATATCTATCCCCTTATAAACTGCCGACTGGCCGGATTGGTCAGCTGCAACTACGGCATTAGTTCCCAGGCTGGGTTCCCATACAGATATAATGCCGTCTTCACCGGCAAATATCAGTCTTGCCCGCGTATTTGTCTTTGGAATCATGAAGTAATTTGTGAAGTTAAATACGGCACCTGAAGGTTTTCCGCCCGGCGCATTATTTACCGTGGGTATTGTAACGGGACTAATGGCCTGATTGCCCATAGCGTCATAAGCCAGACCTAATCCTGTTCCATTTGCAGATATCCAGAATCTGCCCGATGGGCTTAGAGCTAATCCCCAAGCGTTCTGCAGATTTGGATCACGCCTGGAAGTTGAAAATCCGGCTGTATCTGAAACCAGATTAATCTGTTGATAAAGATTTTTCTCACTGCCTGACTTGTTCAACTGAGTGCTGCCGGACTGATCCGGGCCAACAGGTAAAACCGAAGGAGCCTTGTCAGAGCATCCGGAAATAATCACCAGCAGAAATCCCGCTATTGCAAGGATACTTAAATATATTTTACTAAGCATAATACCTCCTTTATTAGGATAAATATTACTGCTCCTGATTATCCGGACCATTGACCAGCAGACTAACTTTTAGAATTTTGGAATCGTTTAATGGCTTTAGTATGAATAGTTCTAAAGAACAAACAATAAATATGATGCTGTTTAATTTAATCTCTGCCTGATCCTTATAATAGATGAAAATGCATCGGATCAAACCAGACAATTTTAGAAAGTTGATCCCATTTTAGAATTTCCCGGATAAGCAATTCCAAGTTATACCCGGGCCACTCTACTACAGGAGCATTGAATTTACCTTATGCAACGAAGTTTCTTGAATCAACCCACTAAAACATACATGGATAAATAAATGATACACGGTATCTTACTGCAGGAGTGTGTCCGAAGAGAAAAAGTGAAGAGTTCATAGGGATTATCATGCCTGATTTGCTTTCGGATGGAAACAAGAAGCTAAGGAACAGGAAACGGGAACATTAGTATTAATGGATCCCGTTTCCTGTTTTAAGTGCTTACTTTACCGGTGTCATATCCAGTTTATTATTCCTGATGCTGATATCAAAGAGTTTGTTGTTTAAGGTGAAGTTCTTTAGTGTAAGTGAAGTGATATTTCTTGGGAGCATGGGCTTGAATTCCTGAATGAATCCTTTATCAGTCAGCCTTAAGCCCGTGTAGCCAAATATTACCTGCTGAAGAAATGCTCCCGCACCGGTCAGGAAATTAATAGACTGGTTGGTATGTGTCTCGGCAAGCACATTAAAAGGCGGCCTCAGGTAACCTTTATACGTTTTTTCAATTGTGTAGTTGAAAAGACTGTCGTCGCCAAGCTCGGCTGCAATAATCGGTAGAAAATTACTTCCCATATTGGCTCCCGGACCTATCTGATCCAATCCTTTCACAGCATTAAGGAGATCATTCCTTTTTACATTTTGCGGCATGTTTATCTGCAGGGGATAGCTCAGAAGGGGGGCCACGCTTGTCCAGAATCCGGCGTCTTCTTTTGTGCCTTCGGGGGCATTTTCGTAGATCGGATGGGACTGTGTCTTTGCATCAAGCGGAATAAACATTTTGTCTGCTATCTTTTTCCATTCGGGGTTTTTATCTGTATTTAGAAGATTAGCTGCATTTGCTGCAATCTCAAGATTCAGTTTGGCAATTGAGTTGGTATATGTTTCATTGTTTACATTCTGCATGCCCTCACTTACTGAAACAAGTTTCCCGATTTCGTAGCGGTCCTTTTCTTTATTGTAATTTACACGGCTTACCCAGAAATCTGCTGTTGCCGAAATAACCTTCCATCCGAATTCTTTTAACCAGTTTATATCTTTTGTCGCCAGGTAATACTGCCATTGTGCAAGTGCTACGTCCCCAACAATATGATTTTCCTTTGCTGCATTCTGAATGGCAAAATAAGGGGTTGTCTCGGCACCGGTTTCATCCGACTCCCATGGGTACATGGCCCCTTTGTAATTGTTCTTCTTTGCATTTTCCAAAGCTGCCGGGAGCGCGTTTACCCTGAACATTACAAGGGATTTTGCCATGCCGGGATGCATTACCAAAAGCGGGGGGAACATATAAGTATCTGCATCCCAGAATATATGCCCGTAATAGCCCGATGTTGCAAGACCCATTGGCCCAATGCTGAAGCCCGTATTTTCCATTACACTTGAAAGAAGATAAAAGATCATTGAATGAATCAACCTTTGAAAATCCTTATCCCCTTCTGCAATAATATCTGTATTCCAAAGATTACTCATGGCAGAATTATTCTCATTCAGGAGTGTTTGGAAGCCGGTATTTTTTGCCCTATTGCAAATATCCGCTGTCTTTTTCCGGATATCTGCCTTTTCATCCCTGTCGGATTCAACGGAAACGAACTTATAAAAAGTGTACTTTTGCCCCTTTACAGCCTTGAAGCTGATTTCAACGGAGGCCGAATTATTCCCCTTCCGGGAAACTATAACAGGGGAGGAAAGCTGGTCAAAAGTAACTTCTGCTGAAATAGCAACCCTGGTATCCTTGCCGTCACTTTGCGACAGGATCTGCATCCTCCCGCTGTTCTTATCATTTTCCGAGGCTGTACTAAGAACTTTCATATATCCCGGGTACCAGAAAGGCGGCCAGGTCCCCTCAACCACAGGAGCGATGTTAGTCAGTTTGGCAAGAGCTGCTCTTTTTGGCTCCTGCCTTTGTTTTAATGGAAAAACAAGCTTTACGGTGCCTGAAAAATCAGGTGTTATATTTAATTCCATGAGGGCAAGATTCTTCTGGCTTCTTGAAATTAAGCTTATTATATCAATTGCTGTTTTCTTCTTGTTTGAATTCCAGGTGTATCTGGTCTCAAGCGTTCCATTATACATATTAAGTGTCTGCGAATAATCTGAAAACTGGGTTGAGTCATTTGCGGGATCATTAAGCCATTTTGTTCCGTTATAAAAATCGATCTCATTCCAGGCAGGCAGGCAGGCAATTCTGGGAATATCATCTTTGCCATGGTCATACACTTTAACCATAAACGACTCTGCCTGCTGTGTTCCAATCGGTGTTGAAGAAAGGCTGAAATATCCGTTACCTATATAAGTCGGGAAATAAGGACGAAAGTGCCTGGCCTGAAGGATAAAACTTTCATCCTGTGCTATTGCGGCGGAGGCTGAAAATATTACCATGAAGAGGAAAATCCTTAAATGTTTCATTTTACTGCCCTCAATTATCTTTTTCGGGTTTACTGGAAAATATAAAATCTGGACAGATGAGGCGGGAAAAACCTCATCTGTTCATCAAAAGCTTCTGATAACTTCCTAGAACCGATAACTAAGTGAAGCTGTCAGTCTCCTTGGCAGTATCGGCCTTGCAACAAAATAATACGAAGAAATGCCCGGCGTCCTCGGGTTTCCTTCCTCAAGCCCCTTGGACTGGTAAACATTCAGCAAATCAACCGAGAGAACCAGCCCCTGATTTGGAAAACCGTATGCAATGCCGGCATTCATATAATTATAAGCGTGAAGCGTAAAGTACTCCTGGTACGTAGTATACTTGCCTGTGGCCTGGTCATAGATCGCGTTTACAAGAGTTCTTGCGCCGACATAATGGAAGTCTGCATAAGCAGTAAATCCCAACATAGAATAAGTTGCAGAGATATTAGCCACCCATTTAGGTATTCCGCCGGCAGTAAGGGCTGCGCCGCCGGAGCCCTCTACATTCTTTGCCTGAGTGTAAGTGCCTACTCCAATTAAGCCAAGGCCCTGAATTGGCTGAAGCGAGAGCTCAATTTCGGCGCCGTATGCCCTGTTATCCGGATTACCTCTTATAACCCATACACCCTGACCTGTTGCAGGATTCAGTTCAAAACCCTGGCTTACGATATTCGTAAGTTCCTCCCAGAATCCATTAACAGTAAAAGCATACAGCGGGTCAGAGAGCTTGATGCCGCCTTCATACGATACAAGTCTCCTGTTTCCAAAGAGGTCTATCTGCTGCTGGGCTGTTGCGTCAAGGAATTCATCTAGTGCGGGCATTTTGTATGCACGGTTTGCCTGGGCATATAAAGCAACCTGGTCCGTAAGTCCGAAATTAAGCCCTATAGATCCGGCCCAGTCTCTGATTGTACGGTTGAAATGCCTGAAGGAATAGTTTCCCCACTGTTCGTTATTATATGTGGTAGCCGGGTTATTATCCAGGTCGACTGTCGATTGATTCTCTGCGTCCTGGACGTAACTGTCGATTTCACCTCTTAAACCCAGGTCAAGGCGCAGCCTTGGGAGCAGCGCGAATGAGCCGCCGATCATTCCTGAAAAAATTGAAGTAGAGCCGCTTCCATTGCGGTAGAGGGAAACAAAATTTCTGAAGCCGTTGAATGTCGAAAAAACCGGTGCTCCGCCGCCGGTCGAAAGGGCCATGTCAACCAGCCTTGGGTTATCCCTGACATCCATCAGAATATCGGAGAAATACCATCTGTTGGTCTGCGTATAATTTGCAGCATAAAGCCCAATGGAAACAGTATGCTTCTTTTCGAATGTCTTCACTATCTGCAGCTGGTCCTGGAAAGCCGACAAAGGTTTCTGAACCGTAACCAGCTGGCTGGGAGATAAAAATGCCAGGCCGTTATTGGCAGTAAGATCAAATGGAAGCTTTTGCCCGGCTGCATTGAAGTAATTTGTATAGAAAAAGCTTGCATTTGTTCCGGCCGGAAGTTTCAGCCCTGCCACATAGTCTCTAACGCTTGTGGGCTGGCCAGTAAAAATTCCATTCCAGCCCTGTGAATCCTGCATGAACTGGGCCATGTTTCTTATGGTCAGACCTTCGTCGAAATTAAAACTTACGTCGCCCGTAAGCCAGTATGCCTGTGTTATGAGGCCATCCTCAAGCGGGTATTTTAAGTCGCCAGTAGGAGTCGGGACAACCAGATTGTTGGCCTCATTGGTGTTCATAGCGCCATAGTCTGAAAATCCCGGTACGTACTGCGGATCGTCGGGGTTCTGGAAAGGCAGTGGAAGTATGAACTGGTTCCGGTCGTTAATGACCTTAAAGCTGCCCCTGACATACCCATTATCCAAGAGTTTTGTTATGCTTCCTTTAATCTGCCCGCCCTTTATGGCAGGAAAGCCAGGATATCTTACGCCTTGGTCGTACCTGTAGAATCCGCCAAGGTTAAATCTTACGTCGTTACTTAGCGGGCCATTTACATTGAAGTCGTATCGAGCAAGGCCTTTGGTTCCCCCGGTTGCCTTTATTATGCCGCTAAAACTGGGGCCTCCGGTCTTGTTTATAAAATTAATTATTGCACCCGGCGTGTTGGATCCAAAAAGTGCTGAGGAACCGCCGCGTACAACCTCAATGCTCTGGATGTTTTCATCAGGCCTGAATAAGTTATCCGCATTCATAAAGAAGGTATGCATGGTTGGGAATACCGGAAGTCCATCTTCCATAAACATTACATATTCTACTCCCAGAATGCCGCGGACTGATATGTTTTCATTTACCTCACCGCCTGAACTTTCAACTCGTGTAAAGCCTGGAACATAGCGTAATGCTTCTGTAGTGCTTCTGGGATTAGCCTGCGCAAGTTCCTTTGGAGTAATTGTACTGATTGCAACTGAGGATTCGAGTTTAGATATAGGAGAAATAGTACCGGTTACAACAACTTCCTGCAGATTAAGTACATCTGCAGAGAGGGTAAAGTCATGAGTTGCTGTCGACCCGCCGGTGACTGTTAATGATGTGGTCACAGTTTTGAAGCCG
>JBLMZM010000371.1:0-4376 GCA_050258815.1 Ignavibacteriales bacterium
GCCCTGGATATATTGTACTTTCCTGCAATGCTTTCCCACATGCTTACTTTTTCTCTGATCTCCTTAATTATTTTTTCTGCCTTTGTTTTTTTTAAGCGGAAATAGTCTGTTACTTCCAGTGCAAGACCAGTATCCAACGAGTTGTCAGTTTCAGAAATATTCAGCTTAAGTCCGGTTCCTGTTTCAACAGGATTGATATCAAAAGCCGGCGAGAGCAGCCATCCCTTTTCTGTCAGCAAAAAACCGTGATTCCTCAGGTGGTCATCGGTATTCGAAATACAAATGCTAAAAACGATCCTCCTCCATAATTCCTCGAGGTCGGCTGTAACATCTGCGCCGTTGGCCGAAAGAAAGTCAGCTATTTCAAGATAGCTTACACCTTCAGAAAAATCATCACCATCGTTATAACCAAGCATAGTCATTGCTGAAGAATAATGTATTCTGGTGGTTTTTCTTCTGTCGAACCTTTTTGATAGGAAGGTATGATATCTGCCCGAGAATTTTTCAACTCTCGCTTCAGCCACATGTAATCCGCATTGAACCGCAAGTTCATGTGCAACCATTTCCCAGGCGCCTATATCCTTCCCGTCCTGAATGCTTGGAAATTTAGCTATCCATAGGTCAGCTTTCTCATCAATTATGCTGGCCTTAGGTCTGGCGCCGCCAAGGGAAGAACCCGGAGCTATCAGCATATTCAGCCAGTTCAGGTATTCCGGATCATCTATCAGATCCTCGTTTTCTATTTTCATGCTTACAGCTTCAAGTTCTCTTAATAATGTCCATGGCGGGGCGGCAAATTTTCTGTCGGTATTCAGAAATGGGCCAAGGGGCTCGAGTTTGAACCTCAGGCCTCCCGTTCTATGTTCATCATAAACCCCTAAAAGAAAGTCGGATTCCAGAAGAGTATTTTCGCTCCGTTTTTCTTTTCTTGCCAGTGCAGCTTCGCGTCTCTTCATTAAAATTCTTCCCCATCTATCGGGTGAGGAATCAAGGAGGCTCCCGAAATTGCTTTTATTTCCCTTTGTGTACTGAATTCCCCGGAAAAGCTGCAGATCAGGATCAATAATCTGTACGTATTTCGATTTCAGCCAGTCATCAGAATACTCAAAGGAAAATATTTCCCTGCCCTTTATTTTCTCGACAAATAAAGAACCCACAGGCAATGGTTCCTGCATTTCAAGCCAGTGGGCATATACTAATATTTCTTTTCTTTTATCAGTCTTTGCCATTTATTATTTTCCTTTTGGGGGCCCTTCTTTTTACTGTCAGCCCTGCATCCTGAAGTCTGCGGCCAAGCTCATCATCACCGGCTACCTTTGAAAGGTCATCAGCCAGGCCGAGTACAAACAGAACCTGCAGATATAATCCTATAGCCACATTCGGCTGCCCTTTTTCTATCGCATAGAGTGTGGGACGGCTGATCCCGGCTCTTTCGGAGACCTGTTGTGTACTTAACTTTCTCCTCAACCTGGCCAGCTTTATATTCTCTCCCAGACTCTTAAGTATTCGGTTAATTTTAGGGGATATCATAGTCGTCTTATAATGTAAATTATACTTTACAAATATACGGAATTTTGTAAATAATAATTAACATTATTTTAAAATGTTTTTCTGGCTTAACTGCTTGCGGGTCTTCCTATAAAAAGCCAGAGTACATCCTTTCTAACAGCTTATTCGGATGAGGAGTTGGTAATAAATAAAATTGATTGTGGCTGTTCAAAACTCCGTCGATGCGAGTTTACCTAATTCTACCATTATCCTAAAGAAATATTTTCTTTACTTTGCCTGGAATCCTTAAAAATAATTGGATCTGATGCCTTCTTAAACACATTTAGCGCAAGATTCTTCCAGTATTCGATCTGCAGTTCTAAGTTAAATGAGCTCATCTTGGGTTAATGTTGTATTAGCCGAATTTTTGCAATATAATAGAATTTTTGAAGCAGAAATCTCCATTCCTGACCAGACGGAGTTTTGAACAGGAACAACTGCTGACAAGTTATTCCAAGTTTGATCAATGCCCCAAAATAATTGCTATAGAATTCTATGGCAAAAATTCGGCATAAAATTGGCATAATTACAGTCGTAATAGTTAGTATTGAGTAGTTTTGGTGGCATTAAAGATATGAAAAAAGCCCAAAATCAGACGATTTCGGGCTTTCTTTCTCAGTGCGGAGAGACAGTCCCGATAGCTATCGGGATCCGGATGTTCTGAAATCCTTCGAATCCAGCTCAAAAACGCAATATTTAAAAATGCAATGACCAAATTGTGACCGGGAGGTTTTAAATATTATTAAGCTGATTTTGAGAATGCCTTTGGAGCCGGAGCACCTCTTAAAAGTCCCTCAGTGCTGAGGTCCTCATCCAGCTCGGGCCAGTGAATTCCGTAGCCGCCTCCGGCAACTTCCCATTTTGAGAGTTGGTCCATTGTTGCACTAAAGAGCCTGGGATACCAGGCAAGGGGAACGGAGATAGTCCTGCCGTCCATCAGGTCTACGCTAAGCATCTCATCCTGAATTCTTACATCCTTTACTCTTTCGTCTGCCTGACTAGATAAAATACCCATTCCATTTCTCCAGCATAAATGATTGATTATCCTGAATTATATCCTGTATTACTCTTAACTCTTTTGCACTATAGCCAATGTTCCTTGCAAGGCTTACCGGATTCAGCCAGAACTTCGCCGAATTGCCGTCCTTATCAACATGGATATGCGGAGGCTCAGTTGTCTCATGGCTGTAGAAATAGAACCTGAATCCATCAACCCTTAATACAGTTGGCATTATAGTTTATTTATATTCTTAATATTGAAATATACTGCAATTAAGATCTTTTATGCAACTGCCATTCAAATCTCAAAACCTGAACGGATAAAGTTTCCTCCGCTCCCGCCATCGGGAACGACCAACTGTCTCCAACCTCTGCAATAAAGAATCAAATATATCGGGTATCAGTCTGTTCTCCTTTTAAGGCCATTGGGTTGGAGTCGGAGTAGTGATGTCATTAGACACATCATAAAGCTCATATTCAACTTTTACCTTCCCGTCCCTCATTTTTACTTTTACTAGCCAGGTAGCAGGATCATAAATTATCGGATAACCAGACCAAAGCTTTTGCAGATCCTTTTCAATATTCTTCATTATACTGTTTCTATCTCCCAGCATGCTGTAGATAGGCGAGCATATTAGAAAGAGTTCATTTTTATATCTGAAATAACCGATTGGCTTTTTTGCTTCAACATGGGATCTATAACTCGAATTTGTAACTATAAAGCTCTGCTCAATTTCCTTGTCTTCTCTTGGAGTTAAATACATGCCATAAGAACAAATCATTGCAACTCTAGCTAAACGTGAACGTCCCGAATTAGTCATTCTTTCAATGTACTTATCCAGAAACGCCCTAAATTCAGGTCTTAAGAACAGGCTGTCCTCCATTACTATTTCCCCATCCATAGGAGGCTTTTTGATTCCTCGGGTTTGAATGGAATACAGGTAAATTCCCCCTGCAGCAATAATCACTAGCAGCACTGCTATTGTAATGTTTTTCCACATGGCTGATCCTTAAATTTTATATTTGCTGGATTAATTCTGAGCTAATTTTCTATTATCTTTCAAGTATATTTCATCCCCGGAATAAATTCCCAAAAGACATTTGCAAGCAGGAAATTGAAGATTGGCAAAATCAGCGTTATTGTCAAGAATTTATTCTAATATGTATATGTGTGGAGGGGATGGGCGTTTTCGGAAAAATATTTGCAAACCTCGTAAAAAGTTGAAGATTTATTGCCGATCACGATTTAGGAGGTCAAAATTGTGAGAAAATAACGATAGTCCATAGGGTTTTATCTTTGCACGGTTACTAAACCTCTGGGCTTAGGTGGGGGAGTAATTAGCACACCGGACAAAGTTTTGATAATGGACGGCCTTTCTACTCTATTGTTTATTTATAGAACACTTCTTTGTTAAAAGTTTATAATTAACAGAACTATTGGCTTTTGGATGAACAAGAGAGGCAGAAAATATCAGAGCATTAAGGAAGCTAAGGAGAGCCTCAAAAGGTTACCTCTTTATGAACTGAAATCCAGATTTAACTCCGGTATTCTGACTAAAATTGGTTCAATTGCCATTAGGGAACTGATAAAAGAAAAAGAAGAACAAATGTCGCCAGATAAAGAAACTAATGATGCTTTTTATAATGGAGAAAAAATAGGGGAAGTCGCTTTCATAATTAATGATAGTGTAGAAATACTAGAAGGTGAAGAAAAGGGCAGGTTCGGATCTGTAATATCTTTAATTTCATTATCTCCTGAGCCTATATACCTCATTGAATTGGATGGGAGTGATGGAGACAGGGAATTTCCACAATCATTATTAAGACTG
>JBLMZM010000372.1:0-9583 GCA_050258815.1 Ignavibacteriales bacterium
ATCTGATATGTATGGGCCCTTTAAGAATGAGGAACTTGTAGGCAAGGCCATCAGCGGCAGGAGACAGCAGGTAGTGCTGGCTACAAAATTCGGCATTCAGCGCACGGGTGACCCGGGGGTAAGATCGGTCAACGGACGTCCGGAATACGTTAAACAGGCATGTGAGGCTTCGCTGCACAGGCTGAAAATCGATTATATAGATCTTTATTATCAGCACAGGGTTGATCCTAGCGTGCCAATCGAGGAGACTGTTGGTGCAATGTCACAATTGGTTAAAGAAGGTAAGGTTAAATACCTGGGACTCTCAGAAGCCGCCCCAAATACTATCAGGCGTGCTCAAATGACGCATCCTATCAGCGCCCTGCAAACGGAGTATTCGCTCTGGACGCGTGATCCGGAAGATGAAATACTGACAACCGTCAGGGAACTGGGTATAGGTTTTGTTGCCTACAGCCCTCTTGGTAGAGGCTTTTTAACCGGACAGATCAAAAGTTTTGACGACCTGCCGCAGGACGATTTCAGGCGCAACTCCCCCCGCTTTCAGGGAGAAAACTTCCAGAAAAATCTGGATCTGGTTAAAAGGATCGAAGAGATCGCAAAATCCAGAGGCGTTACCCCCGGTCAGTTAGCACTTGCATGGGTATTGGCGCAGGGTGAAGATATTGTGCCCATTCCCGGTACAAAGAGGAGGAAATATCTTGAAGAAAATGCCGGCGCTCTTAAGATTGAACTGACCAGGCAGGAGATTCAGCAGATCGATGAGGTGATACCCAAAGGTGCCGCCAGCGGCCTCAGGTACCCCGAAGCTGCAATGCGAACAGTAAATATTTAGATGATAAAATTGGATCCTGAGGGCCGGGAGACTCCTCAGGATCCATAAATATTAAAGAATAACCGCTTATTCCCTGATTATCCTCACGCTTTTGTCATAGACCAGAACCGATTCATAAAAATCAGCGGGCAACGGAATGGATTTCTTTTCACTCCTGTTAATATGCACAATTACACCGCCGCCTTTTACTATTATCCGGCCCGACTTAGTCTTTTCAACAATATGCTCAAATCCGAAGCTGGAATTTTTAATATAGCTTATACGCGTATAAATATTTAATTCGTCGTCATAATACGCCGGTTCCATATAATCGCAGTCATTATGAGCTATCAGATAGAACTTATCTGCCGTTGCCATTTCATTCATGTCCCTGTACTGCCCGATGGCCTTTAGATATTCCAGGCGTGCAGTTTCAAAGAAATTAAAATATATGGCGTTGTTACATACACCCAGTAGGTCAATTTCATGGAACTGCACCTTAAGAGTTACTTTATGCCGGAAGTTTTCAGTAGTCATTATTCCCCGGCCTTAAGAAAATACTTCTTCAAGTATGGAAATTGCCTGCTGAACCTCTTCAAAACTGACGTCCAGGTGGGTTACTATTCTAAGCGAATCTATTTTTCCGCCCGAGATCAGGAGTCCTTTTTCCCTGCATTTTTCCATTGCAGTTTCGGGCTTTACGTTAAGCGGCCTGAAAATCAGTATATTTGTCTGTACCGAAGCCATGTCGATTTCGAGATTCGGGTTCTGCGCTATACTTTTTGCTATCAGGCAAGTCTTTTCATGGTCCTCTTTCAGTCTTTCCCTATTGTTCTGTAGCGCATATAATCCAGCGGCAGCCAGTATACCAGCCTGCCTCATACCGCCTCCCCATGCCTTGCGAACCCTGAAAGCCTTTTCAATAAAATCCTTGCTGCCAGCTATAATTGACCCCACCGGGGCACCGAGTCCCTTTGACAGGCAGCATGAAACTGAATCAAAATGACCGGCGTACTCGCTCACCGATATTCCGGTTGCAGCTGAAGCATTCCATATCCTGGCACCATCCAGATGGAACAGCAGGTCATACTTTCTGGCCAGTTTTTCGAGGGCTATAATGTTTTCCAGGGGATGTATCGTACCGCCTGCCCTGTTGTGCGTGTTTTCAACTTCAATTAATTTAGTCTTGGGCATATAATATGCACTTTTAGGACGGATCATCGGCTCCACCTGTTCAGGAGTGATGACTCCCCTGCTGCCAACTATTGGCAGTAGCTGAATGCCGCTTAAAACTGCCGGAGATCCCGATTCATAGTTAAAAATGTGGGCATCCATTTCGCAGATTACCTCATCGCCCGGATCAGTTGAAACATTCAGGCACAGCTGGTTGCCCAGGGTTCCGCTGGTAACAAAAAGGGCGGCTTCCTTTCCCAGGAGTTCTGCTGCGTAAGACTGCAGTTTATTAATAGTTGGATCCTCCTTAAATACGTCATCACCCACTTCGGCATCATACATTGCCTTGCGCATCGCCCCGGAAGGACGCGTTACGGTATCGCTCCTCAGATCAATTAATTTTTTCATGCTGTTTTATCCCTTGCCTTTTCTAAATTCGAAAGAATATTTTATAATTTCCAAAAATAGTGAAATCTTCCCACAATATCGCCTCATAATTTAAAACAAAAAAAGCCGGCATAGTAATTATGCCGGCTTTTATAGTGTGAACTAAACTTAAAATTCAATCTTTTTCTTTGACCTTTGTGCATATTCAAGTACAATTGCGCTTGCCACGAATACTGATGAATATGTACCGGTAATAATACCGAAGAACAGTGTGAACGAGAAGGCTCTTAATACTTCACCACCAAAGATCAGAAGCACCAGACAGGACATTAATGTGGTACCACCGGTCAGGACTGTACGGCTCATAGTATCATTAATAGCCTTGTTCATAGCTATTTCCAGGGGTTCTGATTTATGCAGCTTGAGGCGTTCCCTAACTCTGTCAAACACGATCACCGTGTCGTTAACTGAGTAACCGATCAGCGTCAGGAATGCAGCAACCACGGTCAGGTTAATTTCCAGGTTAAGTCCCGGTATAACGTTATAAAGTGCTGCATACAGACCCAGAGTGATCAAAACGTCATGGAACAAAGCAACTACCGCTCCAAATGCGAATATGAACTTGAACCGGAAAGCCAGGTAGATCAGAATTCCTATGAGAGACAAAAACACCGAGATCAATGCTTTGGTCTTCAATTCGTTTCCAACTTTAGGACCAACCTTATCCTCTTTTAACACCTGGAATGAATTGCCAGGCATCTTTTCTTTCAGATTCTCTTTCAGCCACTCTGAAATACCGATTCGGACAACCATCTTTGTATTAGTGACCTCTTCAGAGAATCTGGCCGTCTGATAACCATCGATAAACATCCTGGCAATAACTGCATTGGCAGTATCAGGATTATTAAAAGCGTATGTAACTGAATTAGCCGTTGTATCAACAATCTGCTTCTGAAGTCCGGGGAAATTCTGGTCGATTGCTGCACTTATGCCGCTAATTACGCGCGGGAAGATATTCCTTGGAATTTCCTGCTGTTCGGTTCTTAAAAGTATACCGCTGCTCTGACCGAACGTTTTTAATTCAACTTCACCAAGGCCGATGTTATTTACATACTCTCTGACCTGGGAAATATTTACCGGTTTCTGGAACTGAAGCGCAATTTCAGTACCGCCCTTAAAATCGATACCGAAAATAAGGCCCCTGAAAACGACACTTACTAAACCGACCAAAAAAAACAGGGCCGAGAGGAAATAGAAAAATTTCCTCTTACCCATAAAATCAACGTTTAAGTTATGAAATATCCGCATTTATTTTATTCTCCTTAAAATCCGATTATTAACCAATGGTAATTTTGGCGCCTCTGGCAATCATAAAATCATAAACCAGGCGTGCTACGATTAATGCACTGAACATACTGACAATAATTCCAATCATTAAAGTAAGAGCGAATCCCTGAACCGGACCGCTGCCGCCGAACTGATAAAGAATCAATCCGGTAATGAATGTTGTAATGTTGGAATCTATGATAGCAGAGTATGAATTGGCAAATCCGCTGTCAACAGCAGCCTTTAATGTCTTGCCAGTTGCCAACTCTTCCCTGATTCTTTCAAAAATTAGCACATTGGCATCAACCGCCATACCCATGGTCAACACTATACCTGCGATACCGGGTAAAGTTAATGTTGCGCTGAATCCGGCCAGAATACCCATAATAATGAGTATTGTAATAAATAATCCAAGATCTGCAATTGCACCGGATCTCTGATAATAAACGATCATGAAGATAGCTATAAACAGGTAGCCTATCAGTGCTGAATTAAGTCCCTGGTAAACTGAGTCGGTACCCAAAGAAGGACCAACGATTCTTTCTTCAATAATTTCTACCGGAGCGGGCAACGCACCTGCCTTAAGCACGATTTCAATCAGTTTTGCCTCGTCCATATCCTTCATACCGGTAATCTGTGAGCTTCCGTTTGGAATCTTACCCTGAACGGTAGGAGCTGAATAAACGAAATTATCGAGCACGATAGCAATACGTTTTCCGACGTTTGAACCTGTTATTCTTGCCCAGTCCCTCGAACCCTCTGCATTCATCTGCATTGTTACTTCAGCTCCTGAAGTATTGGGATCGATACTGGCGCGGGCTTCAGTAATAGTGCCGCCCGTTAATTCAGGGGTCTTATTGACCATATACAGCAGGCGGTATTTTCCACCGTCTTCTCCCGTAATCGGCTTGGCAGAATAGAGGAATTCAACGTTATCAGGGATTACCCTCTTAACTTCAGGACGGTTCAGCATGAGGTCGAGTCTGCCTCTGTCTGTTTCCTTTACGTAAGCTTCAGCGCTCTGGGCTCCCTGAGGGATCATTGCAACAGCAAAGAATGGATGCTGTTTTGCAAACTCTTCTTTATTCAATTCTTTTTGTGTAGTATCTTTCCTGGCAGCTGTTTTGCCCTGGGCCTTGAGTGAATCGGAAAGTGTAGAATCCGATTTGATGGTACCGGCCAGGACTTCATCAACCCTCTGCATTATGCCGACTGTAAAATTCGGGTCCTTTAACAGCTTGAATTCCAGCAGAGCACTTCCCTGCAGAAGATGCTTTGCTTCCTCTTCTTTTGCAACACCAGGTAATTCAACTATAATACGGCGTGATCCCTGTTTCTGGATGCTGGGTTCTGATACACCGTACTGGTCAACACGGTTACGGATAATTTCCTGAGCACGTGAGACCGCATCGTCGGCCTGTTTGCGTAACTTAGAGATAATATCATTATCACTTTCCCTGATGGTACCGAAGTAACGGCTTAATCTGATCCCTTTATCTTTCAGTTTCTGTGATAAGACTGTGACTATATCCTGATCACTTACCTTAACTTCGTTTTCAGCTTCCTGCAAGGCCTGCCTGAAGTTTGAGTCAGGGTCCTTAGCAAGTTTCTTGAGCATTTCTGTGGTATTTACTTCCATAACCATATACATACCGCCCTGAAGATCAAGACCCAGTTTGAGTCTTTTTGCGCGGTCTTTTGCATATGTCGGATTGTTAACTCTGACACTGTCGGCAACTGCTTCTTCGATATTCTGAAGTTTGTCGGCACTGATTTTGGGATTGGCCTGCTTGACACTATCCCTTACATGCTCCTGGATCTTTTCGATCTTTTGATTATTTCTGTAATCCGCATAGGTATAATGCAGCAAGTACAAACTTAATGCGATAGCACCAAGTATGAGAATGATTCTAAATCTAAATTCTTTCATAGCTCTGCTGGTTTTTTAAGAAAATAACAAGTTACAATTATTTAAGATGCTTAATATATGCCGTTACCGTAAAAAAATCAATCAAAATGAGGGGGAGCACACTTATTTTGCATGCATGGCCAGTTACCCCAGATCAAAGATCCTGCGGAACTCAAAAATGGACACGCCGTAAGCTACCGCAACATTCAGTGATTGTTTAATTCCGAACTGGGGAATTTCCACCGAAAAATCGCATAAATCAATTAAATCCTGTGAAACGCCGCTGATTTCATTGCCCACGATCAGGCATAATGGAAAAACTTCAGGTTTCAGCTGGTAGTAAACCTTACTTTTGCTGGTCTGCTCCAGAGCACAAATTTTAACACCCCTGCTTTTTAATTCAAGCACGGCCTCACGGGGATCCTTTACGTATTCCCACTCAACGCTTTCTGTTGAGCCAAGGGCGGTCTTCAGTATTTCTTTCTTGGGGGGATGCGGTGTATAGCCGCAAAGATAAAGTTTTTGTATCATCGCACCGTCTGAGGTCCTGAATATGGAACCCACATTGTAGGTGCTCCTGATATTATCCAGCAGGACATAAACAGGCATTTTTCTTACCTGGTGCAGCGTGTCAAGTGTGCTGCGGTTTAGCGATATTTCATCGTGAGTGAGTTTTTTCATTCTATATATATGTGAATTTTTAAGAAATCCTTAATGATTCGATGTAAACTTGAGTCCGATTACTCCGGAAATGATCAGCATAAGGCATAATATCCTTACAACCTCTCTGGATTCACCGAAATAGAGCATACCGTAAAAAGCAGTTCCAGCTGCTCCGATGCCCGTCCAGATAACATAAGCCGTACCTATGGGCAGGCTTTTGGATGCCTGTGAGAGAAATACAAAGCTAAGAAGCATTGCAATAACAGTAAAAATTGTTGGGACCGGCTTGCTCAGCCCCTCGCTGTATTTTAAGCCGACGGCCCAGGAAACCTCAAAGATGCTAGCAATTATAAGATAAAACCATGCCATAGCGCGTAATTTACTCCGGGAATTTTAAGAAATGCAAAGATATGCCTATTGTCCACAACATTCAAGGATTCATGCAATTAATACTTTACGGCGAGCTGCCCGCATGCAGCGGCAATGTCATTACCCTGCGTTTCGCGCACCATGACCGTAATGTTATTATCTCTCAGGCGCTGAGCAAATGACTGTATATCCCTGTATGCCGTTGGCTCCAGTGTCGCAGAAATTCCGCCGGGGTTCATATGTGCAATGCTGTTAAAGGGAATAATATTTATTTTGGACGGAATCTTTGAGCACAGCTTAACTAGCGCTTTTACATCTTCAGTCCTGTCGTTAATTCCTTTCAGCATCGTATATTCAAACGTTATGCGTGTGCCGGTTTCTTTTGCGAAGTATTGCATGGCCGTAATATTCTCCTGCAGGGAGAATTTTTTATTTATGGGCATGATCATCGATCTTATATCTTCAAAACATGAATGCAGTGAAAACGCCAGTTTTACCCTGAAACCCGAATCGGCCAGCTCCTTTATTTTAGGAGCAATACCTGAGGTAGAAACGGTTATCCTGTTTCTGCTGACCCCCTTTGTAAGTTCAGCCGTAAAGATTGACAGTGAACTCAGTGTGGCTTTATAGTTCAGAAGGGGTTCACCCATTCCCATATATACTATATTAGTGAGCTTTTCCTTGCCGTAATCCCTTGCAGCCAGCAGGTACTGGTCAACTACTTCACCCACGCTGAGATTTCTCTTGTAACCCATGAGTCCCGTAGCGCAGAATTTACAATCCAGAGGGCACCCGACCTGCGTGGAAATGCATAATGTGGCCCTCTCCTCATCCGGTATTATTACCGATTCGATCTTTCTGTCGTCACCCGTCTTAAACAGGTATTTCTTCGTACCGGTCTCCCTGGAATCCTGCGTGGTTACAAGCTCAAGGGCCTGAAGTGAACAGGTTTCCGAGAGTTTCTCCCGCAAAGGCTTAGAAAGATTCTGCATTTCTTCAAAACTGAACGCCAGATGGTTATACATCCAGTTGAATAACTGTTCACCGCGGAACCGGGGCTCCTGAATCTCCTCAAAGTGGCTTTTCAGTTCCTCCAGGGTCAATCCCTTCAGCTGCTTCTTCATTTTAATTATATTATTTTCCATGACCACAAATATACGAAAGACAAGGCTATAATTAGATAGAAAAATCCGGACACTCTGTATTTTTGTAGCAGCAGCTAAAGCTTAATAATAAATGACAAACGGCTCACACCCTTCAAACCAGGGCATTGTCCCCCCTGCTTTCCTCTTGCTATATATAGGCCAAGTTCTTATTTTGCATTAAAAGAGGAGCTTCCATGACATTCGAATTGACCGAAGACCAGATGTTAATTCAGCAGTCAGCCAGAGAATTCGCTGAATCTGAAATTGCACCTTCTGCCGTTGAAAGAGACAAGAAGTCAGAATTCCCCTCGGAAATAGTGAAAAAACTGGGCGAGCTGGGTTTCATGGGAATGATGGTTTCCCCGGAATACGGTGGTGCGGGCCTGGATACCATCAGCTACGTGCTGGCCATAAAGGAAATTTCTAAAATAGATGCCAGCGTGGGCGTAATAATGTCGGTCAATAACTCTCTTGTTTGCTATGGACTCGAAAAATACGGATCAGACTACCTTAAGAAAAATTATCTGACGCTTCTGGCGGCGGGACAGAAACTGGGAGCCTTTGCGCTTTCAGAACCTGAGGCAGGCAGCGATGCAACCAGGCAGCGGACTATGGCTGAAAAAGACGGGGACTGCTACATTCTTAACGGAATAAAGAACTGGATTACTAACGGACAATCGGCCGATTATTTCCTCGTCATGGCTACTACCGACAAGGCTAAAGAGCATAAGGGTATCAGCACTTTTCTAGTCGAAAAAGGGACTCCGGGATTTGAGCACGGACAGAAGGAAGACAAACTGGGTATAAAGAGCTCCGATACCTGTTCGCTGACATTTACAAACTGCAGGGTTCCGAAGGAAAACCTTGTCTGGGAGGAAGGGAAAGGTTTTAACTTTGCAATGGATACCCTGAATGGCGGCAGGATTGGTATTGCCTCACAGGCGCTTGGAATTGCAGAAGCCTCACTTCAGGCTTCAATCAACTATTCCAAACAGAGGAAGGCCTTTGGATCGGTAATAGCGGACCTGCAGGCAATTCAATTTAAGATCGCAGACATGGCAGTCAAGGTTGACGCGGCAAAACTCCTTACACTTCAGGCCGCTGCCCTGAAGGACGCCCACAAAAAATTTTACAAGGAAGCGGCAATGGCAAAACTGTTTGCCTCAAAAACTGCCGTTGAATGCGCGCTCGAGGCAATTCAGATACACGGAGGTTACGGCTACGTCAGGGAATACCTGGTTGAACGCTATCTGCGCGACGCTAAAATCACGGAAATTTATGAAGGTACCTCAGAGATACAAAAGGTTGTGATCTCAAGGGCACTGCTGGATACAAAATAATCTGGATACATAATAATAATAATGCGCTTAGTTACAATTATATATATAGTAATTCTGTCTGCTGCCAGTTTATATGGACAGCAGGCCGACTGGAAGAAGTGGGGTAAAACTGAAATCTCCTATACCACAACTCCCCCATCTGAAAGCCAGCCAATGGTTAGTAACAAAAACTTAGGGAGCCTTTTACTCGATGGCTCCCGCAAGGTATATTCTTTTTTCATATCCGACCTGGACGGCGATAATTGTCCCTTCCAGCCAACGTGCTCATCTTTTTTCATCGAGTCCGTTAGAACGACAAATATATTTCAGGGCATGCTGATGTTCGCCGACCGGTTCACTAGGGATATGAATTTTCTTAAAATAAACCACTACCCTTTAACGGCAGACGGCAGTCATTTTTCTGATCCTGCCCGCAACTATACCCTGCACCCGGACATGATAATCTACAATCCCCCAACAC
>JBLMZM010000373.1:0-5709 GCA_050258815.1 Ignavibacteriales bacterium
AATATTTCTATAATACTCTAAAGGAAATAAATGAAGCGGTTTAATGATCTCAGGATAGTGACTAAATTATTGTCGGGGTATCTTGTTGTTGCCTTAATCGGTACCATGACGGCGCTTACCGGATATTTATATATCTCCAAATTTGAAAAACGGACTAAAGATCTTTACGATAACCGGGTGGAACCTATTCACGATCTGGGAGAAGCATATTCAAACCTGATTGCCGTCAGGGGAGATATACGCTTAATGCTGCTTGAAACCACGCCTGAAAATCAGCAGAAATGGCTGCAGGAGCCCGGGAACAGACGAATCAGACCAGCGAGGTAGCCAGTGCCATTGAGCAGATGACCAGAACAATACTGGACAGCACAAAAAATTCCAATCTCTCAGCAGAGTATTCGAAAATTGCAAATGAAAGCTCCCAGCAAGGCGTAAAAATGGCTGAATCTACAAAAAATGGTATGGTGAAAATAGTTGGAGCCACAAAACTAACCGGTGAAAAAATCACTTCGCTTGCGCGCAAGACGGATCAGATTGGTGAAATTACACAGATCATTGATGATATTGCAGACCAGACGAACCTGTTAGCATTAAATGCGGCAATTGAAGCAGCGCGCGCGGGTGAACAGGGAAGAGGATTTGCGGTAGTTGCTGATGAAGTTAGAAAACTGGCTGAACGCACGACAAAGGCCACAAAGGAGATCTCAGATACAATAAGAGAAATACAAACTGAAGCCAAACAGGCTGACAGTTCAATGATCGCTGCAGATGAAGCCATAGCTCAGGGAGTGAATAGGATAGAAGAGGTGGAATCTGCGTTGAAACGGATTTTTGAGGCCAGTAAAAAGGTTTCCGATATCGCAGGTCTTGTAGCTGTTTCCAGTGAACAGCAGTCTGCAGTAGCAGAGGAGATCAGCAAAAATGTTGAAGGGATTTCCAGCGTTACACAGCAATCAGCTGCCGGAAGCGGACAGATTGCAAATGCAGCAGAAGATCTGAACAGACTGACTGTTAAGCTTCAGGAAATGATAAGTAAGTTTAAACTGACAGAAAGTACCGGCCGGACATTTAACGTTCCGGGAAATCTGGCAGGAAAAAATAGCGGGAAACAGTTAAACAGAGCCGGTTATCTGGCATGAAACCGGCCCAATTGAAAAAATATCCGGAAAATCTGAAAAAATAAAAATATTTTTCCGGATTGGCAGCTATTAATGATATTAATACAATGTAAAAGAAATCTTTTACAACTAGTCTCAACTCCTTTCAAGCGCAGCACATGCTGCGCTTTTCTTTATTAGGGCATAAGGCAAATTTCCGGTAGCAGTTTTGAAAAAAATGATTAGATTTACTGTATAATTTTCAACAAAACGGAAAAACGATGCTTAAAAGAATACTCTTACCGGTACTGTTTTTTATTACTCTCGGAAGTAATTATGCCCAGCAGAACCTTCCTGCTTTTTTAACCGACAGCCTGGATACTTATACTGAAAGAGCGCTTAAAATGTGGCAGATCCCCGGGGCGGCAATCTGCGTGGTAAAGGACGGCAAACCTATAGTTATGAAGGGATATGGTGTTCTTGAGCTTGGAAAAGGCGATAAAGTAGACGAAAATACTCTTTTCATGATCGGCTCAAATACGAAGGCATTTACAGGAACTGCAATGGCAATGCTGGAGAATGACGGGAAGTGCACGCTTGATGATAAGGTCCAGAAATGGCTGCCTGACTTTGCCATGAAGGATCCCTGGGTGGGCAGCCATCTGAATCTTACAGATATTTTATGCCACAGGATGGGTATGGAAACCTTCCAGGGTGATTTCATGTACTGGACATCAGATCTGAGCGCAAAGGAAGTGATCCGGAAGTTCGGACAGTTGACTCCTAAGTATGATTTCAGGACCCGCTGGGGATATACAAATGCGGGTTTTGCAATTGCCGGAGCATGTATACAAAGTATTAGTGGGAAGACATGGGCTGAATTCATTAAAGAGAGGATTTTTGAACCTTTGAAGATGAATAGCTCTATTCCTCTTTCCCAGGACATAGCGGAAGTAAAAAATATCGCAAAACCATATACATTTGATGGAGATAAACTGGTACGGTTACCATTCCCTAAAATTGACAATTTGGCCCCCGCAGGCAGCATCAGCTCCTCGGTGTCTGATATGAGTCATTGGCTCATTGCTCAGCTTGACAGCGGGAAATATGAGGGTGCGGTTGTTCTGCCGTTATCTGTTATTCAGAAAACGCGCAAACCCCAGTCCATAGTAGGCCGTTCATCCAATATGTTTGACCGTAACCCATTCGGGCTGTACGCACTTGGATGGAATGATGAAGCTTACAAGGATAAAGAGATTGTTTCCCATACAGGCGGAGTGGATGGGTTTGTAACATCCGTTACACTTCTGCCTTCGGAAAAACTGGGCATAGTAGTTCTTACCAATACTGACGCGAATGCTTTTTATCAGGCCGTAAAGTGGGAGATCATTGATGCTATGCTGGGATTACCGTACAGGGACTACAACAAGGTGATGTATGACAGGTTAATGAAGATGAAGGCCAAAGATGATGCAGATCTTAAGGCGCAGCGAGATACGGTTGATATGCACCTGAAACCGGCGTTTGATCTGGATGAATATACCGGGCGCTACAATCATGAGGTGTATGGATACCTCAACATTACGAAAGAGGGGAATACCCTTGTAATGAGCTTCCAGCACCATCCGGAATTAAAGGGAAAACTGGAATGCCTGGGCGGCAACCGCTTTCTCTGTACCTACAGTAATCCTGTTTTCGGAATAAAGGTGATCCCGTTTCACACAAAAGGGTCTAAGGTTGATTCCCTCACGCTTAAAGTAGCTGATTTCGTGGAGTATACTTCCTATGAATTTATAAAAGAATAAACTCTTTCTATTATTTACCTGATCCCGGATCTTCTATCAGTCCTGGTATTTATAATAATATAATGCAGGCTGCAACTGATAGCAGATCCGGCAAATTTCCAAAGCGGGCATAATAATTACTGTGGCTAAATTGATATACTAATTCATATATTTGGCGCAGGAATTTATAAGAATTGTCTTTCAACTAAAAACAGCGAAAATGAAATTTCTGGCAATCGATTTTGAAACCGCAAATTATTCGGGTGACAGCGCCTGTGCAATAGGACTTGTGCGCGTTGAAAATCAGGTAATAGTCAGACGCGGGTATTATCTGATAAAACCTCCCAGCAAATGGTTCAGTTTTACTTATATTCATGGCATTACATGGGAAGATGTTAAGGATAAACCGACATTTGGTGAATTATGGGGTGAATTGCAGGACTTTTTTACGGGTAATGATTTTCTGGTTGCACATAACTCAAGCTTTGATGAAAGGATACTTAAAACCTGCTGTGCTGCATATAATATTATGTATCCCGGTATTCCATTTGAATGCACAATGAAGCATTCACGAAGGTTATGGAACATCTATCCTACAAAACTGCCTAATGTTTGCCGGCATTTTGGCATTCCGCTAGACCACCACAATGCGGCTTCTGATACTGAAGCCTGTGCGCAGATAATGATCAGGGTGTTGCAGGATAGTAAAAACCCGCGTTTCCGGGCGTCAGCTTTTTGACAATTAGCCGGTTATGATTTTACAACAAGAAATTTATCGGGCAACTGTTTAATAATAAATTCTATGTCATGCTGGAAGATCCTGTCGAACATCTTAAGTTTTTTCCTGGGTCCGGGTACAACCAGTATATCTCCCTGGATATCATGAATGTATTTATTAGCCTCCCAGCCCTGTTTCCCATAAAGGCAGATAGTCTTAAATTTCATGTCTTTAAGGTCCATTTCCTTAATGAACATTCCAAGCTTGTCTTCCTCTTCCTTTTGCCACTGCTGAAGCTTAAATTCAGTATCGGAAGTTGATCCCGAATCCTGCACAGTCATTGCCAAACCCGGAACCTGAAATTCTCTGATCAGAATAATTTCCTTTGCATTTTCCAGCCTTGCAAATTCATACGCTTTTCTGACAGTATTTTCACTTTCTGCCGTATAATCCACCGAAACACAGAATTTGTTCATGGATTTAGGGGCAGTTGATGGATGGGTCATTATGAGTACCGAAAAGGGGGCCTTTCTCAGAATTTTCCGTGCAACCGATCCCAGATAATACTTAATTATATTTTCCTGTTCCAGGGCTCCTGCAATCAGCAGGTCGATGTTTTCCTGTATGCCTTTTTGTATAATGGAATCAGCCGGATCACCGGTTGTCCAGATAACTTTAACGGCTGAACGGTTTAACCCTGAGCGGGAAACCAGGTGGTCTAAAGTATCTTCGGCTTCTTTTGTCCTCTCTCCAACGTGAATTAAAAGGACCTCAGAATTAAATAATTCCTGTAGTCTTTTTACTTCACTGAGCAGCGCCAGGGCGTTAGGAGAAAAAGTAACTGCCAAGCCTATCTTCCGGAACGGTATGGTCATATCTGTTTGTCTGTTAAATTTATAATCTTAATATAACAATGTAAATTTATTAAATAATAATGTAAAATCAATCTGAATTCCGGGGCATCACGGATTAAAAAGAGCTCTTTGAGATGTGTCCACCCGCAATCTGAAGCCCGTAAAATCCAAAATATTCAAATTGCAATTATTGTGAATAATAAACATCCCCGAATTATTTTCGACTATAAAGGCATGAAGTGCTCCCCGGATTTTCCGGACAGAACATACGCTCTTTTCATTATTCCCGGTAATTAATAATAAATCAATTTTAAGAATATTAGTAGTTGAGACTATGAAAACTAAAATATTTTTCTTGTTTTTTATAATAACAGCCTCTGTTTCACTCTACAGCTGTAAACTGGCAACTGAGCCGGAAAATGGTACTCCTGCGGGTAACGCAGGGGGAAGTGTTACCTTAAATGGTGCAGTTGTGGATAATAATACCGGGAACCCGATTAAGGGTGCTGTAATCAGGATAATCAGCGGGACAGATGAAAGTATTGCTTCTACCGACAGTCTGGGTAATTATAGCACTACTTTAACCCTGGACAAAAGCAAAGATCTGAGCCTGATTGCAGTTAAAGAAGGATACAGTGCCGATACTACCAGCATATTTGCTACTGCAGGTAAAACAATCGATATTCCGCTTTTCAAACTGCAGCCACGCGGCACTGGTTCCACGGGTCCTTCAGGCAATCCGGCCTCAATTTACCTGGTATCCCTTTCAGCTCAGAATATAGGGGTAAAGGAAAGCGGTTCACAGGAAACTGCAAACCTGATTTTCCAGGTGCAGGATTCCAGCGGAGCACCTATTGATGCCGGTCATGCAGTGACAGTGAATTTCAGGATTGGAGCAGCGCCCGCAGGAGGCGAATTTATTTCTCCGCTTTCTGCAAAATCGAATGCATTGGGAAAAGTAAGCCTGAATCTAACCAGTGGGACTAAAGCTGGTGTCATCCAGATTATTGCGGAGGCCAGATCGGGAAACAATACGATCAGTTCAAAACCGGTCAGCATTTCTATACATGGCGGATTGCCCGATCAGGCTCATTTCAGTTTAGCTCCCGGAATGCTGAATATCCCGGGGTTGAACCACTACGGAATTCTGGACCCCATTACTGTTTACGTAGGTGATAAATACAGCAATCCTGTTAAACCAGGGACATCAGTTTATTTTAAAACCTCGGGCGGTTTGATAGAAGGATCGGCCGTAA
>JBLMZM010000374.1:0-24884 GCA_050258815.1 Ignavibacteriales bacterium
AGAAAAGAAAGCAAAATACAGGTCACTCAGGGACTCAGTGAAGGGGATACACTCATCACTACAGGAATTCTGCAGATCAGGCCTGGTTCGCCTGTAAGAATATCTGAAGTAAAGAATTAAATTTTGACCCTGAATCTCTGTGCGCCTTAATGTTAAATTTTGGGAATACACTGAGGGCGTACGATTAAATAAAAAGAAGGACTATGAGTTTATCATCATTAAGCATAAAAAGACCCGTTCTTGCAATAGTTATGTCTATCGTTGTCGTGCTTTTCGGGTTTATTGGCTATACATACCTGGGTATTCGTGAATATCCGAGTATTGACGCGCCAATTATTACTGTAAGTACTACTTATACCGGTGCAAACGCCGAGGTAATTGAATCACAGATCACAGAACCCCTCGAAGAATCAATTAACGGCATTGCAGGTATCCGCTCACTGACTTCCGTAAGCCGTGAGGGCAGAAGTACAATCACAGTTGAGTTTACCCTGGATGTTGACCTTGAAACTGCCGCAAACGATGTGAGGGACAGGGCTGCCAGGGCAGTAAGAAACCTTCCCCCGGATGCGGACCCCCCGGTTGTGGCCAAGGCAGACGCTGATGCAAGCTCCATTCTGCTCATGACGCTTAAGAGCGACAGCCGCGACCTGCTTGAACTTAGCGACTTTGCTAATAATGTGTTTAAGGAAAGACTGCAGACCATACCAGGCGTGAGCACAGTGCAGGTCTGGGGCGAGAAAAAGTATTCTATGCGGCTCTGGCTGGACCCTGCAAAGCTGGCGGCCTATAATCTTTCACCACTTGAAGTAAGAAATGCGCTCAACAAGGAAAACATTGAGCTGCCTTCGGGGCGGATTGAGGGTGCAAACACTGAACTGACTGTACGAACCCTCAGCCGCCTGCAGACGGAAGACGACTTTAATAACCTGATTATTAAGGATGAAAATGGCACGCCCGTTAAACTTAAGGATATTGGCGAGGCCGCACTGGGACCCGAAAATGAAAGGTCAATCATGAAACGCGACGGCGTACCGATGGTGGGTATAGGGATTGTCCCGCAGCCCGGTTCCAACCAGATCGATATTGCCGACAGGTTCTACGTGGAACTGGCGAAAATTAAAAAGGATCTGCCAAAGGATATTACAACCGAAATGGGCTTCGATAATACAAAGTATATCCGCGAGTCTATTTCAGAGGTCAAGGAAACTATCTATATTGCCCTGGGTCTGGTTATACTTATCATATTTCTTTTCCTCAGGGACTGGCGTACAACGCTGATACCTATAGTTGCAATCCCTGTAAGCCTCATCGGCGCATTCTTTATTATGTACCTGATGAATTTTTCTATCAACGTGCTCACCCTGCTGGGCATAGTGCTTGCAATCGGACTGGTTGTGGATGATGCTATCGTGGTTCTGGAGAATATTTACACCAAGGTTGAACAGGGCATGCACCCCCGGGAGGCCGGCGTCAGGGGGTCCGCGGAAATCTTTTTTGCCATCGTTTCCACGACGGTTACTCTGGCTGCAGTATTCCTGCCTGTTATATTTCTGCAGGGACTCACAGGGCGCTTGTTCAGGGAATTCGGTATAGTTGTTGCCGGATCGGTAATTATTTCGGCTTTCGTGGCTCTTACACTGACACCCATGCTCAGCACTAAAATACTTAAACCCAGACAGAAACATAACTGGTTCTACAGCAAAACAGAGCCTTTCTTTGTGAAGCTTTCGGATTCATACAAAAACGCGCTCGAAAGATTTATGAGAAAGCGCTGGCTGGCATTCGTTATCATGGGAATCTCGGCAGTAATTATTATATGGATTGGTACAGGTATGCAGAGCGAACTTGCACCGCTGGAGGATAGAAGCCAGCTGCGTGTTTCGGCTACTGCACCCGAAGGCACATCATACGAGTATATGGATGACTATATGACACAGCTCGCAGATTTTGTGCGCGATACGGTTTCAGGCAGTCAGGCCATTATTTCTATTACTGCTCCGGGATTCGGTTCCTCCGGTTCTGTAAATTCAGGCTCCATCAACCTTATACTTAAAGATAAGAACGAAAGGAATAAATCACAGCAGCAGATATATGAAGAGCTCTCAGGCTCCTTCAGGAAATTTAATGCCGCAAGGACTATTGTTACACAGGCACAGACAATCGGCGCCAACAGGGGCGGTCTGCCTGTGCAGTATGTTATTCAGGCTCCCAACGGGGATAAACTCCGCGATGCACTGTCGAAATTCTACCAGGCTGCATCCCAGGATCCTACCTTCAGTATTGTTGACGTCAACCTTAAATTCAATAAGCCCGAGCTTGTTGTCAGTATCGACCGCGAAAAAGCCAGGAGTCTGGGCGTTTCCGCGATGGATATAGCTCAAACTCTTCAGCTTGCCCTGAGCGGCCAGAGATTCGACTATTTTATTAGAAACGGCAGGCAGTACCAGGTTATAGGACAGGTAAAGAGGCAGGACCGCAGTGAGCCGCTGAATCTGAAATCACTTTTTGTAAGAAGCAGCAAGGGTGAGCTGATACAGCTGGATAACCTCGTCAGCCTTAAAGAACAGATAAATTCTCCGCAGCTGTACCGGTTCAACAGGTATACATCGGCTACCGTTGCGGCAAACCTGGCTCCGGGCAAAACAATAGGCGACGGCATAAAGGCCATGGATGCAATTGCTAAAAAGGTGCTGGACCCTTCATTCTCGACTGCACTGGACGGTCCTTCAAAGGACTTTGCTGAAAGCTCATCGAGCCTTGTATTTACCTTTTTGCTGGCATTGGTATTGATCTATCTGATACTTGCAGCCCAGTTCGAGAGCTTCCGCGATCCGTTGATTATCATGTTCACGGTGCCGCTTGCTCTCGCTGGAGCCATGCTGTCGCTCTGGTACTTTAACCATACGCTGAATATATTCAGCGAAATCGGCCAGATCATGCTTATAGGTCTCGTTACTAAAAACGGTATCCTCATCGTTGAATTTGCCAATCAGAGGAGGGCTCAGGGCCTTGCGCTGATGGAAGCAGTACAGGATGCCGCTGTTGCACGTTTCCGTCCCATTATAATGACGAGCCTTGCAACTATCCTTGGTACATTGCCAATAGCCCTTGCACTTGGTTCAGGTGCCGGCAGCAGGGTATCGATGGGTATTGCCGTTATCGGGGGACTCATATTCTCGACAGTATTAACCCTGTTCGTAGTTCCGGCTATTTATTCCTACTTCTCCCCGAAGGGTGAAGTGCAGAGTAATGTAACTGAGGATTTCTCAGACAAAAAGACGCCGGCTGAAACCGAATATGCTGCCAAATAACCCGTTAGTGTGTAACCTTTTTTTAAGTATTAAGTGTTGAGGAAAAATGAACTCAACACTTAATGCTGTTTGAGTAAAGTAATATTTTTATTCCGTATTCTGTATACCAGGGGTTTTATATATGCTGAAGTATTTTACCGTATTATTTCTTTTTATTAGTGTTAATGTTTTTTCACAGGATGTTCTGACCCTGGAAAAAGCTGTAAAGATTGGACTTGATAACAATTATTCAATAAAATTAGCCCGTAATGAATCTGCTGTTGCCGCCAACAACGTTACGCTGGGAAACGCAGGCTTTCTGCCCAGACTAGATGCCACGGCTGGCAGGAGCAGTACAATCAGTAATGTGCATCAGGAGTATACAGATGGGACTGATTATGACAAGAACAGCTCTACGTCAGGTTCAACTACTGCAGGCATAGCTCTGAACTGGACCATATTTGATGGCATGAACATGTTTATTTCATATGGAAAGCTGAGAGAGCTCAATGAGCAGGGTGAAATAAACGCCAGGGCTGCCGTGGAAAATAACGTCGCCTCCATAATGAGCGGATATTATAATATTGTAAGCATCCAGCAGCAGATAAATGCCATCCGGGATGCGATCAGAATTTCTGAGGAAAGGGTAAGGATTGCCGAAGACAAGTACAATATAGGTTCAGGTTCCAAACTTGAGCTTATGCAGGCACGTGTGGATCTGAATGCCGACAGGTCGAACCTTTTAAGGCAGGAACTAAGTCTTGCACAGGCGAAGGTATCCTTAAACCAGCTGCTCGGGCTGGAAAGCAATAAGGAATTTGTTATAAGGGATACCATTCTTGTAAATGCGGAACTTAACTATAATGCGCTGAGGGAGAGTATAACCAGTAATAATAATGCGCTGAAAGCCGCAGGCAAAAGTATAAACCTGGCTTCACTGAATCTGAGTGGATTAAAATCGCAGTGGTATCCCGCACTGAGCCTTTCTGCCGGATATAACTTCTCCCGCGGTGAAACACAGGTGGGTTCAACAAAACTTAACCAGTCGCTCGGTGCAACAATCGGGCTTAATCTGAGCATGAATATATTCTCGGGCTTCAATACGTCGCGCCAGATTGAGAATGCCAGAATATCACTAATGAGCAGCCAGATGCAGTATGACGACCTGAAGAGCAGGATTGAATCGGGCTTTGAGCAGGAGTTCATAAATTATAAGAACAGTATTCAGCAGGTTGCCATGGAAATAGAGAATCTGGATGTAGCCCGCCAGAATGCCGAAATTGCGCTTGACCGTTTTAAGTACGGAAGCTATTCATCGCTGGAACTGAGTATAGCACAGAAATCCTACCTGGATGCCCAGAGCAGACTGGTAGCAGCCCAGTACGCAGCCAAACGCTCGGAAATAGAGCTGATGCGCTTAAGCGGACAAATAGTAAAACGGTAACTGGAATAATAATTAAATAATTATAAATCCGGTCAGGTACATTTCCGGGCCGGATTTATTAATTATATCTGCTCAATAGCTGCCTTTAACCGCAACTTGTCCCATATAAATACTTTGAATTTTCGCCTTAAGTTAAATATGTTATTAATAAAAAAAGAAGGCATAACTTCAATTTGTTATATGTAAACTATTTTTTTCCCATGCATCTGCAGGGATTAAGGTAAAAGGTTGCTACATGAGCAGGCAGGGTAAAATTCCTCAATCTTTTAACAGCGACCTGATAATAAATGACGAAGGGGTCTTTACCGCAATTGATAACATGATTGAAGCATTCGCTGTTTTGAATGCCGTCAGGAATAAATCCAGCAAAATCACCGACTTTACCTGCGAATATGTAAATAAATCCGGTGCGAAGGATTTCAAACTGCCCCAGGAAGATATATTGGGCAGAAAACTCTCCGAACTGCTTCCAAAGCTTAAAAATACTGAAATTTATCAGACATTCTGCAGGGTTGCAACTTCCGGAAATATGCAAAGAATACAAACTGAATATTATGAAAAAATCGGCAGGAGAACTGTAGAAGGTACATACGATATTACCATTAATAAAACCCCGGCCGGTATAGTGCTTACCTGGAGGGATATTTCAGCCGCAGTTGAAACTGAAGAAAAATATCGCGACAACATAGTTCAGCTAAACGATAAGAATGCACGGCTGAACAGGCTGAATGAGGTTCTGCGCAGAAACCAGAGAAATCTCATTGAAGCCCAGAAACTCGCTCATTTGGGCAGCTTTGAAATAAACATGAAAACAGGAATGCCCGAGTTTACAGATGAAGCCTCCCGTATACTTGATATTGATACCCATGAAGACCGGCCTAATATCGATAAACTTCTGGAAAGAGTTCACCCGGATGACCTGGAATACGTGAAGAAAATATTACAGGATATTACCGAAACTAAATCCTTTATTCAGGCTGAATTCAGGATGATTATGAAGGATAATTCGGTAAAATACATTCATACAACAAACAACCCTGTTCTGAACGAGGATGGGGAGGTGGCATCAGTTTTTGGAATAATGATGGATATTACCGAAAGAAAGCTGTACGAGCAGCGGCTTGAAGAA
Source organism: Ignavibacteriales bacterium (assembly GCA_050258815.1). Lineage (GTDB taxonomy): Bacteria > Bacteroidota > Ignavibacteria > Ignavibacteriales > SURF-24 > JAAXKN01. The sequence goes on from JBLMZM010000374.1 coordinate 5,867, forward strand.
TTGCTTCAAGGGCTCGAAAGGTCCAACAAGGAGCTTGAACAGTTCGCTTACGTTTCCTCCCATGACCTGCAGGAGCCTCTCAGAATGATCTCCAGCTATCTGGCACTGTTATCCAAAAATTATCAGGACGTGCTGGATGAGAGAGCCAGGACCTACATTGATATTGCTGTTGACGGGGCAAAAAGGATGGCAAACCTGATAAGGGACCTGCTTTCTTATTCAAGGTTAACCTCAAGGGCAATGCCATTCGAAGCGACGGATCTGAATGTAGTAGTAAATGAGGTAATAAATGACCTGGAATTAGTGATTGAAGAAACCAACGCAAAGATCATTGTTAACCAGCTCCCGGTGGTTAAGGCTGATCCGTTGCAGATGAAACAGCTATTCCAGAATCTGATCTCAAATGCCTTAAAATTCAGGTCGGAGGATCATCCGTCGGTGGAAATCAGAGCACAGAAAAAATCAAAAGAGTGGATATTCAGCGTCAGCGATAACGGAATTGGGATTGAACCCGATTTTTATGAGAGGATATTCGAAATATTCCAGCGGCTGCATACTATTGATGAGTATCCCGGGACCGGCATTGGACTGGCGTTATGCAAAAAAATAGTTGATCACCATAACGGCAGAATATGGGCTGAATCCAGCCGTGGCCAGGGAACGATATTTCATTTCACACTTCCCGCAAAATTGTAAGAGTCCGCAGATTAAATTGAGCCAATGGTATCTATCTATGCGTATAAGTCGCTAAAAATAGCTATATTTGTACCAGCAAAATGAATTATTATTCCATTTCCATAAGGTTTATTGATGAGTAATGCTATTTCAGTTGAAGAAAAAGAGAAAAAACGGATTGCGCTTTCTTCGGTAGTTGCAGCAGTATTTCTGACGGCATTTAAACTTATAATAGGGTTTTCAACAAACAGCCTTGGTATTCTCTCGGAGGCAGCGCATTCGGGATTGGACCTTGTAGCCGCATTTGTTACTCTTCTTGCAATAAGGGTTTCCACTAAACCCGCAGATGAGGACCACCATTATGGCCATGGGAAAATTGAAAACATTTCAGCCCTCTTTGAAACCGTGCTGCTGCTGATCACGTGCTTCTGGATCATCAGCGAGGTGGTGGAAAGACTCTCGGGCAAGCATGTTAGCGTGGAGGTATCTGTATGGAGCTTCATCGTGGTAATAACTTCCATAATCGTGGATATTTCCAGGTCACGTGCCCTCATGAAAGTCGCAAAAAAATACAACAGCCAGGCTCTTGAAGCCGATGCCCTGCATTTTTCCTCGGATATTTACAGCTCGGGCGTTGTACTGATTGGTCTTGCCGGATATCTGATAGGGTTCCGTTATGCCGATTCTATTGCTGCGCTTATAGTTGCTGTGATAGTAATATTCATCAGCTACAGGCTGGGTAAAAGAACGATTGACGTACTGCTCGACAAAGCTCCGCACGGTATTAAAGAGCAGGTGCAAAGCATTATCTCCGGAATTCCTGAAGTAATCAACGTACATAACATTAAGATAAGGAATGCGGGAGCCGAGACACACGTTGAACTAAATATACACGTCGCTCCGGAAATGACAATTCAGAGGGCACATGAGGTGTCCCACATAGTGGAAAATAGCATCAAGTCAACCTTTGAAAAATGCGAGGTTATAGTTCACGCCGAGCCTGACCTGATTTCGCATTCCTGACAGGTCAGTATTCTTCCAGATAATTAAGATCCTTGTGGTAGGATTCTTCCATAAAATATAATGCGGCCAGGGCAATGAGCAGTGAAACCGCTCCGACTATCATTGCGCTGTGTATTATTCCAAAATGCCCCTTCAGGGCTGAGAAGGAAAGTGTGATCGGAACCGTGGCACCGCGTACAAAATTCGGGACTGTTGTAGTAACGGTTGCACGCAGGTTTGTCCCGAACTGCTCTGAGGCAATAGTAACAAAAACGGCCCAGTAGCCTATAAAGAATCCTATCATGCCGCACAGGGCGTAAAAATATGTGGTAGACACGCCGTAGGAAAAGAGATAAACTACTACAAGTATAGCAGTCATTACCAGGAATGTAAAAACTACCTTCTTGCGGCTCTTGATGATCTGGCTGCCGAAACCGCTTGCAATATCCCCGAAAACGAGTCCCAGATACGTAAACATGATTGCGGTACCCGCAGATACGGGTCCTGTTACCCCCAGCGTCCTTCCGAACTCAGGCGAAAATGTAATCAGTACACCCACCACAAACCAGGTCGGGAGTCCAATCAGTATGCACTGCAGGTATTTGAGCAGCCTCTTCCTGGAAGTGAAAAGACTTATAAAATCACCCTTTCTTACGTTCATGGATTTTATTGAGGAGTACATACCCGACTCGAACATTTTGATCCTTAAAACCAGGAGTACAAATCCAAGGCATCCGCCCACGATGTAAGCCGTATTCCAGGGGAGAAAATCTCCAACCAGGGCGGCTGTAACAGATCCCAAAATGCCAACTGAAGCAACAATAGCCGTTCCGTAGCCTCTTAACCTCTGGGGCAGTGTTTCACTTACCAGTGTAACGGCAGCTCCCAGTTCGCCTGCAAGCCCCATGCCTGCAAGCAGCCGCATAACGGCATATGCATCAGGCGTTTTAACGAAGGCATTTGCAATATTTGCCACAGAATAGAGGAAGATTGAACCGAAGAGGACGGATATCCTGCCTTTTTTGTCTCCCAGTATGCCCCAGATGATGCCTCCAACCAGCATGCCTATCATCTGCATGTTGAGCAGGTAGACTCCGGTAGTTACCAGCTCATCGCCCGTAATGCCAATGGATTTTAAGGAAGGGACCCTTACTATTCCAAAGAGCAGCAGGTCGTACATATCTACAAAATAACCTAAAGCCGAAACAAGAACGGTTATGCTGAAAAGGGATTTATAATCCTGTGAGCCGGAAGTCTTCATTTTCAATTCCTTTCTGTGGAACGGATACAATGTTTGGGAATCTGCAAAATAAGGATCAATGAAACCTGCAAAGATAACGCCAATTTATTTAAATGTGTACTGTTTTTTTTGAAAATTTTTCCCATCCTATATGATAAACAATTTGGATAGTTTTGGAAAGAAAGAAATTCGCAGCAATTTAGTGGTGAGTCTAAATTGCTTATAGTTGACCCTGCCGGTTGACTGTCCCGTCAGGTTGTACGGACTTTCAATCCGGGGTCTCTTGTTAAGGGATAAGCAAATCCCTGTCTCACAATTTGGACCAATTCATACGATAATTATATCGTGATTATTTATTATAAACAGGCGGGCTAATTTTATGAAGAAATTATTGTTACTGATGTTATTATTTCTTGCGGCTGGGATAAATGTTAGTGCAAAAAGTATTTCTGTTGGTTATTATAACGGATATTATGAAAGATATCCTTATACGGCATTTCAATTTGAAAATCTCACAAATATATGCCATGCATTTATATATCTTAGTTCAGACGGTTCATTAAACACCAGCGGCTCAAGCGACCCCTGGTGGTTCGCATATCCGGAACTGATTAAAGCTGCACACGACCACGGTGTTAAGGTTTCAATCTCAGTCGGCGGATGGCGTCCTATAAGTCCGACCGATACAAATTTCAGTAAAATGGCTGCCAGTCCTGCTGCGCGGCAGAAGTTTGTGACAAATCTTGTTAATTTCATAAAGCAGAACGGGTATGACGGAGCTGACCTGGATTGGGAATATCCCAAGAGCACCGATATGGCAAATTATACGGCCCTGCTTACGGAACTGCGCCAGGCATTTAATACAAACGGCATAGAATTATTGAGCCTCGCAGTTTCTGCCACCAACAGTACGGGTCTGGACATTGCAAACATTAAGGACAAGCTTAACTGGATAGGACTGATGACCTATGATTTTACCGGGTCTTGGGAAAAATATGCATACCACAATTCACCACTTTACTCAACCCCAAAACAGAGCGGTTCGGTTGACTACAGCGTAAATTATTATATTGGCAAGGGTATGCCTAAGGAAAAGATCTGTCTCGGTCTTCCTTTCTATGGTTATAAGCTTAATGGGTCGGATATTTATGGCGCAATTTCAGGCGGCTCATCAATTACATACGCAAATGCAAATATAGCCAGAAATTCCGGCAGCTGGGATTATTACTGGGATGACGTGGCAAAGGCTCCATATATGAAGAGCAAGGACGGCAAGCAGGTAATCTCCTATGATGATACCACCTCGATCAGACTTAAGTGCGAATATGCAAAGAGCAAGGGCCTGGCAGGCGTTATAATGTGGGAACTGCACCAGAGCTACACAGGTTCCAATTCACCGCTTCTGGAAACAGTTGGGAAGAGTTTGCTTGGTGTAACTACCGGTGTCGCAGATAACGTACCCGTTATTCCCATGGGTTTTGAGCTTAAGAATTATCCTAACCCTTTTAACCCGTCAACAATGATAAATTATACAGTGCCTTTTACCTCAAAAGTGTCGCTTAGGGTTTTTGATGCAATGGGCAGGGAGGTAAGGGAACTGTTCAGCGGGGAAAAGACAGCTGGCAAATACCAGATTGAATTTAATGCGCAGGGACTGCCGAGCGGGATCTACTTTTGCCGCCTTCTGTCGGGCAGTTTCAGCACAACAACCAAGCTTGTACTGGCAAAATGATATACCGTCTCTGATGTTGTTAACTAACCTGAAGATTAAGCCTTGAAGTCCCTGACAGTCTTCAAGGCTTTTTTATTAAAATATTGCGGCTCCAATACTCAGCTGAAACTCGCTGCTCCGGTAGTGCATCAGCTGGTTGCCGGGGTCTTTATAGTTACGACTGTCAATTACAAGGTCAGACGGAATATCATAGTGCATCTTAAAACGGGGGGTAATATCGTAATTGTACCTGGCCTCAATCAGCATTTCAACAGGAAACAGGTTCCCGGTAGATAATCCGGCCCCCAGGGTTGCCCCCAGAACGACCTTATTATATTCTGAGTATAATCCGATTCCAAATGTATTGGTCTGATTCTTCAGGTTCCTTAAATATTTGTCAATTCCCGATTCATCAGGGAAAAGGAAATCGAGCCTGGGTCCCAGCATGACGTATGGAGAGATGCGGGTTCTGAACAAATTAAGCCTGCATACTGATGCCAGTTCAACAACTTTTGAGTGTTCCTCCGAACTGCTTCTCATTTCTGTTCTGCCATAGGATTGAGGCTCACCCGGGTTTTTGGGAAAGAAAACCGAATACCGTGTACTGGAGCCGGCAGAAACATATGAAAGTTCATTGTTCAGTGAAAACAGGCGGCTAAAGGGATAATTATAAAACAATGTAACCATCATGCCGGATAATCCGTCGCTGAGTAGTTTTGTATAATTGGCGTTTGCTCCCTTTTGTTGATTCAGCTCGAAATTTACGCCTGAATGCCTTGCTATTTTTATACCAAACTTATGGCGTGAATTCATTTCTTCCAGCTTCAGGCCAGATAAAGGCTCCTCCAGTATGAACAGGTCATCGCGTCCCACAAGCAGGCCTACCACGCTGCCTGCCAAAAGTCCCGCAAGGGCCCCGGGAATTAATGAGGCCATAGGGTCATCGGGGTGGTAACCGGAATTTGTGGAGTTTCCCATCTGTACGAGAAAGTTTCCAATCACTGCTCCTGTAATCATCCCTGAAAACATGCCGGTAAAGATATTGTTTCCCCAGCGGTGGGTTACATTAATTGCTTTTACATTATTCAGTGGAAGGGCAAATCTGTCTGTCCTGGGTGGAAACGTATAAGACTGTAAGCAGGTATTTTCCCATTTCAGTGAGTCCTGTTCAATTTTTATGTCGCCTGCCGAAACCACGGAATCATTCTTCATGATGATGTCGGTTGATCCCGGACTCCGGTTTATTTCATTATAGAAACGGGTTTCAGACGGGAAATCCTTTTTTACATAGGTGGTTGTGCATCCAGATACAAAAAGAAGAATGCAGGGGAGCAATAAACTCAGTCTGATACTCATCAAAAATTATCCTCCTGTAAAATGCTGAAATATAATTTAAGACGAACTTAACGGATAAGTGCAACTGATGATTAATCAAATTTGTGCAATGTGCGGCGGTTGAGATCGGCAACTGCCAGCTTATAGTCAATCAGGGCGGTCAGGCTGTTGATCTTGGCATCCGTCAGTTTTATCTGCATCTGTGAAAGATCGAAGCTGGTTATATTGCCCGATTTGAAGCGCTCCATGCTTATGTTAAAACTCTTATCGGCTACTTCAACGCTGCGGCTAAGTACCTCAACCCTGGCCTTGGCCGATTCAATCCTGTTGATGAGCTGTGTTATTTCGTTTATTATGTTCTGTTTCTGGTTGTCGTATGTCAGTCTGGATAATCTCAATCCGGCTTCTGCCGATTCCACTTCGCGGCTGTTGCGGCCCCAGTCCCAAACAGGCACAGAAACCGTAAAAACAACGCTCCGGTTCTGCAGGAAGTTATTAAAAACGCTGCCGAATGAAGTATCCACTTTGTTTATGCCGTAGTTCAGATTTAATTCAGCCTTAATGTTATTCCTTGCGTCAATTTCATCCATCTGCAGTTCACTGAGCCTGATCTCAGCCTCTGAACTGAAGAGCTCCGGCCTGTTTTTGAGTGCATAGGCAACAGCCTCATCCCTTTCCACTCTTACGGGGCTGTATTCTATTTGGGCAATTATATCGATATTCTCACTCAGGTCCAGCCCTATCAGCAGCTTGAAATTATCCTTGGCTTCATTATAATGCCTTTCGGTGTTCAGCAGGTCGTTCTTTGCCGACGCGAGCTCAACTTCCAGCTGAAGTGCATCCACCTCCGCAATCAAACCGGCCTTAAACTTATTCAGCGCGGTTTCGTATGAGACATCCGTCTGGCGCACCTTTTCCTGTGTGATCTCAAAATTCTTTTTTGCCTTATAAAGGTTAAAGAAGGCCTCGGTAACGCTGTACACAATATCGGCTTCTGTCCTGGAATAATTTTTCTGTGTCACTTCCAGGTTAAGTTCGGCCCTTTCCAGGTCGGCCTTCTGTGTGTTGAACGTAAAAAGAGGCTGATTCAGGCTCAGCACCACGTTGGAATAAAAGTCGTCAGAGGAGGGAAATCTCTGGCTGAACTGATTGCGCCCGAAAAGCTGTCCTGTAACGGAGAATCTTCCATTTGTAAACACTATCGGCTGCCTGATTGAAAGGCGGCTTTCATAGCGGGTGCTGCCAACCTCATAAAATTCGTTTTTCTGTGAAGTCTCGTTAAAGTAGCTCGTCAGGTTGCGCGAGTAGCTCGGGACGTCAAATTCCATGTCCACTGACGTCCTGAGTCCCAGTTTCGTGGCCTCCAGACTCTTCTCGGACCTCAGCAGGTTGAAGTCGGCCGATTTTATGAGATAGCTTTCCCTGCGTGCAATTGACAATGCGTCTTCCAGATTCAGCACCCTCTGGGCAAAAAGGCCTGGGGCAAACAAAAGCATAACGAGAAGGAGTATTCGTTTCATTTTTATAAGGTTTTATGGATACAGAATACTTCAAAGGAAAAAGTATCACAGGGGCAGGGATTCTGTATCCGGTTTTTAAACTTATTCGTATCTAAGGGCTTCTATAGGATCCTTATCGGCCGCCTGTTTAGCGGGAAAGATGCCGAAAATGAGTCCCACAGCAGCTGAAACAAAAAATGCCAGTACAACTGAAAACGGTGTAATAATGGTTCGCCACTCTGCATAAGACGTAATAAGCGAGGTGAGCAGAAAGCCTAGTATTATTCCCATCAGACCGCCTGTTATGCTTATAATGAGGGCTTCGTAAATGAACTGGTTCAGGAGGTCCTGTTTTGTAGCTCCCATAGCCCTGCGCACGCCTATTTCCCTGGTCCTTTCAAGTATATTGGCCAGCATAATATTCATAATGCCTATGCCGCCTACCAGCAGAGAGATGCCCGCAATGGCTCCCATAACTATATTGAATATCTTCTGTGTCTTCTGTTTCTGTTCCAGCAGCTGTTCGGGCAGCACAACCTCATAATCCTTGATGCCGAAGTGGCGCCTTTCCAGAATCCTTTTGATAAGTACAGCTGCCTCACGGTTATGTTCGGAATCCTTTACCTTAACTGAAAGCTGGTCCACCAGATTCTTGTCAGTTGCAGGTGGCCGGTCATCGTCTCCCGGGAAATACCATATGTTGCCGTTCTGTGCGGCTTTTTTCTCCATCTTATAGGCCATGGTGGAGAAGGGTACATAAATATCCTCATTAAAATCCCTCAGACCGAATCCATTCATTCCTGAAGAGGTGACGTTCTTGGGAGCAACAACACCGATTATCTCAAACCAGAGACTATTAATCTTTACCTTTTTACCTATGGGATTTTCAAACCTGAACAATTTCTCTTTGATTCCGTATCCGAGCACGCACACGTTGGAAAACGAGTTCATGTGGAAGTCGTTAAGGAAGGCTCCGCTGTACATCCTTGAGTTATACGTCTTAAGATAATCGGGGGTAGTGCCTATAATTTTTGTCTCCAGCATCTGCGACTGGTAAGCAATGCTGTGCTGAACCTGGCGCTGGGGAGTAATATATTGTATATAAGGATTGACTTCCTTTAATGCCGCGGCATCCTTCAGACTCAGGCCGGGGGAAAAGGATGTTTTCGAGCCCTTGGGCTGCTGTTCGAGCACAACCTTATTTACAATTATATTGTTAGTACCCATCAGCTCAATCTGCTCAATGGTTTCCTGCCTGGCGCCTTCACCGATAGATAGCATCGCAATAACTGCGGCCACGCCGAAAACAATGCCAAGCATGGTAAGGGAGGTCCTGGTCTTGTTGGCCCGCAGTTCATTCAGGCCAATCTTAAAGCTTTCAATTTTTCGCATTTTTATTCCCGGTTGATTTTGCTGACTGAAGAGATGGCCCGGATTCGTCCTTAGCCGATTTCTCCAGTTCTTCCGGTTTCAAAGTAGGATCTATGAGTGCTACAACTGCATTATCGGGCAGCCCCTTTTTAATAACTACATAATTCTCGCTTTTATCACCGGTTTCAACCGCTGTCTCATCAAAACCTGAACCGTTCTTTATATATACTACCTTTCTGCCGTTCTTCTCAAAGACGCACTCCTGTGGTACGAACAGCACGTTGGGGATCTCATTGATGATTACCCTGTTGCTTGTTGTCATACCGGGCTTCAATACCGGGGAATGCCCCTTTACTGCAACATTTATCTGGAATACCTTAATATTAGAATTATAATCCTTGTTTCTGCCCAGGGAGGCTACTTCGGCAACTGAGCCCTCGAAAAGGCTGTCCTGAAATGCATCAAGCCTGACCTGTACTTTCTCGCCCTTTTTGACCCTGCTGATATCGACCTCATTAACAGAGGTAATGCTTTCCATGGTGGAAAGGTCGGGCAGTGTAACAATGGGGTAACCGCCAATTACGTTATCGCCGACAGAGACCTTTCTCCATCCGTTTGCAGGGTTTGCCTCATAGACCACGAGTCCTTCACCCGGTGCTTTCAGTGACAGAAGTTCCAGATCATTCTGGGCCCTTTCAAGATCGGCTTTTCTCTGTTTTACCTCTATATTGGCGCGGCTGATTTCCGATTGCTGTATTATCTTTTTTGAAGCCACGTCCTGTTTCGTACGGTTGTAGCTCAGTTCATTTTTCTGGTGTTCGAGCTTTGCCTGCTGCTGTTTTACCTCAGCCTCGAATTTGATCTGTTCCATGTTGAGCTTTGAAAGCTGGAATGTCAGTTCGGCGCTCCTGAGGTCGGTTTCCATCTGGGCGGTTTGCGATTTATGGCTGGCTGTGAGCTTTTCCTTGTCGCTTAATGCAATTTCCAGCTTCGATTCGGCGTCCTTCAGGCTGTTCAAGGCCTCGGTCGGATCCAGTTTGGCAATTATATCATCCTGTTTTACATATGTACCTTCTGGTACCAGATAAACCAGTTTAATATCCCGTGAGCGCAGGCGGGGAGCATAAACGCTAAGAGAATTTTTGGCCCTGAGTTCTCCGGATTCTGTGATTGAGATCAGGAAGGATCCCCGCTTGACCTTGTAGGTGGGAATATCACCTTCGGAAGAGGAGAGGGACCTGATTACAAAATATACAACGATTGCCAGCAGCAGCCCGAGTCCGGAAAGCATCTTTTTATTCCGGAATATGGGAAAAGTCCTGATTGACTGTAGCTGAATTGCTAGTCTGCCTGCGGAAGCCTGGAGTATCTGTTTTACTGAACTTTTTTTAAGTGAGGATGCAGCAGTATTTTCGTCCATTATAATCCCATAGTTTAGAATTCGTTTTTGAAAATTGCGCATTTGAAAATAAAAATTTAAAATTAAAAATCCTATATGCATTTGAATCTTTTTATTCCGGAAAATTCTATTGCATTTGACCGGGCGGACAATTATAGTACGCAAAAAAGGGATAAATGCTTTGCCGGAAAATTCTTATATTTGTAACCAAAAATTTAATGAAGACCAAAGTGAATATAAAAAGATTATTACTTCTGCTTATAATTGTCCCGTTTTTTAATGTTAAGGCACAGGACGGACTCATCAGGGATTATTATCCAAATAACAGGATGAAATCCGCCATTTTTTACGCAAATGACATCCTCCACGGCACTGCCCGCTGGTTTTATGAGAACGGAGTGCTGAAAGAGGAAAGAAATTATACGATGGGAAAGCTGAACGGCTGGATCAAAACCTACTATGAGAACAGCGCCCCAAAGGAAGAGATTTTTATTAAGGATGGCAAGCGCGACGGAATTGCCAAGGAATATTATGAGAACGGGGGACTTAAGTCCTACATCCTGTACGTTGAGGGTGTGTTGAAGGAAAGGCGCGAATATGCTTACGACCCATCCCTGAAGGCTCCCGATCCAACGGGTAAAACCAACGATAACCTGATGAGGGGAGGTCCCAGAAAGACCGAGGTTGCATCCACAAGCAATACTATAAGCAGTAACGCCCCCGATCCGGCTGCCGAGTCAATTGTTAAGGATAACAAGGATAAGGAGGGATTTTTCATCTCTGTTGAGGAGTATCCTCAGCCGGTAGGCGGTCTTGATGCCATCATGTCGAAAATAGTTTATCCTGCCACAGCCAGGAACGCACGTATAGAAGGCGAAGTGGTCATCAGGGCATTTATTGACGAGGCAGGGAATGTTACAAAAACTGAGGTAGTAAAAGGCATCGGCTACGGTCTCAACGAAGCCGCACAGAATGCCGTTAAACAGACCATGTTCCGCCCGGGGCGCCAGAACGGCAAGCCCGTAAGGGTCCAGGTGGTTCTGCCCGTAAGATTTAAGCTCTGATAATTCCCTCAGGGAATTACCTGCTGGATTCTATGCTCCGAATTATTTACTTTTGCTGTGGATTTCACAGTAGTTGAATAAATTCGGAGCTATTATCATGAAGTTAAAATTATTTCTTGTTCTTGTTTTGTTTTCATCTGCTTTTGCTCAGAATCAGGGAAGTAAGCCCCGTTCCATTTTTATGGCGGAACCTGAATCTGACTCCATCACTACTTTTTCCTCAAAACATGGCCTTTCTGCCAGCACACTGCCCGGCAGCAGCGTTACATTAAATGACAAGCCATTAAAGGTTTATTCCAGCGGTGCTTTCACGGGACAGCTGGACCTTCAGCCCGGAGAAAATCATTTTACAATAAAATCGGTAACCCCTTCAGGTGAAACAATCACCCGGTCATTCACAATATTCAGGAAAAAAAGGCTGGAGACCACTCCAAAGGATTCCCTGGTTATTGAAGACGCAATGATGGAACCCTCACGCGATATGTGGTTCGACGGCGGCGATGTGCTGTTCATCAGATTCAAGGGTACCCCCGGCTGCAAGGCTTACTTCGGAAACGGCGCCGGCAATTTTAATCCCATGAGGGAAATGCCGCTGTCTGAAACCGGCGGACTGGGTGGAGTTTATCAGTATACTTACAAAGTAAAGCCTACGGACATGGTAGCTCCTCTTGCAATCCAGTTCAAACTGGAGGATGAGAATGGAAAAAGCGTAACAAAATCGTCCAAAGCAACAATTTCAATGATGGGTGAGAAATTCCCCATACTGGGCGTTACAAAAGGTGAGCGCCCGTACCTGAACTTCGGTCTGGGTGAGGACCGTCTGGGCGGAGCCAAGATGGGATTTCTGGTGCCCGGTGTTAAGGTAAAGATTAACGGCAAGGCCGGCAACCAGTACAGGGTGCAGCTGAGCGATAAGAAACAGGCATGGATACCAGAGGACCAGATTGATACACTGCCCTCAGGCACATACCTGCCGACTGCGCTTACAGGTTCATGGGGTGTATACGGCGACGAAAAGTATGATTACGTTACCGTTGATATCAATGAAAAGCTGCCGTTTACATCAGAACAGGATCCGCAGAATAAAAGGATAATAATCGACGTTTATGGCGCAGTTTCCAATTCAAACTGGATCACACAGCACCTGACAACAAAAGAGATCAAAAACGTATACTATGAACAGCCCGAAAAGGACGTTTTCCGCATCATAATTGAACTGAAGCACAAACAGCTCTGGGGATATAATATTGATTACAGGGGCGGTACACTGATTATCAAGGTTAAAAGACAGCCGAAGGACCTGGATTTCGAAAACCTGACCTTTGCAATAGATGCGGGTCACGGAGGCCCTAATCTGGGCGCTGTCGGAGCCACCGGTTCAGAGGAAAAGGCTATAAACCTTTCAACCGTATACCACCTTAAAGAACTGCTTGAGAAGAAAGGTGCCAAAGTTGTGCTGACAAGAAAGGATGATTCATCAGTCAACAATGGTGAAAGACTCAGGGGTGTGCTGAATTCCGGCGCAGACATCCTCATCAGCATTCACTCAAACGCAACCGGGTCGTCTTCAGATCCGGGACTGGTAAAGGGCATAAGCACCTATTACAAGTATATAGGCTTCAGACCGCTTTCAACTTTCATTTATGATGAGGTGCTTAAGACGGGACTGCAGCCCTTCGGTAACGTAGGCAGCTTCAATTTTACGCTGAATTCAGCAACAGAACTGCCCAGCGTGCTTGTTGAGCTGGCATTCATGTCGAATCCGGAGGACGAGATGAAGCTTATGGATGATGAATTCAGGCAGGAACTGGCCGAGAAGATAGTTAAAGGCGTTCAGAAGTTCCTCGACTACTGCGACGAAGATTAAAATAGAAGTCCTTTAACCCGCATTATATTTATGCTTCAGCCCATACCGCCTGTATGGGCTGAAGTGAATTATACCGTGATGCGCATGTTAGCATGCAATTTTGTAATAACAAACCACCTTTACCCCCTGGCTGCATAACCTGGTTATTGGGTTTATTCAGCAGAAGCATTAATCATACTGAATTATATCAGGTTAAAAAAGCTCAAAAGAAGAATTATGAGCACCACGGTTGAAATTACCGTATAGATATAATCCTTTTCAAGAGTAAATGCTATCAGCGAAAAGAGCACCCGTGCAATGGGAGTAAGGATGAGCACAAGCAATCCTAACATAATGATGCCGCGGCTGTGTAATGAGATAAAGGACTTAAATATGCCGCCCAGTGTGCTGAATTCCTCCGATTCACCCCTGAAAGTTGAGTAATCCGGAATAAGAGAACCGTTTTTAAGCAGATAGTAAACGGCTCCGATAAAAACCAGCACTGCGGCCGAAATCACCCCGGTCCTCAGCAGAGTCCCCATCGTATTTTCAATGTCCCTGTCCTCAACAGGATTTATCTTGTCTGGTGTAAGATTTTTATTCATCATATCCTCCCGCTGATTCCATTATATATCATTTCCAGTGCGAGCACAAATATCACAACGCTGAAAACTATCCTCAGCCACTTTGTCCTTGCCCGCATGAGGACCCTGGCTCCAAGCAGGGATCCCAGCAGAACCCCCAGCATTACCGGCATTGCAACACCGGGATCTATATATCCGCGGCTCAGGTAAATGCCTGCGCTTGCCGCTGCAGTAACACCTATCATAAAATTGCTGGTAGTAGTGGATACCTTAAAAGGAATCTTCATTATCCTGTCCATCGCCAGCACCTTTGCCGCGCCTGATCCGATGCCCAGCAGGCCCGAAAGGGAACCGGCAATAAACATAACGCTGAATCCCTGCGGGACATTATAAACATTATATTCACTTTCCCCGTTTCGTGTGGGGTAACTGCCATTCAGTTTCAGCCGTGTAGCAAACCTGTCTTTCTTACCGTCCGTACTGACGATCTTTGGCGGCCTCAGCGATGCAACAGCCGAATAAATTAATACTAAACCGAATACTACGGCTATGACTCCGGTTGACAGCCAATGCGCCAGATAGGCACCGAATAAGGCTCCTACAGTTGTGGCAATTTCAAGGAACATTCCGATTCTGATATTGGAATAACCCTCCTTAACGTATGCCGCCGCTGCACCGGAGGAAGTTGCAATTACCGAGACCAGGGAAGCCCCGATGGCATACCTTATATCAACTCCGAATAAAAGAGTAAGCATGGGGATAACCACTACTCCGCCGCCCAGACCGGTTAATGCTCCCAGCAGTCCCGCGGTGAATGACCCGGCGGAGATCAGCAATGTCCACTCAAGAATATTCATTCATTTTCCTAAAAAAATCTAAAATACAAATATACAAATATTAATTCCCGAAGGGATCTGCCCGCCGGGAAATGACAAAAATTATTCTTCCCGGAAAATCTTCAGGAAATTTGCATCCAAAATAAAAACATATTATTTTAGGGCCTAAAATAATTTAATATCAGGGAATTGAAATGGAAAAAGATTTCAACAAAGCTGAGGCTCTGGCTGAGCTGATTTGCACTCTGACGCGGAACTGCAACATTAAGGAAGAGTATTTTGCTTCCAGCTTCAATTTGTCGCCGGCCGAAGTAAAGCTTCTTAAGCTGTTTGCCTTCAGCTCGCAGTTGACTATTAAGGAAATTTGCAACCTTTTGAAGCTGACACCAGGCAGAATAACGCATATTGTGAGCTCTTTGGAGGAAAAAAAGCTGCTTATAAGGAAAGTGGACCAGAATGACAAGCGGAATGTAATCATAACCACGTCGCCTAAATGTGCCCCGTTTATCGGCAACCTGAACCAGAGCTACGTGGAACTGCACCAGAAGCTGCTGGAGCAGGTTGGTAAGGAAGACCAGGAAAAAATACTATCCTCATTAAAGATCCTGGTAGATATATTCGGGAAATGGGTTAATGAAAAATAAATTTTAGGGTATAAAGTATCAGGGAAAGGAAAATAACAAATAAGGATAAATTAATTTATGCGTAAAATAATCCTGTTACTGGCGGCGCTGGGTCTGGTGGCGGCAGTAGTCTTAAGTAAAGTAATAAGAAAAGACCAGGAGCCGGATTCTCTAATGAAGCTGAAGGAAAAGTATTCCGTAAAGCACACTCCATCGGTAGATCACTCCAAATTCAGCGTCCTGCAGCAGAAGTTCACCTCGCCTCAAAAGGTGACAGAGGCATGCATCGGATGCCATAATCAGCGGCACACCGAAGTCATGCATTCCAACCACTGGAACTGGGAGAGGGAGGAGTATATTGAAGGCCGCGGAATTGTACGCATCGGCAAGAAGAATGCCATCAATAATTTCTGTATTGGCGTTCAGGGCAATGAGCAGAGCTGTGCAAAATGCCATATTGGACTCGGAATGGATAAGAATCACATGGTATATACGGACCCCAAAAATATCGATTGCCTGGTCTGCCATGATAATACAGAAACTTATACCAAGGCTCCCGAAAAGGGCGGGGCTCCCGATCTGACGCTGAATTTTAATAATATTGCCGGACACGTTGGTCGCCCTAAGCGTTCAAACTGCGGTGTCTGCCACTTCTTTGGCGGAGGCGGCAATAATGTAAAACACGGCGACCTGGAGCAATCCATGTTCGAGCCGTCCAGGGACGTTGACGTTCACATGGGCGTTGATGGGGCAGATATGCAGTGCGTCGACTGCCACATTACTGAAAAACACAATATTTCGGGAAAGCTTTATTCACTTTCATCCATGAACCACAACAGGGTTACATGCGAACAATGCCACACAAATACTCCGCATGAAAACAGTATTCTGAATGAGCATACACTGAAGGTGGGGTGCCAGACCTGCCACATTTCCACCTATTCAAAAGTAAATTCAACCAAGATGCATTGGGACTGGTCCACAGCCGGAAAGCTGAAAAACGGCGAGCCTTTTGTAGAGGAAGACAGCCTGGGCAATCACGCCTACATGTCAATCAAGGGAAGCTTCAGGTGGGGCAGAAACCTCAAACCCGAATACGCATGGTTCAACGGAAACGCTTCCCACTATCTGCTGGGGGATACTATAGGCGATACCGCAAGACCCCTGGTCCTGAACCCGCTTATGGGAGAGTATAATGATCCCGATTCCAAAATAATTCCGGTAAAAGTACACCGGGCCAGACAGCCATATGATCCCGTCAACAAAATCCTCATCCAGCCAAAACTGTTTGCCGAAAGCAAAGGCGAAGGCGCATTATGGAAGGATTTTGACTGGAAGCGTGCTGCAGAGGTTGGCATGAAAGAGATCAATATGCCATTTAGCGGTAAAATATCTTTCATAGAAACTGAAATGAACTGGCCCGTTAACCACATGGTATCCACCAAAGAAAATGCGGTTAAGTGCAACGAATGCCATGTGCGCCAAAACAGCAGGCTTGCAGCTCTTAATGATTTTTATCTGCCTGGAAGAAATTACTCCGGGATAATTGACATTCTGGGGAAAATACTGATAATGGCTACGTTCGCCGGCGTACTGATTCACGGTGCTCTCAGGGTAATAAGCTCATATAAGCTAAAAAAGAAAGGGGTAAAATGATGAAAAGAGCATATGTCTATAAAGCTTTTGAACGCTTCTGGCACTGGACTCAGGCCATCCTGATATTCTTCCTGGCGTTCAGCGGATTTGAAATACACGGATCGCTGACTTTCTTCGGGTTTGAGAATGCAGTGAAATACCATAATATTGCCGCTTATATGTTCCTGGTACTGATTGTGTTTGCAATTTTCTGGCACTTTACAACCGGGGAATGGAAACAATACATACCTACATTACAGAACATGAAAGCACAGCTCAACTATTACCTGTTCGGAATTTTTAAGAATGCAAAGCATCCAACCAGAAAGACGGTGCTGAGCAAGCTAAACCCGCTGCAGAGGTTTGTGTACTTTGGACTTAAAATTCTGGTTATTCCGGTGATAGTAACATCGGGACTCCTGTATATGTTCTACCGCTATCCGCAAAGGCATGGAATAGAAGCCCTGAATATTCAGTCGCTCGAAATCATCGCATTTCTGCACACGGCGGCGGCATTCCTGCTGGTCTCTTTTATCATAGCGCACCTTTACCTCATAACCACCGGAAAGGAGATCACGTCCAACCTTAAGGCAATGCTTACCGGCTTCGAGGAGCTGGAGGCGGATGAGCCGGCGCAAATTGAACAGGAAAAAACTGAAGAAGAAAACGAATTAATACATCAATTGTAACAGAGGTTTATATGGAAAAAACAAAATATATGAATCCTTACCTGGCCGGCAGTCTGTTGGGATTATTGCTTATTCTGACTATTTACATAACCGGTAGGGGACTGGGAGCAAGCGGTGCGGTCAAAAGCTTTACTGTTGCTGCCGTTGAGCAGATAGCCCCGGCACACACTGAAACACAGAAATTTTACAAGGAATATTCCGGAGAGCATTCAGGAAGTCCATTGATGAACTGGCTCGTATTTGAAGTCACAGGCGTTGTAATTGGTGCTTTTATTTCGGGACTTGTATCCAACAGGCTGAGCTTCAAACTGGAGCATGGCCCGAAGATAACATCCAGGACCAGAATAGCCGGAGCATTAGCCGGGGGAGCCTTATTCGGATTCGGGGCACAGCTTGGCAGGGGATGCACCAGCGGTGCGGCTCTGAGCGGAATGGCCGTTCTTTCAACGGGAGGCATCATAACGATGATCGCAATATTTGGCGGGGCATATGCCTTTGCCTACTTTTTCAGAAAGCTTTGGATATAAACCGGATTAAATAGGAGATTTTACATATGGGACCATTAGTTCCTGATATTATTGGAAATGAACTGAACCTTATAGTCGCGCTCTTTATAGGAATACTGTTCGGTTTAATACTGGAACAGGCTGGATTTTCAACGTCGAAAAAGCTTGTGGGTTTATTTTATGGTTATGACTTTACCGTACTGCGCGTATTCTTTACGGCAGGTGTGGTTGCTATGACCGGTGTTATTGCCCTGGAGCATTTCGGGCTGCTGGACATAAGTCTTACTTACATCAATCCAACTTTCCTCTGGTCGGCAATTGTGGGGGGACTCATAATGGGGCTGGGTTTTGTGATTGGAGGCTTCTGTCCCGGTACAAGTGTATGTGCAGCCGCTATCGGCAAGATAGATGCCATCATATTTGTTGCCGGTTCATTCCTTGGGGTGCTGGTATTTGCAGAAGGCTACCCGGCTTTTGAGACACTGTATAAATCTGCGAACTGGGGAAATGTAAGGATGTTTGAAACGCTGCACATGTCGCAGTCGCTCTTTGCGTTCCTTTTAACCGCAGTTGCACTGGCCGCATTCTGGATGACCTCAATAATTGAGAATAAAGTCAACGGGGTAAAGAAACCTGCCGTTAAGCTTACACCCTACTATGTGAGTCTGGCCTCAGTCGGACTCCTTATTGCAATTTCAGCTTTTATGTTCCCCGCGAGGCAGATGACTCTGCTTCAGAAGGCCGGTAGTCCCGACTTTATTAATCAGCATGAAATGAAAACAATTACTGCCGATGAACTCGCCTACAGGATTCTTGACAATGAAAGTGACCTGCAGATATTTGACTTCAGGGATCAGAAGGAATTTGAAAAGTTTCACCTGCCGAATTCGGCTGCATTTACGGCTTCGGGCCTGCTCGGCAAAGATGCTGTAAAAAACCTGGGCTTAAAGCACAAGATCAAAGTTTTTATTGCTGACGACGAGAAAAGCGCACGCAAAATGGG
>JBLMZM010000375.1:0-4633 GCA_050258815.1 Ignavibacteriales bacterium
GTATGGAGATTTAAATAGCGGGGTAAGTCCGAGCGATTGACAATATGCCCTAAATGCACTTAACTCATGCTGATTGTGTTTAAAGACAATGAACTGAGGAATTATGTTTACCTTGTTCCCATAAGTCTTATTAAATGAGACCAAGTAATTCAATGCATCAAATACTTTGCTTATATTTCCTCCAATCCTGTATTTTTCATATGCTTCCTGTGAGTATCCATCGATGGATACAATCAGATCACTTACACCCGATTGAATAAGGAGTTCCGCTTTTTTTTCATCTATGAGCAAAGCATTTGTACTTATGTTGGTTTTAGAGAAACCTGATGCATAATTGATTATCTTAAAAATATCCTTATTTAACATCGGCTCCCCCCATAAATGTAAATAAAAATATTTTGCAAAAGGTTTTACCTTATCGGCAATTATCTTGAATTTATCGAATGTTACCCATTCTCTTTTTCTATTAATTAGCCCATGCCCAATTGCACATTCAGGACATTTTAGATTGCATGCTAAAACGGTTTCAAATGTAAAAGTGGTTGGAATACTCTTGTTAAATTCTTCCAACTTAGTAATCAAATTAGCAGATTCTTTATTTCCTTTGGTTTTCAACTTAAATTTTAGTGTATTCAATATATCTTGTGAAGGATTTTGTATATCAAGATTTGAAACGATTTCAGCTGACTGCTTGTAATATCCAAGGTCATAATATAACTGCGCTAGTTCATATGCAATTTCAATGTTACTTGAATCGAGATTAAATGCTTTCTCTAAAAATACGAGTGCTTCTATTTTTTTATCTAATTTTAAATATACTTTTCCCAACAACAAATACGCCAAATGCGGAACCTCTTTTCTGTCAAGTAGCTCAGTACATTTATCTTCAGTACTGATGTAATCCTTGCTTTCAAATGCTGCCTTGGCGGCGGCAAATGCAGGATGGGAAATTACTCGATTCATTTTTTATCCATATTATTTCTAAATGATAATTATATACCGTCAGCGAAAGTCTGCCACTTTCCCTGATAGCAAAATTCTTGCGCTTTTAACAGTCAGAATAGACAACTGATTCTGACAATTAGCTTATAAATCGGACAAATATTGCTTCTTTTTTAACACAACCTTATTCAGTGAAGCAAATTGCTGGTGGTACTTTTCATTAATATATCTGAAAGCATCCGCTAGGAGTTTGCAATGCTAAATAGAAATACCTGAACTCTGCCCAGGGGAACCAATGAGCATAATAAACTATTCTAATATTGTACCACCCTATTTTCTTTTATTTTGGACTGTATTTAAGGAGTAAAATTGAGGTACTTTGGATTTATGGCTAAAATTAGCCACAAGTTACTTTAAGTTTTAATTAGGAATAGATTTTTGCATGGAATGATTTGGCTCTTTATAGGACTCTTTTCGGAAGGTAAAAACGGGGCGGATACTGTTCTGAATCTACCCCTCCACCTTCACTACCACATCCAGTCTCTCCTTGTAGCTGTCTATCTTTTTGTTTGCTTCTTCCAGGAGCTCGGCGCTGCGGCCTTCTTTTTCATCCCTTATCCTGTCTACCGTCCTCTTGTGATCCGTAACCCTCTCCCTGAAGTTCTCCCCTATCGTCTTTATCCTCTTTTCACTCTCACGCGTCAAAAGCTCTACCTCACGCTCCTTGTGCGACTTGAAATACGTGATCTTCCTTAACAGGTTCTGCTTCTCTGTCGTACGCTCCATTACGGCAAAGGCCGCCGTAAATGCGGATATAATCGTCCCTATGAAAAACGTTACCGTACCCCACTTGATACCCCCAAGCATTACTGTCGACATTATATCCCTTAAGCCCTCAGAAGTGTCAAGTGAACTCCTTGAACAGCCTGTAAATGCCCCTATCGTAAAGACTACCAGCGTTACTATTAAATTGTAAACCATCGAATTGTTGAACACTGTGTGGGGATTGAACTTCGAATCCAGGTGTATGTTTTCAATCTTGTCTTCCAGAAAAGCAATATTCTCGTTTATCGTCGTCTCCAGTTCCTCAAGCTGATCCTCCAGCTTCTTCTTCTGGAGATTCTTCATCTCCTCTTCTTCTCTTTCCAGATGCTTTATTATATTGAGGTTTTCATCTATTGTTATGTCGAACTGCTTAAGCTGATCATAAACCTCCGCCATGAATTTCTGCCGGATGTTCTCTATTATCTTTTCCACAATCTTCAGGAGCTTTGCATGCAGCGCCGATAATGTGTAATCGGCTATCGTGTTCTTATTCCCTATTAGCCCCGTGCAGATCTTGTCAAGAAAAGCTATGCTCTTTTCCAGCTCCTCGGTGTAAAATTCCTTTACCTTCGACTCCCCAAGCTTTGAAAGCGCATCGGAAATCTTCACAAAACTGAATTCCTTTATCCCCGTCTCAATGGCTATGGCCGCCTCAATTTCTTCAAGAAGATCCGCAAAATCCGGCTCTGCAAATATTTCATAAGTCACCGCATGCCTGATATAATACGCCATCAGCATCATGCTGTTCATCTCAACAGCATACTCAATTGCCTCCTTGTCAAAATGCAATAACTCATTAAGCATCATCATTGCAGCCTCTGGACTCCCGGCACGCCTTGCCGCATAGGCAAGATAAAACTTTGCCGTAATGCCAATGGGACTTGAATTTGTTGCGGCGGTAAACTTCTCTGCTGCTTCCTCGTAATTCAGCTGCTTTAATAAGGCAAACCCCAGGTAAATGTATAGCAGATACTGAAACTCACTTTTCAGCTGAGCATCCAGCTTCAGATTCTCCAGCGTCATAAGCGCATTCTGCAATATCTCGGAGGCTTTTGCGGGGTTAAACAGCTTTTTATCGTAGGTGAGTATTACTGCATGAAATATATGTACAAGAATATTGTCTTTATTCGTCTCACGTTCAATCAGCTTCAGCGTCGAAAGCGAATAATACTTTTTTTCCTGCTCCGATTTTAATGTGGCCCATTTGGAATAAAATTCCTTGATCGTCCTGTAGCCTTCCAGAGCCGTGCTCCTGCCCTTCGACTCCAGCTTTAACCACTCTTCAAACTTTGTCAGGGCCGGAGAATCACACAGCCAGAAAAACGGGGCCGATGTATACCTTATGAACAGCTCCCCTTTGTCCGGCGGTAAACGGAAACTGTAGAACTGGGCGCTCTTTTTTATGAATTCTAAATAATCTACCTCCCTTTTTACCAGATCCTGGAAGTGCTCCTTGGCATAGGTTCTGAACCTGGCAACCTGAGTCTCCCGACCCAGCGATTCACCCGAAGTCTCAGCTATGAATTCTTCCTGTTCCATGACCCGGTAAGTTTCCTTTAAGTTTGAGGTATTTTTAAATAAAGACGCCAGTACATAATAATTATCGCTTTTTCAGCGGAAAAGTTTAGATTTCCAAAAAAGTCTTGATATATTCATCCGTTTGGACTTACTTTTGTTCTCTAAAAATCAGGATAATCACAAGACTCCTGCATCAAATGTATAAATATCAGGTTTTCTGTTAAATTTTATAGGGTTTTATAATGATCAATATTCCTTTAATAATTGCCAATGAACTGAAAGTTAGGGTCGACCAGGTTAAAGAGGTGATCGAGCTTTTTAAGGACGGCGCTACAATCCCATTTATCGCCCGTTACCGTAAGGAAAGAACCGGCGGACTCGACGAAGAACAGCTGCGCGAGATTGAAGACCGCCTGAACTATATCACAATCCTTGAGGAAAGAAAGGAAACTATCTTAAAGAGCATCGAGGAACAGGGTAAACTTACTGATGAATTAAGGGACAAAATTACCGCCTCAACCAAACTCCAGGAAGTTGAGGATCTCTACCTCCCTTATAAACCTAAAAGAAAAACCCGCGGCACTATCGCCAAGGCTAAAGGACTTGAGCCCCTTGCAATGTTCATACTCGAAAATCCCTTCTTTAATGGCGATTTTCAGGCAAAAATGGCAGAATTTATCAATGAGGAACTCGGCGTTGCCTCAGTTGAAGAAGCCCTCCAGGGAGCAAAGGATATTATTGCCGAAATGATCAGCGAAAATGCCGAGATCCGCAAGACTGTCCGCGAATACGTCCAGAACACCGCCGTCGTGGGCTCCGAAAAAGCAAAGGAAAAAGAAGCCGGATCGGTAGATACAAAGAAGGATGTTTATGAGATCTATTACGACTTCAAAATGGAGATCACGCGCCTTAAGCCCTACCAGATCCTTGCCATTAACCGCGGCGAAAGGGATAAGGTACTCAAAGTAAACCTCCAGCTTGAAGAAGGCCCGGTTTTAAGAAAAATCCTTGAAACCTACTTTAACTACCCTGATTCCGTATTCATGCAGATTCTGGAAGAAACAACAGAGGACTCATTCTCCCGACTCATATTCCCTTCAATCGAGCGCGAAGTCAGAAGCTTCCTTACGGAAGTAGCCGACCTGCACGCAATTGAAATCTTTGCTTCCAACCTGAAGCAGCTTCTCCTTCAGCCGCCTATTGCTGAAAGAATGATCATGGGAATTGACCCGGGCTTTGTCTCCGGCAGTAAAGTGGCTATTATTGACCCTACGGGCAAATACCTCGAAGGCCATACAATCTATCCTCATCCCCCGCAGAACAGGACAGATGAGGCCGCAAGAATAGT
>JBLMZM010000376.1:0-7461 GCA_050258815.1 Ignavibacteriales bacterium
GCAGACTCAAAAGCCGCACCGGCCTCGCCTGCTTTCTTGGCCTGCCAATATTCGTAACCGCGCCAGGCCGCCATGCGCTGGATAATGACCGCCATTTTTTCTTCTTCAAGGCGGTAGCTGGTAACTTTCATGTAGTCTTTAGCCGCTTTGAAAAATGTGGAGGCATAAACTCTTTTTATTGTGTTAAGCAGTTCCTTCAATCTTACGTCTGGGTCCTCGTCATTGTTCGGAAGCATGTAAGTCTCATAGACGCCGGCGAAAGGCTGGTACTGCGAATCCTCAAGGAGGCTGGAAGAACGTACGGCGAGCGGCTCATGGACCATATCTAGAAAGTCTGCAAGCTTGCGTTTTACGTCTTTTGGGAAGACTTTAGCATCAACAAACCTTCTTGCAATCTCCTCATCATCTGTGGCATTAAGTGAGAAATTGACGAGCTCATTTGCTTCTATGAAGCTGTCGAACACGTCAGTTGCAATTACAACAGCCGCGGGGACGAACATTTTAACACCCGGGAAGCGGTCGCGAAGGTTATAGTTGTAAATCAAATTATTCAAGAATCCCAGGCCGCGGGCCTTTCCGCCAATGGATCCGCCCCCAATTCGGGCGAAACTGTTTTGCGGGTCGAACGAGGTTTTTGAAAAATCTGTTATAATGCCTCTTGTACGGAGCTCCAGGTACTCGTGCAGTGAGCTGATCAGTTCCTGCCTTAAGTGATTTATGCTCGGGAAATCGCTCACCTTGTGAGGCCTGAGCTTATGAGCAAGCCAGAACTCGGTCCTTGCCTTAAGCCAGTTGGAAAAGTGATTTCTTTCGGCGTGATACTGTATGGTTTCATCCGGGACTCTTTTAAGCTGTTCCTCGAGTTCCTTAAGGTTTGTTGCAATTCCAACTTCTCTGCCGTCAGGGGTATAGAAGATAAAGTCGCCGAAGCCAAAACGGTGTATGATAAATTCCTGCAATTCGTGTAAAAGTCTGGGGGAATTCTTCAGAAGGAACGATGCCCCAACGTTTCTGGCGCTTTCGGCGTGCTGAGCGTTACTCGACTGCAGGAGAACGGGGATATCCTCGTGGATTGCCTTAACATTCCGTGCGAATTTAATTCCTGCCTCCGGGTCCTTGATGCCGTAATGAGTAAAGTTAATGTCGGATATTACGCCCAGAATGTACTCTGAATATTTCTCTATATAGCCCCATGCCTCCTCATAAGTTGTACACAGAAGGATCTTAGGCCTTGCACGCATCCTTAGAAATTTATGCGAGAGATTAACGCCCTCGGATATAAGGCGCTGAGACTGTTTCAGGACCTCTGTATAAATGATAGGCAGGTATGAGGAATAGAATTTTACGTTATCCTCTATGAGAATAATGGACTGCACGCCAATGAACTTCGTGTCGTTATCGACGTTTAATTTATCCTCCACGCTTTTAACGATACCGATAAGCAGGCGGTAGTCGCCCTGCCAGATGAATACCTGTTCAAAGACGGACGTGTCGTAGTTGGTAACCAGTTCCTTTCTTTCACGGTTATCGTAGGCAAGGAGAATAATTGGAATATTCAGGCCTGCGTTACGGACAGCTTTGGCAAATTTAACGACGTGCATATCCTCGATATGCATGGTGGTAATAATAAGGTCGAAGCGGGTTTCCTTTGCCAGCTGGACGGCCTCGATGCCGCTTGAGACGTGAGTTATCTCGGGAGCGTGGCTTAGGTTCAGGGCCTGGTATTCCTTTCTTATTAGTTCATAGAGGCGCCCGTCCTCTTCAAAGAGGTAAGCGTCATAAAGGCTCGAAACGAGCAGAATCTCGCGTATCTTAAAAGGCATCAGCTTTTGGAATTTCCTGTATCGCTGGCCAATCATGTCCTCAAGGCTGAAGTGCTGTGTTGTGCTATGCATAAAATTAATTGTAATTTCTTTATTACGGATATATAAGAAAATAAAGTTCAAGGTTCAAGGTTCAAAGTTTGAGGCTCAAGGTTTTAAGAATACACTTTTCAGGGCGTTTCTGCCTTGCTCAGGGCAATAAGCTGCCTCACCCCCGAAATGGTTTGCTTAATTAGCGTATAAAGAATTTATTATTCTGGCGATAAAGATTACACATGCCGCCTTTTGTCAAACATTGAATTTGGGGAGGTTAATCATGAAAAATCTTTTGTCAGCTCTTTTATCTATTCTTTTTATCAGCATTTTATTCATCAGTTTCCCAATACAAGCCCAGTGGGTGCGGACTAACGGTCCCGGCGGAGCAAGGGTATATTCTTTTACAGCAAGCGAAGGTTATATTTTTGCCGGGATAGAAGGGGGGATTTATGTATCTTCAGATAACGGTTCAAACTGGAAGTCAACTGGCACCGGGCTGCCTGAGAATAGTTCATTCCATTCACTTGCTTCAAGCGGCAATTTTATATTTGCCGGAACCTACGGCAAAGGGATATTTATTTCCAAAAATACCGGTACAAGCTGGGCAGAAGTAAATAATGGTCTGCCGGATTTAACAAACGGGCGGGTAAACGGAATTGTATTTAGCGGGGATACAGTATTTGCCGGTATATATACAGGAAATAAAAGCGAAGTTTACTTCTCAAAAGATTATGGTAATAACTGGACATCCGTGAGTAACGGGCTGCCGGAATATACATTATTAACTGCACTGGCCATTGGGAAAAATCGTTTATTTGCCGCTACTTACAGCGGGCTTTACCGTTCAACCGATAATGGCCTTAACTGGAAGCTGCTGGACAGTGGAATAACATCGGAGGTTATGAAGTCGCTGGCTCTAAAGGGTGATACAGTTTATGCGGGAACTGATAACGGAGGTGTCTTTGGTTCATTTGACGGGGGGAATAGCTGGAAGCTACTCTCGGCGGGATTCGGAGGAACAACCATCCGCGCTCTGGCAGTAAAGGACAATTATGTTTACGCGGGGATTTATGGGAGTAATTACCGCTCTACGGATAATGGGGAGACCTGGAGTTCAGCCAGCAACGGTCTAATGATCAATACAATTAATACTTTATATGTAAAAGACAGTCTTGTTTTTGCCGGAACAAACAGCGGCGGCGTTTTTGTTTCATCAGACAAAGGTTTAAGCTGGAATCCGGCAAGCAATGGACTAAATTATTCTACGGCGGCTGCAATGATAATAAAAGACGGCATACTATTGGCCGGGACCCCTGCCGGAGTTTCTTCTTCAAGTGATAACGGCGGGAGCTGGAATACCAGTGATAATGGGCTGGACAGCTCCGAAATAATTTCATTTACAGTCAGTGGCAATGATATTTTGGCAGTATCTAAAAACCGGGTTTACCGTTCTTCGAATAACGGTCTGAACTGGAAGTCAATAACTGAGAATCTGCCTCAAACTAAATTCAATGCGGCAGCTTCAACAGGAAGCTTTATCTTCGCAGGGACGGATAGCGGAGTCTTTCTTTCCACCGATAACGGCGCTAACTGGAAGGCAGCTAACAATGGAATTAAAACTTATGTGGATGGAATACTTGCAGTAACCCACCTGACTTCATTCGGGAACAAAATATTTGCCGGTGCTAAAATTAGTCCGGGCGGAGGGGGGATATTTCTTACAACCGATTACGGAGCAAGCTGGACTGCTTCAATTAAGGAGGAAGGAATGCCTTTTGGCGTAAATGCAATATCAGTTGCCGGAGATAAAATATTTGTCGCATACAACTTTGGTTATAGTCACCGTCAGTTTGCATTTGTCTCGGCTGACAGTGGAAAGTCGTGGAGAGGTACACTAAAGGGATTTCCACCCAACTCTGATATCAGTAACCTTTACGCTCTGGGCAGCAGCTGCTATGCACAACTGCCCTGGGGTGAAATTTATGCATATTCCCGGACAGATTCCTCATGGGTGGAGGCAAAGGGTGTTTTTCCGGATAAACTCATTTCCCTGGTTTATAACGACAAATATATTTTTGCCGGGACAGACGGACTTGGAATATTCCGCCGGCCGGTTTCTGAGTTAATGATACTTCCTCCCGAGGCTCCCAAGCTCTTATCGGTAAGTAATAATTCCACAGATCAGCCGCTTAGTCTTACATTGTCATGGAGTGGATCTACAGGAGCAGAAACATATAATCTGCAGCTGGCAAAAGACAGCCTGTTCAAAGGCATTGTTGAAAATGATTCTGCTGCTGAAACAACAAAGGAAATAAAATATTTGAAAGAGGGAGTGAAGTATTACTGGAAAGTATGCTCAGAGAATGCTGCAGGCAAAAGCCCATACTCAGAGGTCTGGAACTTCACAACGGTGCTTTATGCTCCTGATGGACTCGGGGCTTCCGTTCAGGATAATAAAAAGGTAAATCTTAAGTGGAAGGATAACTCTGAAAATGAAACTGGATACATAATTGAAAGAAAGCAAAATGCTGATTTTACTTTATTCGATACAGTAAAAGCTAACATTACAGAATATACAGATACTTTAGCCAGTCAGCTTTCCACATATCAGTACAGAATAAAAGCCTTTACTCTGTTTGCGTATTCAGCATACAGTAACATTGCTTCTGTTACCTTAACCGGTGTTGATAAAAGTAAGTTGATTCCAAAGGAATATTCATTATTCCAGAACTATCCTAATCCGTTTAACCCGGTGACTACTATCCGCTACTGGCTTCCTGTAAAATCATTTGTGGAAATAAAAATCCTGGATATGCTGGGGCGTACAGTAATTACCCTGATCAATAAAGAGCAGGATGAAGGCGAATATAATTACCGGTTCAATGCCTCAGCTCTTCCAAGCGGGGTATACATATACACAATAAGTGCAGGAGTGTTCAGAGACAGCAAGAAATTCATAATCCTGAAATAATCATTCGGGGCAGAGGATCTCTGCCCCCCTGGAAAATTCATCGGAATATTAGTTCCTGAATGAATACATGAGGCAGGGGAGTAATTTATCTCTATTCATCTGCCAAAGAAAATGGTTTGCTTATAATTTCGTAAAAGATTTATTTCTCAGTGGATGCGAAATAATCTGACCGGCAAAAAATCTACAAATCTTCTTCCCGGGGAAACGCACCAAAAAAGATTACTTCCCATCCTTTTCCCGGGATATGCTCAAATTTTGTTAGTTGCCTCAGCAATATCAAACACGTTTGCCGAATAATGCCACCCTCAATTTATCTGGTTTTTAAATAACTTGTGGAGGTACAACTATGAAATTACTAAGAATCTTTTCATTTGTGGTTATCTTTTACACAATCTCATATTGCCAATCTGACCAGTGGATTAACTATTTTGGTCCAACCCAGGTGAACAGCATTGCAGCCGAAGGGGAGTATTTATGGATCGGGACGGATATAAATATCATCAGGATGAATGTCTCAAATGGAGGGCTGGAATTTTTCCGCAATAAGGAAATTGGACTGCCTGAAGATCCGGTCGCTTCAATTGCCGTGGACAATCAGGGAAATAAATGGATCGGCAAAAAAGGCGGGGGACTTGTGAAATATGACGGAACTAACTGGACAATACAAAATTATCCTGCTCTTTCAACGCCTGATCACGGGCTTAATTCGATTTCAATTGACTCTCATGGAAACAAATGGATTGCAACTTTTGCAGGACTCACAAAGTATGATGGTAATACCTGGACACAGTATAACACTTCCAATTCCGGTTTACCATCCAATGCTGTCTATAGCGTTGCTTTTGATTCAGTAGGAAATAAATGGCTGGCAACAAGCGAAGGACTTGTAAAATTTGACGATTCTGCGTGGACTGTTTATAAGCCGTCAAGTTACGGCTCACCAATAAATTATGTTCGTCCCGTTGCAATAGACCACAGTGGAGCCATATGGATGGGAAATTCTACAAACGGATTAGTTAAATTTGACGGCACGAACTGGACAGTATTCAATACTACGAACTCCTCACTGCCGGCTAACTTTATCAACTCTATTTATGTTGATGCCCAGGGAAATAAATGGTTTGGAACTGACAGCGGACTGGCTAAGTATGATGACCACAACTGGACAGTTTACAAAACCTTCAATTCAGGAAAACAGATAAATAAAGTCACCTCAATTGCTGCCGACCAGATGGGAAATAAATGGATCGGGACGGAATTGAATTTAGCCAAATTTGACAACAGTAATTGGGTTGAATATAAATACTGGAATTCCGGCCTGCCCGCAAATAATGTCACGCTAATTGTTGTGGACCATGAGGGGAATAAATGGATGCTGGCTGGCGGTACTGTAACTTCCTTTGACGGTAAAATATGGAAGACGTACAACAGCTCCAACTCCGGCCTGCCGGATAACCGTACACTCAGCATAGCAATTGATCCCGGCGGCAGTAAATGGTTCGGAACACTGGATGGCAAAATTATAAAATTTGACGGGAGCAGCTGGACAACATACAACCTTCCCGTGCAGGGATCTGTCTCAGCAATTGACTTTGATTCGAAGGGTAATACATGGGTCGGGGTAGATGAGGCCGGCGTTCTGAAGTTTTCTAATAATAACTGGACCATATTTAACCAATCCAATTCAGGACTCCCACGCAATGCTGTTCTTTCACTTGCTGTGGATCTGAATGGAAATGTCTGGGCCGGTTCATATCACGGCAGCCTGGTAAAGTTTGACGGAGCATCATGGACACAATTCAGCAACTATTTCTCAACGCGGGTTATTTCAGTTGACAGGGATGGTAATGTATGGATCAGAGCAGATCAAAACGAACCAGTTCTTGCCAAATATGACGGCAGCGCATGGACTTCTTATACCGTTTCTTCCGGAGTTAACGGTACTACTATTACTTCAATTCAATTTGACTCATCGGGCAATAAATGGATAGGCCTCAATATAGGGGGTATAGCTAAATTTGATGGCAGTAACTGGACAATATATAATTCTTCTAATTCAGGCATAGTATCTAACTCTATTTACTCTGTGGCGGTTGACCCGGCAGACAACAAATGGATTGGAAGCTATTATGGGTTATCTGTTTTCAGAGAAGGCGGAGTAATACTCACTATGCCTCCGGCTGCTCCCAGTCTTGTAGCAGTTGCAAATCACGCCAAAGACCAGCTTTTATCTCTTACACTCGTGTGGAATAAATCCTCGGGAGCAGATACATATCACCTGCAGCTCGCAAAAGACAGTCTTTTTAAGGAGTTAATTATTGATGATCCCGGACTTTCCTCTCTTTCAAAAGAGGTTACCGGGCTCGATAATTCCACAACTTACTATTGGAGGGTGCGTGCAAAAAACAGTTCAGGCATAAGTCCCTGGTCGGAAGTGTGGAGTTTCACTACGATTCAGGCACTTGCAGGAGCGCCGGTACTTTTACTTCCCAATAACAATTCGACCGATAATCCGCTTACGCTTAAATTCCTATGGAAACCAAATAAGAATACGGACAGGTACAGGCTAATGATCGCCCTGGATGATATTTTTACAAATATTACTTTTCACGATTCCACACTTACCGATAC